>DATHUV010000053.1:0-25010 GCA_035461905.1 Acidimicrobiia bacterium | reverse complement strand
GAGATCGCCGATGACGTCACCCATGTAGTCCTCAGGGGTCACGACCTCGAGCTCCATGATCGGTTCGAGCAGCTTGACGCCTGCGGCCTTCGCGGCTTCCTGGAGCGCCATCGATCCGGCGATCTTGAATGCCATCTCATTCGAGTCGACATTGTGTGACGACCCGTCGATGAGGCGTGCTCGAACGTCGACGAGGGGATATCCGGCGAGGATTCCTCCCTCGAGTGCCTCGCGGATGCCCTTCTCCACCGCCGGGATGTACTCCCTGGGGACGTTGCCGCCCTTGACGGCATCCACGAACTCAAAACCTTCGCCAGGGGCCATGGGTTCGAGGTCGATGACCACGTGGCCATACATTCCGGAACCGCCCGTCTGGCGCTTGAACTTCGCATCGACCTTGCTGACAGGCTTCTTGATCGTCTCTCGGTACGCCACCTGGGGTCGCCCGACGTTCGCCTCGACCTTGAACTCCCTGAACAGGCGATCGACGATGACCTCGAGGTGGAGCTCGCCCATGCCGGCGATGATCGTCTGACCCGTCTCCTCGTCCGAGCGGACGTTGAAGGTCGGGTCCTCCTCGGCGAGGCGCGAGAGCCCGTTGCCGAGCTTGTCCTGGTCACCCTTGGTCCTCGGCTCGATCGCCACGGAGATGACAGGCTCGGGGAAGGTCATCGACTCGAGCTGGACAGGGTCGCTCGCCGACGACAGCGTGTCACCGGTCCGGGTGTTCTTCATCCCGACGGCGGCGACGATGTCACCCGTCATGATCTCGTCGATGTCCTCCTGCTTGGCGGCATGCATACGCAGGAGGCGACCGAAGCGCTCCTTCTTTCCCGTGGTGGAGTTGACCACCGAGTCGCCCTTGTCGGCGCGTCCGGAGTACACCCGGAGGTAGGTGAGCTTGCCGACGTAAGGGTCGGACATGATCTTGAAGGCAAGGGCCGAGAACGGCTCGTTGTCGGATGCCTTGCGCTCGATCGTCTCGTCCTCCTTGCCGGGCTTGAAACCTTCCATCGGGGGGAGGTCGACGGGACTCGGGAGGTAGGCCACGACGGCGTCGAGGAGGGGCTGGACGCCCTTGTTCTTGAAAGCGCTACCGAGCATGACCGGGACGAAGTCGCGAGCGATCGTTCCCTTGCGTATGACGGAGCGGATCTCGGCAGGAGTCAGCACTTCCTCTGTGAGGTACTTCTCCATGAGCGCCTCGTCCTCGGATGCCACGACGTCGAGCATCTTGTGGTGCCAGGTCCGTGCCTCGTCGAGGAACTCTTCCGGGATGCTCGTCACTTCCCGTTCCTTGCCATCCTCGTCGTGCCACAGGATGGCTTTCATCTCGACGAGGTCGATAACGCCCCTGAAATCCGATTCGGCCCCAATGGGGATCTGGATGGCAACGGGGTTGCCCCCGAGGCGGTCGACGATCGACTGCATGGATGCGAAGAAGTCTGCGCCAATGCGGTCCATCTTGTTGATGAAGCAGATGCGGGGTACGCCGTACTTGTCCGCCTGGCGCCACACGGTCTCGGACTGGGGCTCGACGCCCGAAACTGCATCGAACACGGCGACTGCGCCGTCGAGGACGCGCAGTGATCGCTCAACTTCCACGGTGAAGTCGACGTGACCAGGGGTGTCGATGATGTTGATCGTATGGTCATTCCACTGGGTTGTCGTGGCCGCAGAGGTGATCGTGATACCACGCTCCTGCTCCTGCTCCATCCAGTCCATGACGGCCGCGCCTTCATGGACCTCACCGAGTTTGTAGGTGCGGCCCGTGTAGTAGAGGATGCGCTCGGTCGTCGTCGTCTTGCCCGCGTCGATGTGGGCCATGATTCCGATGTTGCGGATCGTCTCGAGTGGGATGGTGCGTGCCATGTGTGGTTACCAGCGGTAGTGGGCGAAGGCCTTGTTGGACTCCGCCATCTTGTGGACGTCTTCGCGACGTTTTGCTGCGGCACCGGTGCGGTTCGCAGCATCGAGGATCTCGTTTGCGAGGCGCTCTGCCATCGTCTTCTCACGCCGTTTGCGTGCGAACTCGACGAGCCACCGCACGGCGAGGGTCTGTGCCCTGCGGGGACGTACCTCGACAGGCACCTGGTAGGTCGAGCCTCCGACGCGTCGCGACCGGACCTCGAGCGTGGGGCGCACGTTGTCGATCGCCCGCTTGAGCGTGGGGAGTGGATCGGATCCGGTGCGCTGTTCGACGATGTCCATCGCCGTGTAGACGATGCGGCGCGCAGCGCCTTTCTTGCCCTTGAGCAGCACCTTGTTGATGACCTGGGTCACCAGGATGGACTGGTAGATCGGGTCAGGATCGAGCCTTCGGACCTCTGCGGGAGCGCGACGCATGGGTTACGACTCCTTCTTCGTTCCGTAGCGGGATCGTGCCTGTTTGCGGCCGTCGACACCTGCGGCGTCGAGCGCTCCGCGGATGACCTTGTACCGGACGCCGGGGAGATCCTTCACACGCCCGCCACGGACGAGGACGATCGAGTGCTCCTGGAGGTTGTGGCCCTCGCCGGGGATGTAGGCAGTGACCTCGATCTGGGAGGACAGGCGTACGCGGGCGACCTTGCGAAGCGCCGAGTTCGGCTTCTTCGGCGTCACGGTGTACACCCGCGTGCATACGCCGCGTCGTTGAGGAGATCCGGCGAGCCCGACGGTTCTCTGCTTCTTCGGCTTCGGCTTCCGGCCCTGTCGGACCAGCTGCTGTACGGTTGGCACTGTTGCTCTGTCTCTCTCTTCGGCGCACCCCGACCCGAGACCCGGGTATCGGAGTTCCTGACGTACGAAAATCGGCCTTGCTGCGGATCACACAGCAGGACCGATCCCTTGTGTGAACCTCTTCCGGCACAACAGCGCCCGAGGACGCCTCCGGGTACCGGCGGGTTCGGCTGGGAAAAACCAGGGCGGAGTATATCCCACGCGTTTCCTAACGCGCAAAACGGGATGACCAGCAGGCCACCGACCACCGCTCGTACGGGACCCTACCACCGAATCGGGTCACCTCGCGCATCGGCTAGCGTCCTGTGGCATGCAAATGCCATCCACCGAAGACATCGACGCGTTCGTCGCTTCCGCCTATCCAGCAGTTTCAGCGGCTGGTGTGAGGTGCGAATCGATCGGAAGCGGAACGGCGACAGCCAGGTGGACGTTCGACGAGGATGCGCTTCGGCCGGGCCGATACATCAGCGGCCCGACGATGTTCACCCTTGCGGATTCTGCCCTGTGGTTCGCATCCTTCAGCGTGATCGGAATCGAGCCCATGGCGGTGACGAGCGAACTCTCGATTCGCTTCCTCCGACCCGCCCGAGACGGCGACCTCCTCGCACGGGCGCGGATCCAATCGGTCGGGACCAGGCGCATCGTCGGAACGGTGGAGCTGTGGATGGACGGCGAGCCCGATCGTCTCGTCGCCGTCGCCCAGGGCGCCTACTCGGCACCACCTACCGCCTGAGCCCTCTCCGAACGGGATTCCTCAGATGGGAAAGTCCGGCTCGTCGTCGCGAGAAGACGGGTACCGACTGTCCGCGGCGTCAGGATGCTTTGCAGTCCTGGCCTCGTCGGGTTGACCGGATCCGGGGACCGTTCGAGCGGCCGCCCTCTTTCGTTCGACGCCGTCGCGATAGTCGCGGAGACCCATGAAGGCGAAGAACCCGAGGATGAGCACGGCGAACCTGTAACCGTTGACCCAGGCGATGGGACCGACGATCGCAACAGCGATCCACGTGATGATCTGGCCGATGAAGGGTGCCCGCTCCTCGTTGAACATCGATACGAGGTGCACGACCATGTGACCTCCGTCCAACGGAACGATCGGGATCCAATTCAGGACTCCCCACACGAGCGCGGTGAACACGAACGAGTTGACGAGTACAACGACCGGGTCGGAGGCACCGTCGAATGTGCCGATCGAGGCGAGGTACCACACAGCTCCTCCAGCGACGATCCCCGTGAACGATCCGGCGCCGGACACAAGGAACGACCGGCCATGGGACATCTCGCGGCCATGGCTGTACGACGTCAGGCCCCCGAGACCGTAGAGGGTGATCGAGATGCCCATCGCGCCGAACGCTCGGGCGCTGAGAGCATGACCGAGCTCATGGAGGAGGATGGCCACGAATGCAGCGGCGGTCCACCACGCGATGTCCCATCCACGGTATGCCGTGGCGCCGAGCAGCGCGACGAAGAGGAAGGTCGCGTGGACCCCGACAGGGATCCCGAACAGGGGGAACCGGAGCATGGACGGAAGGTAGTGCGCGACATGAGCACCCATCCCAATCCCGAGTGGCCGCGGCTGGCGTCTCTTGTGCACGGAGGAGGTCGACCATGGAGCAGGTACTCGGTATCGGAGGGGTGTTCATCGGATCCTCGGATCCATCCGCCCTCGCCGGCTGGTACAGGGACAACCTCGGGATCGCCATCGACGAAGCGTGGTGGGGCTCTATGTTCCCGCTCCGCCACGAGGACGACGCAGGCGGCACCCACGTCGTGTGGACGGCCTACCCCATGACGGCAACATCCTTCGGCAGTCCGACGCCGCCGTTCGTCATCAACTACCGCGTGAGGGACCTCGCCGCGATGCTCGCACAGCTGCGCACAAACGGCTGCGATGTCGACGATCGCGAGGAGCACAACGCATACGGCGACTTCGGATGGGTCACCGACCCGGCTGGGAACCGCATCGAGCTGTGGCAGCCTCCGGAGACGTACCCGTCAGACTGAGCGAGTCAGTTGGGGTTCGTCGTATACGTCGTGAGCATCTTCATGTAATTCGCCCTGACGAATGCGTCCGGGTTCGGGGACGACCCGATGCTCATCGACCCCTTCATCTGCTCGATCGACTCGTACTCGTGTTCGTCGAGCCACTCCTGCATCTCGGTGAGCATGGTTCCGACGTGCCCAGGTCCGTTCCGAAGGAGGGCGGACGCCATCATCACCGCGTCTGCGCCGACGAGGACGGCCTTGAGCGCATCCTCCGCGGTGTGGACGCCGGACGTGATGGCCATGTCGAGGGGGACGGTGCCACGCAGGATCCCGATCCACCGCAACGGAAGCAGCAACGCCGATCGGGGCGAGAGGTTCACTCGTGGGACCACCTCGAGCGTTTCGAGGTCGATATCCGGTTGGAAGAAGCGATTGAAGAGGACCAGAGCGTCCGCGCCCGCCTCCTGGAGCTTGCGCGCCATGTTCGGCGTCGACGAGAAATACGGACCGATCTTGACGGCGAGCGGTATCGACACGTTGGCGCGGACCGCCTCTACGAGATCGAGGTAGCGCTTCTCGACGTCCTCTCCGGTGGCATTCGGATCCGTCGTGATCAGGTAGATGTTGAGCTCGAGGGCGTCGGCGCCGGACTCCTCGATCCTGCCGGCATATCGCACCCAGCCACCTCGTGTCGTCCCGTTCAGGGAGGCGATCACGGGAACCTCGAGCGCGGCCTTCGCTGCGATGAGGTGCTCCAGATACGCCTCCGTCCTCGTCCCGTAGTCGTCGAACTCGGGGAAGTACCCGGAGAGCGACTCTGCGAAGTTGTTCGAGGTCAGCGTGTACAGCCGTTGCATCTCGAGGGCCTCATGCTCGATCTGCTCCTCCCACAACGAGGGCAGCACGACGGCCGCCACCCCGGCCTCCTGGAGTGCAAGGAGGGATTCCACGTTGTCCGTCATCGGCGATGCGGACGCGACCAGCGGGTTCTTCAGCTTGAAACCCAGGTACGTCGTCGAGAGATCCGCCGTCATCATTCGACCTCCTGATCCGTCATGTGTTCCGGTTGGATCCGGTCGAGTTCCGCAAGATCCTCGTACAGGCTCCACCGATTGTCGATGTCCTGCTGGGCCTGGCGCATGAGCTCGGCATGGCCATCGGGGTTCACCTTCGAGAGCACGGCATATCGAGCCTCCTTGAGCGCGATCTCTGCGAACGGCCTCGAAGGCGGCCTGCTGTCGAGCCGGAAGGGATGGTTGCCCTCCTCGGCGACACGCGGGTCGTACCGATACAACGGCCAGTACCCCGTGTCGACGAGATCCTTCTGATGGCTCATCGACGTCGCCATGTCCATCCCGTGAGCGATGCACGTCGAGTACGCGATGACGATCGACGGGCCTTCGTATGCTTCGGCTTCCGCGATCGCCTTCACGGCCTGGGTGTTGTTGGCGCCGATCGCCACCTGGGCGACGTAGACATTGCCGTAGGACATGGCGATCTGGCCGAGGTCCTTCTTCCCTGTGGTCTTGCCGCCGGCCGTGAACTTGGCAACGGCACCTCGCGGTGTCGCCTTCGACGCCTGGCCGCCTGTGTTCGAGTACACCTCTGTGTCCATCACGAGGATATTGATGTCGAGTCCCGATGCCAGGGCATGGTCGACGCCACCGAAACCGATGTCGTACGCCCAACCGTCGCCGCCCATGATCCACACGCTCTTCTTGACGAGGGAACCCGAGACTGCCTTGAGCCGCAGAGCCGCTTCACTGTCGAGGGTCTCGAGGACGTCGTCGAGGAGTGCGACACGCCGTCGCTGGTCGGCGATGCCAGCCTCCGTCGACTGGTCGGCATCGAGGAGTGCTCGTACAAGCTCCTCGCCCAGGTCATGGGCAAGCTGATCGACGAGATCCCTCGCCTCGGAAATCTCGGCGTCGAGGGCAAGGCGCATCCCGAGTCCGAACTCCGCGTTGTCCTCGAACAGCGAGTTGGCCCATGCGGGACCGCGACCCTCCGCGTTCGTCCGCCATGGCGTGGTCGGGAGGTTCCCACCGTAGATGGACGAGCATCCCGTCGCGTTCGCGACCATCAGACGATCACCGACGAGCTGGGACACCAGCTTGACGTAGGGCGTCTCGCCGCAACCCGAGCATGCTCCCGAGAACTCGAAGAGCGGTTCGAGCATCTGGACACCCTTGACCGTGTCGGGTCGCGTCAGCGACCGATCGATCTCCGGGATCGAGAGGAAGAAGTCCCAGTTCTCGCGCTCTGCCGCGAGATGGTCCTGCTTGGGCCTCATGTTGATGGCCTTGTGTTTGACCTCGCTCTTGGACTTCGCGGGGCACACGTCGACGCACACCGAGCAACCCGTGCAGTCGTCGGGTGCCACTTGGATCGTCATCAGCGCATCGGGTATGTCCCGGCTACGGAACTGGCGCACCTTGAATGAGTCAGGAGCATCGACCACGTCGGAGGCGTCGAACACCTTGAGGCGGATGGCCGCATGCGGGCACACGAGCGCGCACTTTGCGCACTCGATGCAGATCTCAGGATCGAAGATCGGGATCTCGACGGCGATGCTTCGCTTCTCGTACTGTGTCGTTCCCGTGGGGAATGCACCATCGACGGGCATCGCCGACACCGGGAGGAGGTCGCCCTTGTCCTCGAGCATCATCGCGGTGACCCTCGTGACGAAGTCCGGAGCATCCTCGGGGACGGTTCGCCGCACGGTCACCTGCGAATCCGCCACTGCGGGTACGGACACCCGGTGGAGTCCGGCGACTGCGCCGTCGACTGCCGCGTTGTTGCGCTCGACGACCACGTCACCGAACTTCGCGTACGACTTCGTGATCGCCCCTTTGATGAAGCCGATCGCCTCATCGATCGGAAGCACGTCGGTGAGGGCGAAGAAGCAGGTCTGGAGCACCGTGTTGATCCGCTGACCGAGTCCGGCCTCCCGCGCGACCGATGTGGCATCGACGACGTGGAGTTTGAGCTCCTTGTCAATGATCTGCTGCTGGACCTCCCGTGGCAGGTGGTCCCAGACCTCGTCCGGCCCGTACACGCTGTTGAGGAGGAAGGTTGCACCGTGCTCCGCCTTGGCGAGGACATCGATGTGTCCGAGGAAGTCGAAGTGGTGGCAGGCGACGAAGTTTGCGTCCGAGATGAGGTACGTCGCCTCGATCGGCTTGGGATCGAATCGCAGATGCGACGTCGTCATCGACCCCGACTTGCGAGAGTCGTACACGAAGTAGCCCTGTGCGTAGAGGTTCGTGTCGTCCCCGACGATCTTGACCGTGTTCTTGTTCGCTCCGACGGTGCCGTCGGCTCCCAGGCCATAGAACACCGCCCTCACCTGAGCGCGGCTGCCGATGTCGAACGTCGGGTCGTAGTCGATGGACAGATGCGTGACGTCGTCCACGATGCCGACCGTGAAACGGCGCTTCGGCTCCTCCTTGCGTGCTTCGGCGAACACTCCGGCGGCCATTGCAGGAGTGAACTCCTTTGACGAGAGCCCGTAGCGCCCTCCGATGATCCTCGGTGCGACGGACCATGACGTCCGGCGTGCCTGGGTCTCCTCGACGAGGGAGACCATGACGTCCTGCATGAGCGGTTCACCGACGGCCCCCGGCTCCTTCGTCCGGTCGAGCACGGCGATGGTGCGAACCGTTGAGGGGAGGGAGGCTGCGAGAGCCGCTGGTGAGAACGGACGGAAGAGCCGGACCTTGACGAGGCCGACCTTCTCCCCTGCCCCCACCATCGCATTGACCGCAGACTCGGCTGCTGCGACTCCCGAGCCCATCATCACGATGACCTCGGTCGCGTCGGGGGCACCGACGTAGTCGAAGAGCCGATAACGGCGACCGACGCGATCGGCGAACCTGTCCATCGCCCCCTGGACGATGTCGGGCACGGCGTCGTAGAACGGGTTGCACGCCTCGCGTGCCTGGAAGAACACGTCCGGGTTCTGCGCCGTGCCTCGGAGCTCGGGTCGATCGGGATCGAGTCGACGATTGCGATGCGCGAGGACCAGCTCGATGGGGACCATCGCACGGATGTCGTCGTCGGAGAGTTCATCGATCATGTTGACCTCGTGCGAGGTCCGGAACCCGTCGAAGAAATGGACGAAGGGCACCCTGGATTCGAGCGTCGCGGCCTGGGCGATCAGGGCGAGGTCATGCGCCTCCTGGACGGAGTTCGAGGCCAGCATCGACCAACCGGTCGCCCTGGTGGCCATGACGTCGCTGTGGTCCCCGAAGATGGAGAGTGCATGCGTCGCCACGGACCGTGCGGCGACGTGGAACACGGCGGGGAGGAGCTCCCCTGCGATCTTGTACATGTTGGGGATCATCAGCAACAGGCCCTGGGAGGCGGTGAAGGTCGAGGTCAGCGCTCCCCCGAGGAGCGCTCCGTGAACCGTCCCAGCGGCTCCGGCCTCCGACTGCATCTCGATCACCCTCGGGACGTTGCCCCACACGTTCGGGCGCGCCTTGTTCGACCATTCGTCCGAGAGTTCGCCCATCGGGGATGAGGGGGTGATCGGATAGATCGCCAGCACCTCGTTGGTCCGGTACGCGACCGAGGCTGCTGCCTCGTTCCCGTCGACGGTGATCATGGTCCGGGTCGGGGCCTCGGTCAGTGTCATCGTGCCATCCTTCGACAAAGTTGCTTACATCTTAACTAAGGAAATAACCTTCGTGAACCTTGTACCGGAATTGTTCACCGACGCGTGATCCGAGTGGTAGCGGCGCGCCGTACCACCAGTATGGCTGATCGACCGACAGAGTCCGTCTGGGGCTACCCGCGTCCACCGATCGTCGTGTCCGACGACCGAGAGATCGTGATCGAGCACGGCGGGGTCGTCATCGTCAGGACGACAGAGGCGGTTCGTGTCCTCGAGACGTCGCACCCACCAACCTTCTATGTGCCTGCCGACGCCGTGAAGGGTGCGGTCCTTGTTCCCTCGAGGGTTCGCACACATTGCGAGTTCAAGGGGGTCGCCTCCTACTGGGATCTCACCGTCGAAGCGACGAGGAGCCTGAATGCGGCATGGGGGTACGAGGACCCGATGCCGGGATTCGAGGAACTCCGGGGCATGGTCGCCTTCTACCCCGGCAGGGTCGACAGATGCAGCGTCGCGGACGAATCGGTGCGAGCCCAGGAAGGTGGCTTCTACGGCGGGTGGATCACGTCCGAGATCGACGGGCCGTTCAAGGGCGCTCCGGGTACCTCGGCCTGGTGATCCCACCCCCGCCAGGAGTCGTCGAAACGGTCAGGGTTCGAGGGCGTTCCACAGGATCACCCACCATCGCGAAGGAGGGACCCGGTGGGTCCCTCCTTCGGTCGATTGTCAGGGTGACGTCGTCACTCTTCGTCGAGGCCTCCGTCGCCTCCGCTGACCGGTGACGCCGCACCGAGCGATGCCAACCATTCAGCCGGGTCCTGGGGCAATGCGTCATCCGCGGACTCGATGTCGATGTCGCCGAACAACGCCGAAGCCGTTGGGACGGATGCGCCGGGGAGCATCGGCTCGATCGCCTGGTACATGTCGGATCCCGTGCCTGCAGGAATCAGCTTCCCGATGATCACGTTCTCCTTCAGCCCACGCATGAAGTCAGACTTCGAGTTGATCGCAGCCTCCGTGAGCACCCTCGTCGTCTCCTGGAACGAAGCGGCCGACAGCCACGAGTCGGTGGCGAGCGATGCCTTCGTGATACCCATGAGCTCTGGGCGTCCCTCGGCGGGCTGCTTGCCATCCTCGACCAGTTCCCTGTTCGTGTCCCGGAATTCCTGGGAATCAACCAGCTCGGCCGGCAGCCATGGTCCGTCGCCGGGGCTGACGATCCGAACCCGCCGCAGCATTTGGCGCACGATCAACTCGATGTGCTTGTCATGGATGTCGACGCCCTGGGAGCGATACACCTCCTGGACCTGATCGACCAGGTACCGCTGACAGGCACGGACGCCCTGGATGCTCAGGACTTCCTTCGGATCGAGCGGGCCTTCCGTGATCTGGGTTCCCGGATCGATGATGTCACCCTCGGCGACCCTGAGTCGCGCACGGACAGGGAGCTGGTAGCGCACCTCCTCGTCACCGTCGATGACGACGACGAAGCGCTCGCCCGTGTCGGGATCGATGTCGATGCGAACGGCACCGCCGACCTCCGAGAGGATGGCGACACCCTTGGGTGTCCTCGCCTCGAAGAGTTCGGTGACACGAGGCAGCCCGTGGGTGATGTCCTCACCCGCGATGCCGCCCGTATGGAAGGTCCGCATCGTGAGCTGCGTTCCAGGCTCACCGATCGACTGCGCCGCCATGATGCCGACGGCCGTGCCGTGCTCGACCATTGCGCCCGTTGCCAGATCGATGCCGTAGGACAGCTGGGAGATCCCGTACTTCGACGTGTCCGTGAGCGGCGACCGCACACGGACCTCGAGAACGTCCTCGAGTTGCTGGATCCCCTTGATCGCCTCTCGGTCGAGAATGAACCCGGCCTTGAGCTTGCGGCCATCGGGAAGCTCAGCGACCGCTCGGCCGACCTTGACGTCGTCGGCGAGGACGCGCCCGAAGATGTGGTTCCGCAAGTGGCGGACGGGTCGGCCCTCGGAGTCACGAACCTTCATGACGAGTCCGGGATCGTCGCTCTCCTCCGTGTGGATGATGATCTCCTGGGAGACGTCCACGAGGCGGCGTGTCAGGTACCCCGAGTCCGCCGTCCGAAGCGCCGTGTCGGCGAGCCCCTTGCGAGCTCCGTGCGTCGAGATGAAGTACTCGAGCACGGACAGGCCCTCACGGAAGTTCGACTTGATCGGCTGCGGGATGATGTCACCCTTCGGGTTCGCCACGAGGCCACGCATGCCCGCGATCTGACGCAGCTGCATGATGTTGCCCCTCGCACCCGAGCGAACCATCATGTCCATCGGGTTGAACGGATCGGCCTGGAGCGTGTTCTGCATCGCATCCTTGACCTTGTCCGTGGCGATCGTCCAGATCTCGATCAGTTCCGATCGACGCTCGTCGTCGGTGATGACACCCTTCTGGTACAGCACCTCGACCTTCGCCGCCTGCCCCTCGAAGTCGGCGAGGATCGCCTTCTTCTCGTCCGGCGTCTTGACGTCCTGGAGGCCGATCGTCAGACCTGCCCTCGTCGCATAGTGGAACCCGAGCTCCTTGATGTTGTCGAGCGTGTTCGCGACGTCCGGCTTGTCGTAGGCGTGGATGACCTCCTCGACGAGCGTGCGGATATCGGACTTGATCAGCACGGCGTTCACGTACGGGAATCCGTCAGGGAACGCACCATTGAGAATCGCGCGTCCAAGCGTGGTGTCGGCGAGTGCCGACCCGTCGATCGGCTCGTCGTCGATCAGGTCGCCGAGAAGCGGCTTGAGCTGTGCATGGACCGCAGGGTCACCGGCGAGGGCGCCGACCCGGAGCCTGATCGGGGCGTGCAACGCGATGTCACCAACCTCGTAGGCCATCATGGCCTCGTCGACGGACGAGAAGGCACGGCCCTCACCCTTGGTTCCCGGCACGATCGCCGAGAGGTAGTACATGCCGATGATCATGTCCTGGGACGGTGTCACGATCGGTCGACCGTCCGCAGGCGACAGCACGTTGTTCGAGGACAGCATGAGCACCCTGGCCTCTGCCTGGGCCTCAGCCGAGAGTGGCAAGTGAACCGCCATCTGGTCTCCGTCGAAGTCCGCGTTGAACGCCTCGCACACGAGCGGATGGAGCTGGATGGCCTTGCCCTCGATGAGGACGGGCTCGAACGCCTGAATACCGAGGCGGTGAAGCGTGGGAGCACGGTTGAGGAGCACGGGGTGCTCCTGGATGACGTCGGCGAGGACGTCCCACACCTGTGCACGGCGTCGCTCGACCATCCTCTTGGCTGCCTTGATGTTCTGCGCAATGTCCAGATCGACGAGGCGCTTCATCACGAACGGCTTGAACAGCTCGAGCGCCATGATCTTGGGGAGACCGCACTGATGGAGCCGCAGCTGGGGTCCGACGACGATCACAGAACGTCCCGAGTAATCCACGCGCTTGCCGAGCAGGTTCTGGCGGAACCGTCCCTGCTTCCCCTTGAGCATGTCCGACAGTGACTTGAGCGGACGGCTGCCGGGGCCGGTCACCGCACGACCGCGACGGCCGTTGTCGAACAAGGCGTCGACGGCTTCCTGGAGCATGCGCTTCTCGTTGTTGACGATGATCTCGGGGGCACCGAGGTCGATCAGTCGCTTGAGGCGGTTGTTGCGGTTGATGACACGGCGGTAGAGGTCGTTCATGTCCGATGTCGCGAATCGGCCCCCGTCGAGCTGCACCATCGGGCGAAGGTCCGGCGGGATGACCGGGATCGCCTCGAGGATCATGCCGGACGGGTCGTTCTTGCCGTCGGCGAACGGCTGGACCACCTTGAGCCGCTTCATCGCACGCTGGCGGCGCTGCTGGCTCGTCGCCTCGAGATCGGCCCGAAGGCTTGCGACTTCCTCGCTGAGGTCCATCCGCACGATGAGGTCCTTGACGAACTCAGCACCCATGCCGCCGACGTAATACTCGCCGTACCGGTCGACGATCTCACGCCAGAGCTGCTCGGACTCGATGAGCGCGCGCGGCTTGAGCGACTTGAAGGTGTCGAAGGCCTCGTCGAGGAGCTCCACCTCGACGGTGGCCCTGTCCTCACGATCCTTGATCTCGCGTTCGACTTCCTTCTTGCGTGCGGTGATCTCGTTCGGCTTTGCGCCGGCGTCCTCCATCTGGGCCAACTCGCTCTCGAGGCGCTCCAGGCGAGCTTCCTTCCACTCCTCGAACTCCTCGGTGATGAGCAGGCGTTCGTGGCGGGCCGCTTCCTCGAGGTCGGGGAGATCCTGCTGGCGCTTGTCCGCATCGACGTGGGTCACGAGGTACGCAGCGAAGTAGATGACCTTCTCGAGCTCCTTCGGAGACATGTCGAGGAGGTATCCGAGCCTGCTCGGCACGCCCTTGAAGAACCAGATGTGCGTCACGGGCGCGGCGAGCTCGATGTGGCCCATGCGTTCGCGGCGCACCTTCGCACGGGTCACCTCGACACCGCAGCGTTCACAGATGATGCCGCGGAAGCGGACCCTCTTGTACTTGCCGCAGTAGCACTCCCAGTCCCTCGTGGGACCGAAGATGCGCTCATCGAAGAGGCCGTCCTTCTCAGGCTTCAGCGTCCGATAGTTGATGGTCTCGGGCTTCTTCACCTCACCGAAGGACCAGGAACGGATCTGGTCCGAGGAAGCGAGACCGATTTTCAGTTCATCAAAGAGTTGTGCCACGTATGCGCTCCAGTCTCAAGTCTCGTAACGATGGGGTTCAGTCGGCGTCGGGACGCTCGGGTCGGGAGATGTCGATCCCGAGCGAGGCGGCCGTGCGGAACACGTCGTCCTCGAGATCCTTCAGTTCGACCTCCTCACCAGCCGAGAGCATCTCGACGTTGAGGCAGAGGGACTGCATCTCCTTGACGAGGACCTTGAACGACTCGGGGATGCCGGGTTCAGGGATGTTCTCGCCCTTCACGATCGCCTCGTAGACCTTCACCCGACCGCGCACGTCATCCGACTTGATGGTCAGCAGTTCCTGGAGTGCGTAAGCGGCTCCGTATGCCTCGAGCGCCCACACCTCCATCTCACCGAACCGCTGGCCACCGAACTGCGCTTTCCCACCGAGCGGCTGCTGGGTGATCATCGAGTACGGGCCCGTCGACCGGGCGTGGATCTTGTGATCCACGAGGTGCACGAGCTTGAGGATGTACATGTACCCCACCGTGATCGGCGAGTCGAAGGGTTCGCCATTGCGCCCGTCGTACAGCGTCCCCTTGCCTTCGGGATTGATGAGCTGGATGCCGTCGCGGTTCACACGGGACGTCTCGAGCAGCTTGAGGACCTCACGCTCGTTGGCTCCGTCGAACACCGGAGTCGCGACCTTCGTCCACGGCTCGGCTCCACCCGACGCGGGGCTCTCCAGGTCGTCGAAGGGCTCCCATCCCGTGGCCGCAGCCCAACCGAGGTGCGTCTCGAGAACCTGCCCCAGGTTCATTCGGGACGGGACACCGAGCGGTGACAGGATGATGTCGACGGCCGTACCGTCCTCGAAGAACGGCATGTCCTCCTCAGGGAGGATCTTGGCGATTACGCCCTTGTTCCCGTGCCGGCCGGCGAGCTTGTCTCCTTCGGAGATCTTGCGCTGCTTGGCGACGTAGACCCGAACGAGTTCGTTCATGCCAGGAGGAAGGTCGTAGCCGTCCTCACGGCTGAACTCCTTGACCGCGATCGCCTTTCCGGACTCACCGTGGGGAACCTTCAGCGATACGTCACGGACTTCCCGTGCCTTCTCACCGAAGATCGCACGGAGGAGACGTTCCTCCGGGGTCAGCTCGGTCTCGCCCTTCGGCGTCACCTTGCCGACGAGATAGTCACCGGGTCCTACGTCGGCGCCGATCCGGATGATGCCCCGATCGTCGAGATCCATGAGGACCTCCTCGGCGACGTTCGGGATGTCACGGGTGATCTCCTCGGCACCGAGCTTCGTGTCGCGAGCCTCGATCTCGTGCTCCTCGATGTGGATCGAGGTGAGGATGTCCTCCTTGACGAGACGCTCCGAGATGATGATCGCGTCCTCGAAGTTGTGGCCCTCCCACGGCATGAATGCGACCATGAGGTTGCGTCCGAGTGCAAGTTCGCCCTGGTCGGTCGAAGCTCCATCCGCGAGCGCGTCACCCTTCTTCACCTTGTCGCCCTCGGCGACGATCGGCTTCTGGTTGATGCACGTTCCCTGGTTCGAGCGCTCGAACTTCTTCAGGAGGAAGGTGTGCTTCTTGTTCGCGCCGGCTTCCTTGACGATGATCTCATCCCCGGAGACCAGCACGACCTCGCCATCGATTGGGGACACGATGACCTCGCCGGAGTCCTTCGCGGCGCGGTCCTCCATGCCCGTGCCCACGAGGGGCGCATCGGAGGTGATGAGCGGGACCGCCTGGCGCTGCATGTTCGAGCCCATCAGAGCGCGGTTCGCATCGTCGTGCTCGAGGAACGGAATGAGTGCCGTTGCGACGGAGACGACCTGCTTCGGCGACACGTCCATGTAATCGACGAGGTCGGCCATGACCGTATCGACCTCACCGCCGGTCAGCCGAACGAGAACCCTCTCGTTGGTGAAGGATCCGTCCGGGTTGAGGGGGGCGTTCGCCTGGGCGATGATGTGGCCCTCTTCTTCGGAAGCCGTCAGGTAGTCGACCTTCGCCGTGACCTTGCCGTTCTCGACGCGCCGATAGGGGGACTCGATGAATCCGAACCGGTTCACCCTCGCATATGAGGCCAAGGAGCCGATGAGGCCGATGTTCGGGCCTTCGGGAGTCTCAATCGGACACATCCTGCCGTAGTGGGAAGGATGGACGTCACGGACCTCGAAGCCTGCTCGTTCACGCGACAGTCCTCCGGGACCGAGGGCGGACAACCGGCGCCGGTGCGTGATCGACGCAAGGGGGTTCGGTTGGTCCATGAACTGGCTCAACTGCGATGTTCCGAAGAACTCCTTGATCGACGCCACGACCGGGCGGATGTTGATCAGTGTCTGGGGGGTGATCGCCTCGGGATCCTGCGTCGTCATGCGCTCGCGGACGACCCTCTCGAGTCGCGTGAGACCGACACGGATCTGGTTCTGGATCAGCTCCCCGACCGTCCGGATGCGCCGGTTCTGGAAGTTGTCGATGTCGTCGACGCGGTAACCCTCCCGGCCGTCGTGGAGCGCCATGAGGTACTTGATCGTGTTGACCATGTCCTCGTCGGTGATCAGGCCCATCTCGTCGGCGCGATACGAATCGAGCATCTCGACCGTGGCGTCGCCTCCGAGCTTCTGGTTCACCTTGTAGCGGCCGACTCGAGTGAGGTCGTATCGCTTCGGCGTACGGAAGAGCGTCTTGATGAGGCTGCGAGCCGACTCCACCGTTGTGAGCTCACCGGGTCGGAGCTTGCGGTACAGGTCGAGGAGCGCCTCGTCCCTCGTCGAGGTCGGGTCCTTCTCGAGGGTGTTCCTCACAAGCTCGGAGTCACCGAGCAGGGCGATGATCTCCTCATCGGTCTCGGCGATCGAGAGTGCGCGGAGGAACGTGCTCACGTACTGGCGACGCTTCCGGTCGACGCGGACACCGATCGTGTCCTTCTTGTCGATGTCGAACTCGAGCCACGCACCGCGTCCGGGGATGACCTTGGACGAGTAGAGGTAGCGACCGGACGTCTTGTCGAGTGTCCCATCGAAGTACACGCCGGGGCTGCGCACGAGCTGGCTCACGACGACCCGCTCCGTACCGTTGATGATGAACGTCCCGTTGTCGGTCATCATCGGGAAGTCGCCGAGGAAGACCTGCTGCTCCTTGATCTCACCCGTCTCCTTGTTGAGGAAGCGGGCCGTGACGAACAGGGGCCTCGAGTAATTCGAGTCCCGGTCCTTGGCTTCCTCGATCGAGAGAGGCGGCTCGTCGAAACGATGGTCGGTGAGTTCGAGGGCGAGGTTGCCCGTGAAGTCCTCGATCGGAGAGACCTCATCGAACATCTGCTTCAGACCCGATTCGAGGAAGGCCTCGAACGAGTCTCTCTGGATGCCGAGAAGATCGGGTATCTCCTGGACTTCGGGGATCTTGGCGAACGAAAGACGGTGGGAACGCGCACGGGCCAACGCGGATCCTCCTCTATGTAGACAACCAGCAAAGCAGCGCGGAGCTGGCGAACAGTTACGGGCGAATGGGTGAGGATAGCACAAATCCGGGATAGCACGGCGCTACCCCGGCTCTTCCCCTGGAGAGTCGTGAAAAAGTCTTCAACTGTTCAGTGAACGATACAACGAATCCCCCAAACGGTCAAGGATCGCTGGTGCTCCAACTGCCCGGTGCTGAGGGCCGAGGGCGACTACTCGGTGCCTCCCGTTGAGCGCGGCTTACGGGCGATCGCAACGACGTGCGGTCCGAGGCCGAGAAGTGTCGGCTCCGACTCGATGGCGCGAGCGGCGTCGATGACCACCTGACGACGCTCGGGATCCTTCCACCAGAGATCGATGCCCGGGATCCAGGTGGCGATGCCCTCGACGCCGAGGACAGCTTCAACCTCGAGCCCTGCTTTCGCGGCCTCCTGCGTGACTTCATCCGGATGATGGAAGTAGGCCGTCGTGAACCAGTCCTTGTCACCCGGGTTGCGGTGTTGGCCGTCGATCAGGTCCCTCTCGACGACAGCTCGGAACTCGGGATCGAACAAATCACCGCTCGACAGGCCGCTGAAGAGCGATGCGAAACGCGAGATGATCGCAGCCATCGCGACGCCCCCCGGTCGGAGAACCCTATGGGCTTCGCTCCAGCACTGGACACGGTCCGCTCGTTCGGTCAGGTGATACAGCGGTCCGAAGAGGAGCACAGCGTCGAACGATCCATCCGCAACGGCGAGGTGGCGGCCATCGCCGACCTCGGCGCTGAACCCGTCCCGCTCACCGAGATGGGAGCGGGCAGCCTCCACATGTCCGGGAACCGGGTCGATGAGATGCACGTCATGGCCGTCGTCGAGCATCCACTCCGCATGGACACCGGACGCACCGCCGACATCGAGGATGCGATGCACTCCCTCAGGGAGATGACGCCGAACGATCTCCTGGGTGCGGCGGAATTCGAGCTGCCCCATCCCGTCACGTAGCCGAGCATCCTCGTCCCACGCGGTTTCGTAGTAGGAAAGGATCTCGGGCTCCAACTCTGGTCCATCCATCGTGACACCATACGCGAAACGGGCCCCGACCGAAGTCGGGACCCGCTCCAGCGACCGGGCACGAGGTGCCGAGGTCCGTTCAGCGAAGCTGAGCTACTGCAGTTCGACGGAACCGCCTGCGGCCTCGAGGACCTCCTTGGCCTTCTCCGCCGTCTCCTTGTCGACAGCCTCGAGGATGTTCGAGGGTGCTCCGTCGACGAGTTCCTTGGCTTCTTTGAGCCCGAGGCTCGTGAGGCCACGAACCTCCTTGATCACCTGGATCTTCTTCTCGCCAGCGGAGGTGAGGACGACGTTGAACTCGTCCTTCTCCTCCTCGACCGCGGCTCCAGCGTCTGCGGCACCGCCACCGACGGCAGCGACAGCCATCGGTGCCGCTGCCGTGACATCGAACCTCTCCTCGAACGCCTTCAGGAACTCCGAAAGCTCGAGGACGGTCATCTCCTCGAAGGTCTCGAGCAATTTCTCTGTTGTTTGCTTCGCCATGGTCACTTCTCCTCGGCGTCGTCGGACGCCTCATCGTGTTCGTTTACGGTTTCGTCCGCCGAATCATCGGATGCTGTGACGGTCGCGTCGGCATCGTCTTCGGTCTCTTCGGTCACATCTGGATCCTCGGCGGCATCCTCCGAAGGAGCTCCCGCAACGGCATCCGAGTCCTCGGCGACAGCCGTGGCATCGTCGGGTTCGTCGTCACCGGATGTGTCGGCATCCCCTGCCGTATCGGCGGCGACCTCCGCTGGAGCCTTGTCCGTATCATCCTCGGTCTCGGCGTCGGGTTGTGCATCGGCCGATGCAGTAACCGGCTCAGCCGATTCCTTCCTCTCGAGCAACTGGGAGAGGACGGATGCGGTGTTGCGAGGCAGCGCTGCGAGGAGTCCTGCCAGGTTCGCCATCGGAGCCTTCATGGCGCCGGCGAGCTTCGAAAGGAGCACCTCGCGGGGCTCGATGTCGGCGAGCTCGGAGATCTTCTCCGGCGTCAGGAACTCGAGCCCCAGAAGTCCGCCCTTGATCACGAACACTTCGTGGCTCTTGGCGAAGTCCTTCAGGACCTTTGCCGCTCCCACCGGATCCCCATCGGCGAACGCGAGGCCTGTTGGGCCGAGCAGCAGCTCGTCGAGGGTCTCGATCTCGAGATCGTCAGCTGCCCGGCGGGCCAGGGTCATCTTCACGACCTTGAACTCGGCCCCGCTCGCACGCAGCTCACGGCGCAGTACCTGCTGATCCTTGACCGAAAGGCCTGCGTACTCGGCGAGGAACACGGCCTGTGCACCCTCGAGACGCTCTTTGATTTCGGCGACGGCCTGGACCTTCTCCGGTCGTGGCATGTGTCGTCCTCCTCATCGGACTTTCGCTTTCCTCGGCGGGCCCTGAAATGATCAGAGCCCCTGACGCGAGACGATCAGGGGCTTTCCTTGGAGGATCGGCCTGCGTTGGCGTCTCGTGACTTCTGCCTTTCGGCACCAACGGTCTCGGGTCGTATGAGGTTGTCCGATCATGCTAGGACCGAGCGTTGCGCTAGCGCATGGGAAGGGAGGCGATGCCGACGGCGGTACCGCTCCTCCCGAGGGAGAGCAAGGGCGTTGGAGGAGGTTGGTGGTCCCTTTCGAGGTTCGAGTAGACAGCGGGCCAGGAAGCCATCTGCTCGTCTATGTCACTTCGGTGGGCCGGGGTAGGGCCAGCCTGCATGGTCCAAAGTGTCGTTACCACCTCGAGACGGTGGTGGATCGCCTCTCTTTGCCTTCCTCCAACGAACCCCTGCTACGTTCCCAATAGTCGCGGCGTGCGTCCGCGATGTCAACCAGAATGTGCCAGGACGCCACCCCGAGACCGTGACAGGTGTGCATTCTCCGTGAGAACGCGAAAAAAGGGCGACCTCGGCGTGAACCTTGGTCGCCCTTCTTTCGCGCTAGCGCCTGGCCTTGAGGAGATCGTCGATCGCGGACGGTTCGATCCTCACGCCTGGACCCATCGTCGAGGACACGGCGAGAGAGATCATGTAGCGACCCTTCGAGGCCGCAGGCTTCACCCGCTTGAGTTCCACCGCGATCTCCGCGAGGTTGTCGATGAGCTTGTCGGTGTCGAACGAGACACGCCCGATCGGCATGTGCACGTTCCCGTACCGATCGTTGCGGTACTCGACCCTGCCGGCCTTGAACGCCTCGACCGTCTTCCCGATGTCGTTCGTCACCGTACCGGATTTCGGGTTCGGCATGAGGCCCCGTGGTCCGAGGATCTGTCCGAGCTTGCCGACGATGGGCATCATGTCCGGAGAGGCGATCGTGACATCCCAGTCGAGATCCCTCCCCGCCGCGATGGCGTCTGCGAGATCCTGGCCGCCCACGATGTCGGCTCCCGCCTCCTCCGCATCCTTGGCCTGGTCGTTTGCGAAGACGGCCACCCTGACGACCTTGCCGGTTCCGTGGGGTAGTGAGACGGTGCCTCGCACCATCTGATCGGCCTGTCGTGGATCGATGCCGAGGCGGAACACGACATCGATCGACTCGTCGAACTTCGCATATGCGAGCGTCTTGACGAGATCGACGGCATCGATGGGGCCGTACATCGTGTCCTTGTCGTACCTGCGTTCGACGTCGGCACGGTTCTTGGTGATTGCCATGATGATTCCTTTCGTGGTGTAGCGGGCGGAGCCCTTCCACTGTTATGGCATCCGTGTGTGCGGTCTACGCGTCCACGACGTCGAGGCCCATCGAGCGGGCCGTACCTTCGATGATGAGCATCGCGTTCTCGATGTCGTTTGCGTTGAGGTCGGGCATCTTGGTCTCGGCGATCTCGCGGACCTGCGCCTTGGTGACGGACCCGACCTTCTCCTTGTGGGGAATGGCCGAGCCCTTCTCGATCCTCGCGGCCTGTCGCAACAGGACGGCGGCGGGGGGCGTCTTCGTCACGAACGTGAACGAGCGATCCTCGTAGATCGAGATCTCGACCGGAACGATCGTCCCAGCTTGCGCCTGCGTGGCGGTGTTGTACGCCTGGACGAAGTCCATGATGTTCACGCCGTGCTGGCCGAGCGCGGGTCCCACCGGAGGGGCGGGGCTTGCTGCTCCTGCAGGGATCTGCAGTTTGAGCACGGTCATCAGTCTCTTGCGGCCCATGTTCGGATTCCTCGCTGTATCAGTACTTGATGATCTGGTCGAAGCCCAACTCGACCGGCGTCTCACGACCGAAGATGTCGACAAGCACGCGAACCTTCGACTGGTCGATGTTGATGTCCTCGATGACACCGTTGAAGTCCGCAAACGGTCCCTCGACGACGCGTACCGTCTCGCCGACCTCCCATGCGGGCTTGAAGGTGGGCTTGTCCTTCTTCGTGCCCTCTTCCTTCTCGACGCCGAGGATGCGTTCCACCTCGCGGCGCGACAGAGGGCTCGGCTTCGTACCCGATCCCACGAAACCCGTGACGTTCGGCGTGTTGCGAACGGCGTACCACGAGTCGTCGTCCATGTACATGCGCACGAGGACGTACCCGGGGAACTTCTTGCGTTCGACCGTGACCTTCTTGCCGTTCTTGTACTCGACGACGTCCTCCATCGGGATGACGACGTCGAACACGCGGTCCTCGAGGTGCATGGACCTGACGCGGGTCTCGAGGTTCGCCTTCACCTTGTTCTCGTAACCGGAGTACGAGTGCACCACGTACCAGGCACCGGGAAGGTCGTACGGGCTGAGCGGCTTGGCAGGGACGCTCTCGTCCGCGCGGTCCTCGTCGGCGATGTCGACGTCTGTTGCAATGTCTTCGATTGCTTCAGCCATCAGGTGATCGCATCCAGTACGGAGAGGACGGCCTTGTTGAAGGCCCAGTCCATGCCGAACACGATGAGGGTGAGGACCGTGGTCATCGTGAATACGACGATCGTGTAGGTCGTGAGCTCCTCGCGTGAGGGCCAGTTCACCTTCTTCATCTCGGACCGTACCTCACGGAAGTACTTCCTCGTCCGTTCGATGAAACTGGGCTTCTCGGCGTTCGGAGCCTTCTTGGACGTGCGCGGGCCTTCCGAGCGTCGCTTCTTGGAGCGCTCTTCTTCCTTCGCCTGGAGGCGACGCATCTCACGGTTCAACTGCCTACTCCTCAGTAGTTCGCAGGGGTGGCGGGACTCGAACCCACAACATCCGGTTTTGGAGACCGGCGCTCTGCCAATTGGAGCTACACCCCTCCGGCCCCGCGATGGGCTCGGCCGTGGAGTATATGTACACCTCTTGGGAAGTGTAAACCTGCCAACCGGGCTGTGACCCTCGCATATCTCGGCGTGGCGGGTCGACCACTCATGCGCGAATTCTCGGCGTGGAACGCCTGAAACGTCGCGACGAGGCGTTCAGGCTGCGCGCTGTCGGTGGCGGAGGACCAACACCGCGGTGCCCGCGGCGGCGGTCGCCGCCGCAGTCGCGACCGCTGCCGCGGCGGCAATCGCGGCGCGGTGATCTCGGCTGCGCTCCGGCGCCGGGACGCTCCACGGCCCAATTGTGTCCATGACCCTGTGGTACACCTCGGGTGGGGCAGGGTACGAGACGGACCGCAGTTGCTCCATCTCGGCCTCGATCGCCCTGTGATCCGCGATCTCGGCCCTACACCTGATGCACGACGACACATGCCTGAGCATCGCATCGGTGAGACCGGACTCCCCGCGGGCCGTCAGTGTTGCGGCGACCGGGACACATCGGACGTTCATTCGGACCCGTCCTTCCATCCGCGGAGGCTCTCCCTCAACTCCTTGCGGCCACGATGGAGGCGAACCTTCGCTGCGGTGACGGTGATGTCGAGGTGGTCCGCGATCTCGGCGTGACTCCAGTCATATATGTCCTTGAGGACAACCACGGCGCGCACGGACGACGACAGGGACGCAAGTGCGTCGGCGATGGTCGGGGCGAGGATCGCCGACTCCCCCGCCCTGATCGGGTCGAGGGACGCTGACTCCGGTTCGGCCGCGAGGGACTCGAGCGGGTCGAGGCGGACCCGGTTGCGCCGCGTCCGATGCGTCCACGCCGTGTTGACCGTGATTCTGTGGAGCCAGGTCGAGAACTTCGCATCGCCACGGAACTTCGGCATGGCGCGCCATGCGCGCACGAACGCATCCTGCGTCACATCCGCAGCGAGATCCCGATCATGGACCAGCCTGACGGCCAACGTGAACACCTCGTGTTGATGGATTCGTACGAGTTCGCCGAAGGCGTCGCGGTCACCCGCTCGTGCCCGTTCGACGAGATCGTCCGGTCGTATGGGTACGACCCGTTCGCGTTCCATGCCGTTACTCCGAGGCTGGGTCAAGGGATCCGTCCACGGTAGCCGTCCCCGAGACCAGGACGGTGGCATCCCGCACCACCTCTACACCCACCGACCGACCATCACGGACCGTGCGGATCATTGCCTGCTCGCCGGGGTGCAACGCGGACCGGAAGCGGATCCTCGATTCGATGACCCCAGCTCCACCAGCTTCGGCGGATGCCGCCTGCGCCATCCATGCGTACATCAGTAGCCCGTGCACGACGGTGCCGGGAAGCCCCGCTGCGACGGCTACGGCGTGGTCCCAGTGGAGCGGATTGAAATCCCGCGTGGCTGCTGCGTATCGGACGAGGTCATGCCGGCTCGCGGACCGCCGGAGTCCCGAGTCGATGCCTTTGTCGCGCACGGCTGGCTCAGTCACGTCGGCTTCAGGCGCCCCAGCCTGCTGGTCGGACAGGATGAACGTCGATGACGAAGTCACGACGGGACCTTGGTCATCGATTCCTTCGGCGTCGAACGTGACGAAGAACGATCCGCCGCGTTCGCGGACCCTCGTGATGGTTCCCTCCATCGTGATGCTCGTCCCGGCCCGCATGGGCGCCACGTAGGTGAACGACTGGTCGAGGTGGAGCAGGGTCGCGGTGAAGGGAACGACCTTCGGGTGGTAGAGGAACAGGTCGGCGACCCCGAAGAGGAGAACGGAGGCGAAACCCGGCGGTGCGGTCTCGATCCACCGATCGGGATCGTCGCCCGTCGCATCCACGAAGAACTCGATCCGGTCACCCGTGACCGCGATGTCGACGGGCCCGAGGCGGGCATCCACGAGATCGAGTGGGGACTTCAGGTCATCGAGCATTGGACAGGACACTACCCGCCGGCACATGGCGGGCATGCCTCATCAGCGCACGGTCACTACGAAGAGGGAGCCGATCCGTTGATCGGCTCCCTCCGTGTGCATGTGCGGCAGGTGACTACCGCGTCTCGCGATGCGCCGTCGATGCGCGGCACCACTTACAGAACTTCTTGAGCTCGAGGCGTTCCCTCGTGTTCGTCTTGCTCTTCGTGGTGACGTAGTTGCGCCGCTTGCACGACTCGCATGCGAGCGTGATCGGCGGTCTCTTGTCACTTGCCATGTCTTACTCACTCACTTCGTTGCTTCGAGTTCTACGTTCAGGCCAAGATCTTCGTGACACGACCAGCACCCACCGTGCGGCCACCCTCACGAATCGCGAACCGCAAACCCTCATCCATCGCGATCGGCTTGCCCAACTTCACCGTCATCTCCGTATTGTCACCAGGCATCACCATCTCAGTG
>DATHUV010000052.1:0-12658 GCA_035461905.1 Acidimicrobiia bacterium | reverse complement strand
AGGCGGGTATTGCCGCGTGGCTCGTCGTTTCGGCGATGATGATCCTGGTGAACTCGTTCTTCGACCCCACGCTCGAGGGGCCGCAGGTCGGGTTCTGGCTCTGGCTCGTGTTCGGCCTTGGCGTTGCCCTGCCTGTCGTGTACTCAGGCGTCGGCCGAACCCGTATCTCGATGAGTTCCGAGCCGGTCGACTCACTCGATCGTGCTGTCGCAGGATACGCGAGTCCGTAGCGTCGCGCCCGAAGCATTGCGCGGAGATCCCTCCGCACAGCACATCACCGGTTGAGTGACCCTGATCAGCCTTGGGCGAGCTGTGAACGCAGGTGGGCACCAAGCCTTCGTGCGATGGCCACCGTGGTGAGAAGCGGGTTCGCAAAGCCGGATGTCGGGAACACAGCCGAGTCCCCGACATACAGGCCGTGAACGGCGTGCACACGGCAATTCGAATCGACGACACCATGACGTGGATCGGTGGCCATTCGCGCGGTGCCCAAGTGGTGATGACCCCCGCGCAGGTTGGGGCCCCAGTCCTCGCCCTCATCCAGGAACGCCGGTTCGGGGACGAGGATACCGAGTCCGGACTCGAGGAACTGGTCTCGAAGGACGTCGTGGGATGCGATGACGGATGTCTTGTCGATGCGACTGAGCTGCCATCGGAGCTGAACGCGAGGAAGCCCCGAAGCATCGGTCTCGCGAGGGTCGAGTGTGACCCGACTCTCGGGATTCGGGGACTGCTCGGACTGGGTGTACAACGCCAGCTCTTCCGGTCGCTTCAACGCCTCCTCCCAGATGACTTGAGCAAGCTCCGGCACACCCTTCATCAGGTATCCCATCTGGCGGGCAGTTCCTTCAGGCAGCGCACCGGACCAGATCTGGCGAGCCAACCGCGATGGTGACCTGAGGTTGTTGACGATGAGCTTGAACGCCTGATAGGTCGTCGAGTCCTCCCGATTCACCTTGCTGACCGTGCGCAGATGGGTTGAGAAATTGAGTGACCCTTCTTTGGCCCGACGTTCGGGTGCGATCACATAGGCGGCCTTCGACGAACCGCTTGGGCGCTGGATAGCGAGTCGACCCTTCACGCCCGTGAATCCGCTGTCGATTCCCGGGACGGTGGGCCTTCCTGTCAACCATGGTGGCATCACCAACAACCGGGCGGTCACCAGGTGGGGATGCTCCATGAAGTACCGGCCGACGAGGTCATACTCGTTTCCGATACCGTTCGAGTGCACCGTCCGGGACGCGAGCAGCAGACGAGCGGTCTCGATGGCGCCCGCACAGAGCACCACGGTCGATGACGACACGGAGAAGTCCCCGCCCGACCCGGTGGACACGCGAACACCGGTCGCCACCGTGCCTTCATCGTTTGTCAGTATCTCGGTTGCTGTGGCATGCGTGAGCACGGTGATGGTGGGATCTCGCTCGAGGGTGCTGCCGTACACCGAGCCGAACTTCGTAGGAGGACTGCCCTGCCAGGTGGCAACCCGCACGTCGCCGCCGACGAAAGGCTCTTGGTAGACGATCGGAAGGTGATCCGTGGGGAACTCCTCGGAGATGGGGCCGATCTCGCACAGTTCCGCAGCTTCGCCGTAGAACGGCAGGAGCTCGTCGTAGGAGATCGGCCAGCCTGTGGTGGACAACTCGTCCCGCTCACCGAAGTCGTCGCGATCGAGTGGGCGGCACCATCCTGCCCACCGTTGCGACGCGCCTCCGAGCGCGCGATGTCGCGTCTCATCGAGGTCGTAGTAGGGCAATCCGGTGTTGACACCGACGTTCAGATCCCTGGACTCGTCATCCTGGTCGGTACCCCCGCTCTCGAGGAGCACGACCGACAGGTGGCTGTCGGAAAGGGCAAGGGCGAGCGAGATCCCAGCAGGACCGCCACCGATGACACAAACGTCTGCTTGGATCGTGGATCCTGATTCAACCTGAACCGCATCGATCAGAGCCATTGCGCCCTCCGTGACTCAGTTTGTGCCTGCGAACCGAGGGTGTGGTGGAAAGTGGTGGCGCCACCACACCCCCGACGTTGTTTGCTTTGCTTCCTACTTGATACGTCCGGCGATGGGGAGCCAGGTGGATCCGGCAGGGACCGGCACGAACTGGAGGTCCGCGTTGCCCTGAGTGTTCGTGAACCGGAAATACATCGTGGTGTTGGCTGGCCGGAACAACGCAGGCGAGTACGCACCGTCACCGTTCCAATCCCCCGCAATCAACCGATCGTCAGGATCCCCGAAAATGAACTGCGCATCCGCATTCCCCTGCGAATGGGAGTTCCGGAAATACACCAACCCCGTCGACTCACGATGCAACCCAACCGTCTCAACCCCATCACCATCGAAATCACCCACAAACGGCTTGTCACCAGGATCCCCGAACACATACGAGAACTCCGCAGCACCCAAACCGCCCTCATTCGCACCCAACTCGTTGATGATGAAGAACGTCTGAATCGACGGCCGATAAATCGACACCGTATCAAACCCATCCCCATTGAAATCACCAGCAATCGGGACATCACCAGGATTCCCGAAGAAGAACCGAATCTCCCCCGCACCCTGCGTGTTGCTGTTCCTCAGATACACGAACCCGTCCGACTGGCGATACATCCCAGGCGTCTCAACACCATCCCCATCCCAATCCCCGAAAATCGGGTAATCACCAGGATTCCCGAAGAAGAACGACGCCTCGAGACCACCCGCATCGTCATACAACCGCCACAAACCCTGAGACGGATCAACCAACCCCGTCGAATGCACCACCGACGGACCCACCGGCGGCACACCGATCGTCAACGACACCGTCGCAACATTCGACAACGCACCCGACCCGTCCTTGGCCCGATACGTGAACGAATCCGACGTCGACCCAGACCCGTCATGGATATACGTGAACGACCCATTCGCATTCAACGTCACCGTGCCATGAGAAGGGTCAGACACCTTCACCGCCGTCAACGGATCACCCTCAGGATCACTGTCATTCCCCAACACACCCGGAACCGGCAACGTGAACGAACCACCCGCCACACCAACCGCAAACGGGCCATCATCCACCGCAACCGGCGCATCATTCACCGGATCCACCGTGATCGACACCACAGCCACCGACCCCTGCACACCGTTCTGCACCGGCCGATACGTAAACGAATCCGACACCGACTCAGACCCATCATGGACATACGTAAACGACCCATCCGGATTCACCGTCACAGACCCATGAACCGGATCAGACACCTTCACGGCCGTTGGCGTGCCGATGGCGGTCGTGAAGAGGGCATCGTTGGCCAGCACACCCGACGCACCAACCACCAGGGTGCCACCCTCATCCACCACATACGCGTCGTCCACGCCGGCGAGCACGGGTTGCCAGTTCGGTTCGTTGTCGAGCGTCGTTCCCGTCGGCAATGTCACCGCGGACAAACCACCGGAACCGTCGGCGTTGACCGTCGAAAGGCTCCTCGACGTTGCTGCGAGAGCTTGGCGGTTGAACACGATCCGCGTTCCGTCAGGCGAGAAGGCGGCGTCCCTGTCGTCATCCGTACCCGTGTAGGCCTGGGTGACGTTGACAGGGTTGCTCCCATCCGTTGAATCGACGACCCAGATGTTGGCGTGGGTCCCATTCACTTCGTTGCTGTGGAACGCGATCCGAGCGCCGTCCGGGGACCACGCTGGGCGATATGTGTGGTCGTCGAATACAGTGGTTGCATCGTCCGTGAGGTTCGCGAGGACTCCCCCTGGCGTGGTGATCGTGTAGATGTCGGTGTTCCCGTTCCTCGTGGTCTCAAAGGCGACCTGCGTGCCGGTCGGCGACCAGACGGGGTTCCTATCGTTGTAATCCAGGAGTGCAGCCGAGAGCCGGCTTCCCAACACCGGTGAGGCACCGATGGTCGCCGTCCACAGGGCAATGTCCTGCGTGCTGATCGTGTATCCGTCACCGTCACTCCATGAGCCGGTGGCATTGGGGGTTGTCGGGACGGTTGTCGCACCCGTCGGACTCGAGGTGCGACCAGTCCAGCCTTCGGTGGTGTTCTCGACGATCATGCCACCGGTCACACCGTCGGCCAGGAAGGTCGCATCACTGTCCGTGAGCAACGTACCGGTGGGGTCAGCTTCGGTGGCGGTCCCTGATGTGATTTCCCTGGGCGGATCGAGGCGCTCAAAGACGATCTGTGATCCGTCGGGAGACCAGCTCGGCTCCCCGTCGGCGCCGCCATTGGTCACCTGTTGGGGCGAGGAGATAGAGGGACCGGAAGGGTCGAAGTCAGCCACCCACACATTGGAAGAGCCCCCGAATGTCCACGCGTACGCCAGCTGGGTCCCGTCCGGGGAGAATGCGGGGTCGGCATGGAGCCAGAGACCGCCGGCGGTGAGGTTCGTCGGTGCTGCCGAGCCATCGGCGGGAACGACCCAGATGTCGAAACCTCGCTCGAAGGTGATCCAACCGTTCGCTCCGGGATAGGCAGCCTGAGCGGTGCGAGGCACGACGGTTACCACGACGGTGAACAGGAGCACCAAGGCGACCTGGAGAACGAGGACGGGCCTGAGACGGACGGTTACTGGTGACATTTGAGTTCTTCTCCTTGAGGCCGGACTGGCATTGCGCCGAGGGGTGACGAACAGGCTTTGCTCCTGGGTGCCAGATGCCGAACCGCCACCATGAGTGTACGCATGACTACTTCTCGTGCCAAGTCCGTTGTGTCCTACGATCCCTCCAACGCAACCGAATCCTACCCGGCCAGTGCGTCCACCGGTCACCTACCGTGCGAAGGACGCCTTCTGTTTCCCATTCGTCGTAAGGTTGGGCGCGCCGGCCGCCGCGAACCAGGTGGGAGCAATGCAGGAACAGGGTCACCTCATCACGGTTGTCATCCCGACGTACAACGAGGCGGCGCGCATCGACGCGACGGTCGGCGCCGTCGTTGGTTACCTCGAGTCTGTCGAGAACAGGTACCGCTGGGAGCTCATCGTCGTCGACGATGGCAGCACGGACGACACGCTCACGATTGCCGAGAAGCGTGCCGAAGCAGACCCTCGAGTACGCGTTGCGGCACATCCGGCGAACTTCAAACTCGGCCAGGCTCTGCGCTACGGGTTCTCGTTGGCGAAGGGCGACTATCTGGTCGTCCTCGATGCGGACCTCAGCTACGACCCCGACCACATCGGGCGTCTCGTCGAGGTCCTCGACACGACACGGGCAAAGGTGGTGATCGCGTCCCCGTACATGGACGGCGGTCGCACTTCCGGTGTACCAAGGATGCGCCTCGCGGCTAGCCGGATGGCGAATCGCCTCCTCGCGAGTGCGGCGAAGGGCAATCTGACGACCATCACAGGGATGGTGCGCGGGTATGACGCCGTCTTCCTCAGGCGACTGGATCTGAAGGCAATGGATGCTGAGATCAATGCCGAGATCATCTACAAGGCCCAACTGATGCGTGCAAGCATCGTCGAGATACCGGCTCACCTCACGTGGACCCGCACGGAGGACGCACCCCGCCGATTCCGACCCGGTCGGAGCATCTCGGCGTTCGCATTCGTCTCGTTCCTGTTCCGGCCCTACGCCTTCTTCCTCGTGCCGAGCGCCTCTGTCCTCGTGATAGCGATGGGCCTCTTCGCCTTCGCCGCGATGTCGGGCCGCGATGACCCTTCCGTTGGTGTCCTCATCGCCGCATCGACTGCTGCGATCGTTGCCGCCATCCTCGGCGGAATGGCGGTCCTGTCAGCACAGATGAAGCGGTACTTCGAAGAGCTGTTCCACCTCGGAACAGCGAGCAGGACTGAGAAACCACCGGCGTGACGGATCAGCTGCCCTGACATACGACAGCCGGCTCAGATTAGCGGAGCGCCCTGACAGGGATCGTCGCATCCAAAGAGTCCACGTACGCGCTCATCGACCCGATGTCGAAGCGCTCGGCGATGCGATCGAGGTAGCCGTCGAGGCGCGTCATCTTCGTTTCCGCATCGATGTCCATGCCCGGGAAGAACTCGAGTTGCGGTGCGTCGGACGAATCCAGGAAGTCCAGAGGATGGAGCAACAGGGTGGGGCCGAGTCCGAGGCGGCGGCAGAGCTCGAGCCCTGACGAGAAGTAGGCGTTTGCGAGCCTCGGGGACCTGCCACTGAGATACAGCAGATACGAGAAGTGGAACGGCACTTTGATGATCGGGAACGTGGTGACCGGCAGCTCGAGTATCGAACCTTGTGCAAGATTCCATCGGTACGGCCGGTTTGGTTGGAAGCCATCCCTGAACGAACCGAAGAGGGCTGCTCGCTCCTCCGATTGCCGGTCATCCAGCTCGGCTCCACGGAAGTAGTACCACCGCGCGAGAGGGCCGATGTACGTTGGGAGCGTCGTCGTGTCGTAGCGATACCCGTGCCGATGCAACGATTCGAGCACGGCCGGTGTGAGGCTGAAACCGGGTCCGCGGAACCCGACAGGTTCCATGCCGGTCACCGAGGAGATCGCCGCATGAGCAGCTCCGATCTCCGCGTCGATCTCGGCGTCCGAATAGCGGTGCAGCCACGGTTCGTGCATGTGTGAGTGGTTTCCGACCTCGTGACCTGCACCGACGATCGACCGAAGCGCCGGATGATTGCCGTCGATCGTCGCGTCCTTCCCAACGATGAACACAGTGATCAGGAGATCCCTGTCCCGGAGGAACTCGAGGAAGCGCGGGACGACGACGTCGAGATAGGAGGGGAACGTGTCCCAACCCGAGTCACCGTGGATTCGCATGTACGACCAGAGATTGTCGAGGTCGAGAGAGAGTCCGGCGTTGGACCGCTTGCTCATCGCAGACTCCCCGACCGCTCGACGGCTGTCACGACCGGGACCGAACGGTTTGCGAGACCGACGGTCTCGTTCGCATTCAGGGTTCCGTTCACGATGTGGGCGCTGTTGACGACGTAGACGCCGGGGACCGAGGTCTGCATCGGCGGGAGGCGATCGGAGTACCCGACAGTGCTCAGTGGGAGGACGTATCTCGCCCTTGCCACTGCGTGTGCGACGATCTGGTCCGATTCGAACCACGGATACATCGCAGAGAGCGCCGCATTGAACCGATCCATGATCGCGTCGTTGGACTCCTCGAACATCGGGTCATCCGGCGGGAGGTACTTGGGGAGGTACACCAGGGACCGACCGCCGAACTCGACCCTGTCGACCAGGGCGGACATCTCGATGACGCCCGTGAAGGGAGCAGCCGGATCGGTGATGTTGGTCACGTAGAAGTCGCTGAGCGGTCGGTCGAGGAGCAGGGAGGCGCAGACGATGCCCTGATACATGATCCCGAGGTGCGCATCCCGTTCCGACGCCGACAGCCCGGGGATGAGGTCCGCTGCGATCGGCGACGGGACCGTCACCACCACACGGTCGTGCACAGTGAGGTCATCCGTCGTCCGCACCGACGCGCCACCTTCGGTCCCAGCCACCTCCAGCACACGAACCCCGACAAGGGGCCTTACGCCGAGGGCTACCGCTCGTGACTCCAATCGCGTCAGGATGCCCGAATACCCTCCGGGCATGTAGCCGAAGAGATCCTGCTTCATCCCTGCCCGCCGCGCCGCGTACAGCCGATGGATGATCGCCCAGATGAAGGCCGCTGAGACCTCGTCGTACCTGTCACCGAGCTTCGACCTCAGCAACGGCAACCAGAACCTGCGGTACGCCGCGGGTCCGCTCCATCGTGTCAGCCACTGCTCTGCCGTCATCTGCTCGAGGCTGGCCCAATCGCGGATCCGCGAGGCGCGAAGGACCGTCGCTCCGATCCGAACCTTTGCCAGCGGCCCGAGCACGGGCAACCGCAGGTAGTCGACGGCATTCGACACCGGATGGAGCGAACCGTCGTCGTAGAGGCCGGTGCCGGTAGCCCGCCATTGCAGATCAGTTGCGACACCGAGGGAGTCGAGGAGCGCGAGAAGAGCGGTGTCCGACTGGAGCATCACGTGGTAGAAGCGGTCCCACGTCACATCGCCGATCGGCGCCCCTGTCGCGAGGCCGCCGAGGGTGTCACCACGTTCGTAGACAGTGACACTGTTCCCTGCCTCGGCGAGCCGTATCGCAAGCGTCATCCCGAGGATGCCTCCACCGACGATGCCGAAGTCGATTGAGCCCTGCGTCATCGGCGTCCATCCCGCTCGTTGACCGTCGAGCCGTTGATCGAGTACTCCCGGCCACACGTCGAGCAGTTGACGACCCGGGTCGAGTCGGACGAAGGGTCGTCGTCGAGCCTATGCCCGCATCGACACACGAACCCGATCGACTTCGCAGGGTTCCCAACGACGAGATGGAACGGAGGGACGGTACGCGTCACGACGGACCCCATGCCGACCATCGCGAACCTTCCGACCTCGAGCCCTGGCCCCACGACGGCAGCAGCGCCTATGGTCGCGCCCTCTCGGACGATCGTGCTCAGGGTGGTCTCGTCGGGCTCCGATGAGCGGAGGGCGACGAGATCGGGATCGGTCGACCTCGGGAATCGATCATTGGTGAAGACGACGTGGGCGCTGATCATCACCCCTCGTTCGATCACCACACCGGTGCAGAGGTACACGGACGTGTTGAGCTTGACGAGGTCACCAACGACGACTCCGGGACCTATGTAGCTCTTGTCTCCGACGATGCAGTTCTCACCGATGACGGCGCCGGCGCGTACATGCGCGTTGTCCCAGATCGAGGTGCCCTCACCGATCTCGACCCCGGGTTCGACGATCGCGGTCTCGTGGATGCGCGGCATCATCCGGGTTGATAGGTCAGTGGAGGCACCAACTCGCGTCGGAGCCCTACCTCGAAGGTGATCTGCGGCTCGTCGACCTCGATCCAGGCGCCTTCGTTGATCGCCCGATACGTGGCGGCGATGACCGTGACGGACGCCAGGGCGTCCGCCCTCGAGATCCGCATCTCCTCCTTGCCGAGGCGCGCAGCTGCGAAGTTCTCGACGTTCAAGCGCAGGGCGTCGAGCTTCGCGTAACCGTCGCCGAACGGAACCCACTCGCCATCCACCCCCGAACGCGAGCGCGACCCCGCCCAGCCGACCTCGATGGTGCCGTCGGTGCCGTGAACGGTCACGTACGAAGGGCTGTTCGGGGCCATTGCCCACGAGACCGCTACGGTCGCGACGGCACCGTCGATCGTCTCGGACAGCATCACTCCAGTGTCCTCGACGTCGAGGCGGCTGTTGGTGATACCTCGCATGGCGCTGACGCGGCGAATCCCGCCGACGAGATAGCGGACGATGTCCACGGCGTGCGTGCCGTTGTCGATGAGAACGCCCCCTCCCGAGATCGCTGGATCCGAGTTCCAGCGACCCGACATGTCGACGTGGCTCGCAAAAGTGACGTCGACCGTCACGGGTCGCCCAATCCTCCCCGATCTGATCAGCTTCCTTGCGGCGTCGAGATCCGACACGTATCGGAATTTCGAGGCCATCGCGAGGAGCCGTCGGTTTCGGTCGGCAGCGTCAAACATCTCCCATGCAGTCGCGACGTCCAGCGCGAAGGGCTTCTCGCAGAGGACATCCAAACCAGCCTCGACGGCGGTCACCGTCACAGCGGCATGGGTCGAGGGAGGTGTCGCAACAACCACGATGTCACAAGCTCCGCTCTCGGCGAGCTCGGAGCAGTCGGAGAAGGGCTCGGCTTCGACATCCGCTGCGAGCGATCGCACCTTGTCCTGATCACGATCGCAGACAGCGGTGAGTGACAGGGAGTCTGACTGCCCAATCGCCGATGCATATGCGGCGCCGATGCCACCCACGCCGATGATGCCGACCCTGGTTGGTGTGTCGAGTCGGAGCATCAGGATCGGCACTCCGTCGCAGCATCCGCGATCGACGCTGCGAGGTACTCGATGTGTTCCCGCCCGTACCCCTCGTTGAAGGGAAGCACGAGCATCGACCCAAGAGCGTCGTACGTTCCGGGATAGCGCTCCGTGCTGTAGTCGACCGCCTCGGGCCGAGCAAGGACGAAGGGCCACCGGCTCTCTCCGAACGTTCGCTGGTCCGTGAAGACCTTGCATTCGAACGCCGGCTTGCGGACGTATCTTGGCGCAGACGCGACGTCGTAGCTCCGAAGAGCTGCGGCCATCGCATCGGGGCCGCCGGGGATGAGGTCGCGATCGACGGTGAGGCAATACCTCCAGTACGAGTGGACGGAACCTTCGGTAGGGGCCGGAGCGGTGATACCCCACACATCGCCGATGAGTTCCGTCAGGAGGCCAGCCATCTCGGTGCGCTTTCGTACGACATCGCCGAGACGATCCAACTGGGCCAGCCCCACGGCTCCCTGCAGCTCCGACATGCGGTAGTTCAACGCAAGGAACTCATGATCCGGTGCCGCCTCACCATATGGCCAAGCCTTGTTCACGAAGAGCCGCATCCTTCTGGCATGGGCAGGATCAGATGTTGCGACGAGGCCACCTTCGCCTGTGGTGATGTGTTTGCCCTGTTGGAGGCTGAATGCTCCGATGGCGCCGAACGTGCCGACCGGTCGACCGCCCACGGACGCGCCGAACGCCTGGGCGGCGTCCTCGAGCACCGGGACTCCGAGGGGCTCGGCGATCTCCACTATGGCTTCGACGTCAGCGGGATTCCCGAACAGGTGGGTCACGATGATCGCCTTGGTCCGCTCTGACAGCGCAGCCCTCACGGCCTCAGGGGTGATGTTTCCCGTGACCGGATTGACGTCGGCGAAGACAGGGATCGCACCCTGGTACAGGATGGGCGACAGCGCCCCCATGTCGGTGATGGGAGTCGTGATGATCTCGTCACCCGGCTCCGGATCGATGGCAGCGACCGCAGTGTGGACCGCTGCGGTCCCGGAGGAACAGGCAGTGACGAAGTCAGAGCCGAGAGACTGCGCGAACGAGGATTCCAAGTCCTTTACGAAGCGCCCCTTCGTGGACGTGAGCGTTCCACTGCCGATCGCCTCCTCGAGGAACCGGATCTCGGACGCCCCAAGCGTGCGTCCCGTTGCGTCCTGGTCCGATGGCAGTTGAACCGCCATGCCTCCCATGTCCCGTCCGTCGTCGATGGTCGTACCACCGATGCTGCGCCCCGTAACCACGCGCGCCTTCCCCTTTCGCGGGCCATCCACCTGGCCCGTTCGACTCCGCTTCACTTCCCGTCATCGTATGACGCGCCCGTCATCCTCGGTTGTCCAATTTCTTCGCGCACAGCCTGATCAGACACCGATCTGGGCAACCTGATCACCACCACCAGCGAGAGGGCGAACGCAACCGCCAGTGCAGCCCCGGTGAGGCCGGGGCTGAGTATCCGGACCGCCCGGTCTGCATCCGACATGAGGTCGACGATGGGGCCGAATCGGAAGGGATTGAAGGCGGCGAACAGCAACGAAGCCAGAAGTCCAAGGCGCACGGGTTCCGAGGCATGCCCCCCCGCGAAGTCGCGCCTCGCCACGAGCAGTGTCGGGAGAAGCAGGATCACGAGGTCGTAGAACGAGTGGTAGAGGCCTATCAGCGTGGCGAGGCAGATCAACACGATCGCCGCGTCCGCCCTCGTGCCAGTCCACACGCTCCTGCGCCTCGAGTGGAGTGCAAGCCCTGCTGCACCGATCACCGCGAGGCCGATAGCGGTCTCGACAACGCGGGACGGGACGATGTCGAGGAGCATCGAGATCGTCGCCGTGATGTCGATGCGTGCGGTCGTCGTCTCGAGAGAAATCCAAGGTGACGAGGCACTGTACGAGAGGTTGTCGATGAGGATGTCGATGAGATTGGGCAGCCCTCCTGCCCATGCGACCATCGGCAGCATCAGGAGGAACGAGGTGACGAACGCGACGCCCGCACCGACCACGGCACGTCGGGCCCTGCCAGACGCGAGCAAGAGGATCACGACCGGACCACCGATCGAGGGCTTGACGAGGGACGCGAATACCCCGACCGATCCGAGGGAATCGCGTCGGGCGGTGAGGGCCAGATAGGTCCCAGCCACGAACAGGAGCGTGATCTGTCCCGTGTTCAGCACGTTGCGTCCACCGTTGCTGAGGATCATCAGGCCCGAGACCACGAGGACGGCGAAGGGCGTGACCCGGTATCGGGCGAGCGACACGCACCAGGCACTGAGGGCAACGATCGCGACGAGATTGACGGCGAACATCGCCGTGGACGCCGCTGGAAGGCTGAGGAGGATGAAGGGGAAGTGGATCAGGATGTAGGTTGGGGGAAGGAGTGGGAACTCCTGGGCGACCGGGTATCTGGCGAAGTACTCCACAACTTCGTAGGGCACCACCCGGTCGAGAACAGCGCGGACGGGGAAGTATCCCGCGTCTCGGAAGTCCCAGAACGCTCCGCCAGGTGCGGTGAGGTCATTGGTGAGGGTCTCGGCTATCCCCCGTGTCACGATTCCGACGGCGAGCACGAAGAGCCCGATGGCCGCGACCCACAGGGCGACACGGGCGACTGGATGGGACTCACGTTCGGCTGTCATGGCCTGAACCCGAGCCTCGCGTCAACATGAGACGATCGGTGATCGAGGCCTTTGGAGAGGTTCACCGCACGAGTCCGGCGATGGGGAGCCAGGTGGGTCCTGCAGGGACCGGTACGAACTGGAGATCCGCGTTGCCCTGCGTGTTGGTGTACCGGAAGAACATCGTCGTATTCGATGGACGGAACAACGCAGGCGAATACGTGCCATCGGCGTTCCAGT
>DATHUV010000051.1:0-2575 GCA_035461905.1 Acidimicrobiia bacterium | reverse complement strand
ATCCGATAGCCGCGGCCCGCTCGGGGGACCAGGCCATGAGACTGAGTCTCCTGGTCGATCTCGCCGGTGATCGAGACGTTGAGATCGTCCCCGGAACCGAACGGGTTGGACGGCACTGCCCAAGCCGTCACCGGCTACCTCAGAGCCCGGCTGCGTGCGCGACTCTCTTCGTCGATGGTCGCCCGGGTGCCAACCAGATCGAACACGTGGTCCAGGTTCGCGATGTGGGGATCCACAGCGTCGGCCTTCCTGCGTTCGGCTAACACCCGGAGCGTCTCCTCCATGGCTCCGATCGCCGCTCGCATCGGCTGATTGGCGAAGATCACCATACGGAAGCCCATCGATGCAAGCTGCTCGGACGTGAAACTGGGGAACAGAGTGGGTACCGCCACCAGCGGTACCGAACCGACTCCGTCCCACCGTTCGAGGAACTCCCTGATCTCCCCCAAGGACTTGTCTCTCGAATGGATGAGGATGGCGTCGGCACCGGCATCGACGTAGGCGTCGGCCCGCTTGCACGCTTCATCGACGCCGTGACCGGCGATGAGCGCTTCGACCCGGGCGATGAGCACGAATGACTTATCGTCCTGGGCGCTCTTGCCCGCTCCGATGCGAATAGCCTGCTCGTCGATCGGCAGCAATTCACGCATCACTGAGCTGTCGAGGAGGCTGTTTCGCTTCGGGAAGAGGTTGTCCTCGATGCAAATACCGGCGATGCCTGCCCGCTCATACTCGCGTACGGTGCGCACGACGTTACTGAGGCCACCGAAGCCGTTGTCGCAGTCGGCCACGACAGGGAGGCTGGTGGCGCCATCGATACGAACGGCGGCGGCGAGGGCCTCGCTCATCGTCACCAGGTTGAGATCGGGTATGGCGTGGGTCATGGTTGCCACACCGAAGCCACTCACCCACACCGCGTCGAAGCCATACTGCTCGATCAGCTGCGCCGACATGGCGTCATGAGCGCCCACTGTGGTCAACGCTCCCGTTCCCTCCAGACCTTCTCGCAGGACTCGTCTCTTGTCTTCTACCCGGCCCATTGCATCCCACCTCCCGATGGATATCGTCTCAAATGACCATGCGCGTGGCGGTCACGCCAGCCGCTCGTCGTTCGTCCAAACCTCTTCGAGCCGGCCGTGTACAAAGGCATCGATGAGTTCGATAACCCTCCGACCGATCATTTCCTGCGACTCGGCGGCCATTCCGCCGATATGCGGTGTGAGAACCACGTTCGGAAGCCCTGCCAGGGGTGAGAGCCTTCCGTCGCCTTCTTGTTCGTGGACATCGAGTGCGACTGCGCCAAGATGTCCGCTCTTGAGGCCATCGAGCACGGCGCTCTCGTCGACCACGCCACCCCGGGCAGTGTTGACGAGGATGCTCCCCGGTTTCATGCGATGAATCACGTCGCTGTCGATCAGGTGTCGGGTCGAATCCTTGAGCGGAACGTGCACCGAGAGGATGTCGGCCTGGTCCACGACCGTGTCGAAATCGGTCAGGGTGATGCCCTTGGCTGCCAGCACCAGTTCATGCTCCTCCGGGGGGCCTTCGACACACCCCACGACGCGCATCCCTAAGAGCGCGCCCAACTCTCCCACCCGCTTTCCAATGTTGCCGGCGCCGACGACTCCCAGCACCTTGCCGGCGATCAACCGACCCTCGAGTTGGTGCTTGGGCCATTCGCCTTGCTGCATATGATCGTGCGCCTCTGCAATCCGACGGGAGAGCGAGAGGATCAGGCCGAGTGTGAACTCGGCCACCGCCTGAGACGAGGGGCCGGGTATTCGAGCGACACGAATCCCTCGATCTCGACAGAAATCGAGAGCAATATTGTCGAAGCCCGACCCGGCTCTGATCGCCAGCTGGAGATGCGGGGCGGACTTGAGTAGATCGGCCGAGATTCCGACGCCACTGCGGAAGATCAGGACCTCCCGATCGGAAATGAGCCCGGCAAGACTGCCCGATTCGCCGAAGGCCACCACCAGGTCGTGGTCCCGACGAAGCGCTTCCACAGCCCTGTCGGCTATTGGACTGGCGAGGACGACTTTCATCCGCCCACCACGTAAGTGGTGGTGACCGGCTTGATGGCGAAGGTGTGCGACGCTTTAGCGTCCCACGACCACGCGAGCACGACCGAAACAACTGATCCCACTATGCCTCCCTGGCTTTCGACGCATCCCACACGCCGTCGCAGCAGTATACGACAGGATCACGCTATTAAATAGGGCAAATTTCCCACGAAGCGGGATCCGAATGCGTCCGGTCTTGCCCTAATGGGGTGAGAGGGACCGGATCCTCAGACTGCCCTCGACCCCGCCCCGAAGCTCGATCACTCGAGCACGCGCTAGCTGCGTGTTCGCCTCCCTCGTATCCGTCAGTAACGAACCTCTACAGTCCGTTCTCTCAGGGCGACACCCGAATGAAGAAGTCATCGATGTAGATCGAGTCGAGCACTGGCTCGAACTTCTCGCTGTCGAGGTCTACCACCCGGATCAGCACCGTTCCGCCGACTCCTGAGGGCAGCGAGAAAGTCTGGTAGCTGTCGTCATCGACAGTCTTCGTGACCCGGATCATGTCG
>DATHUV010000050.1:0-5039 GCA_035461905.1 Acidimicrobiia bacterium | reverse complement strand
CGATCCAGATGTCGGCGACACGTTGACGCTGTCGTTCGACGGATTGCCCTCCGAGGCGATCCTCACGGACAACGAGAATGGGACGGGGTCGATCGATTGGCCAACCGACCTCGACGACTCGGGCAGGTACTTCGTTACGGTCGAGCTGTCCGACGGGGTGAATGATCCCGCCGTCGAGACGTTCAACTTGGATGTGACCCAGACGGATGTTGGGACGGTGCTGTACCGGTACAACGCTGGTGGAGACCTGGTGGTCGATGCGGCCGGTGACTGGTTGGCGGACACGCTTGCATCTCCGTCGCCGTATCGCACGGGCGGCTCGGCCTTCAGCGGGAACATCACGTTCCCGGTGGACCTGACGAACCCGACCGTTCCGGCAGGTACGCCGGCGTCGGTGTTCGAGACCGAGCGATACGGTCCGGATCTGACCCCCCAGGTCTGGTCCTTCCCGGTTTCCGTTGGTGCCGAGGTGGAGGTGCGGGTGTACCTCGCTGAGGTGTTCGACGGGGTGACCGCTGCCGGTGATCGGGTGTTCGATGTCGAGATCGAGGGCACGGATGTGCCCGTGGACGGCCAGGCGATCGATTTGTTCGATCAGGTCGGCTCCGGTGTGGCGTATGTCGTGGACCGGGTGTTCACGACGACTGACGGCTTCATCGATGTGGTCCTAACCACGATCGAGGACAACGCCAAGATCAGCGCGATCGAAGTCCGCGCGATCACGGGAGGCCCGCCGACGATCGATCCGATCGACGATGCCACGGTTGCAGAGGGATCGCTGTTCTCCTATCCGGTGTCCGCGACGGGGAACGGTCTGAGTTACTCCCTGACCGAGAATCCCGACGGGATGACGATAAGTGGAGCTGGCTTGATCGAATACACCCCCGGCCTGGACGACTCTGGTTCGTACCCGGTGACGGTTCAGGTCGATGACGGTGTGAATGCTCCGGTCGACACGTCGTTCACGTTGGATGTGACCCAGACGGATGCCGGGACGGTTCTGTACCGTGTGAACGCGGGCGGCGGTCTCGTTCTCGATCCGAACGGTGATTGGGAGCCGGACGGTCCGTCGCAGTACCTCATCGCGGGTGGCGGGAGCACGTTCTCGACCGGGGACCCGATCGGGACCGGCCACCCGACCGTTCCGGCGGGGACACCCGCTGCACTGTTCCAGACGGAACGGTACGACGTGCCCGCTCTCCCGGAGATGCTGTGGGAGTTCCCCGTCGCCGAGGGTGCCGAGGTGGAGGTCCGGGTCTATCTCGCGGAGATCTACATCGACCTCACCGATGTCCCGACGACAAATGACGGGCCGCGCAACTTCGACATCGCCATCGATGGTGTCGTGCTGGCGGACTTCGACGACGTGAACATCTACGATCAGGTCGGTCACGACCAGGGTCTGGTCCTCGATGCCGTTGTCACCGCGGGTCCGAGTGGTGTGATCGCCATCGAGTTCCTCCACGACATTGCGGAGAACCCCGCCGTGAAGGCGATCGAGATCAGGTTGCTGACGCAGTCGGTGGTCGCCGGTGACCTGTCCGCGGCACCGACGTCGCTGGACTTTGGCAGCATTGTGTCCGGTGCCTCGTCGAGCCCACAGACCGTGACGGTCACGAACGATGGCCTTCCGGGTGCGGCTGACATCGACGTGACGGGAACGGCCATCTCAGGGACCGACCTCGGCGAGTTCGGTGATGACTTCATCCCGACGGTGACGCTCGCTCCCGGTGAGTCGACCGACATCGACGTGACGTTCTCACCAACCTCGACAGGACTCAAGTCAGCGAGCCTTGACGTCTCCCATGACGGAGGGAACGGGCCGACGCTGTCGGTGCCGCTGACGGGGACCGGTCTCGCAGCATCGATCACTGATCCTCTCGCCGTGGAGAAGTGGGCTCTCGGCAACGCGATCCACCGTATCAATGCAGGCGGGCCACTCGTCGCCGCGGTTGACGGTGGGATCGCCTGGGAGGCGGATGATCCCGCCCACCCGTATCTCACGAACGCGAGCGGTAGCACTCTCGGCGGCTTCACGGTCAACGGACGTGACGCTTCGGTGCCCGACTATGTGCCACAGGCCGTCTTCCAGACGGAACGGTGGGACGGGACGGACACGGCCGACCTCATGACCTACTCCCTTCCGGTCGACGCCGGCGAGACCGTGGTACTGAACCTGTTCATGGCAAATGGGTGGGACGGTACGGACCTTCCGAACGAGCGGAAGTTCGACGTGTATGTGGAAGGCGCCCTGGTGCTGAACTCGTTCGACCTCACGGCGACCTACGGCCACGCGACGGGTGGAATGGAGCAGTTCTTGGTGACGGATGGCGGTGACGGACTGATCACGGTTGCGTTCGATCACGATGTTCCGCTGCTCCAGAACCCGTTGGTCAACGCCATCGAGGTCCGCGAGCTCGTCACGGCGGGTACGAGCGCTTCTGGGGACACGGTCGAGTATGTGACCAGGGTCACCAACCCGGTCACGAACACCGAGGCTGCGGTCGTCACCGCCCTCACGGACACCGTGAATGCCGAAGCACCGGTTCCGATCTCGTCGGGCTGCGAAGCCGGGCTCGGGTCACTCGCTCCGGGTGAGTCGCTGACCTGTTGGTTCTCGGCCGTGCACACCGCAGCGGTCGACGGCGAAACCTTCACCGACATCGTCGATGTCGAGGGAGCGTTCACCGGAGGGGCTCCGGCCGATGCGACGTCAAATGACGTCACCATCACCGTGTCACTCGTGGACCTGCCACCGGCGGAGCCGACCGGGCTCGTCGCAACGGACGGTGACGGTGTCGTCAACCTGAACTGGGCGGACAACACCGAGGGCGACCTCGATGGGTACGAGGTGCACCGATCCGAGACCACGCCGGTTGACACGTCCGGGACGCCGTTGGCTACACCGGCGACCTCAGATTACGTCGACACGACGGTGTCCAATGGCTCGATCTACTTCTATGCCGTGGTTGCGGTGGATCTGGGCGGCAATGTCTCCACCGCAAGCGCTGAGGCGAGTGGTTACCCACTCCCTGACACCGCGGTGATCGAGCGGATCAACTCGGGTGGGGTACAGGTCACTTCGCTGGACGTGCACCAGCCGTGGGAGGCCGACACGTCCGGTGCGAACCACCCGACGCTCACGAATCCGGGATCCAACGGCGTCTCACCCACGGCAGCCGTGGTGGGGCGGCACCCGTCCATCCCGTCGTATGTGCCCCAGGGCATCTTCACGACGAATGAGCGGTGGAGCAATGCCGGGACCGGGTTCCCGTCGTTCACCTATTCGATCCCGGTGACGGAGGGTCAGGCGGTCGACGTTCGGTTCTTCGTCGGGAACAACTATGCGGGTACGAGCGAGCCACTGGCTCGGCAGTTCAACATCACGATCGAGGGTGTCCAGGTGGCGACGAACGTCGACCCATCGGCCCTCTTCGGACACCTCGTGGGTGGCATGCTGCGATTCCTCGTCACCGAGAGCAGTACGGACACGGACTCGGTCATCACGATCACTGTCTCACAGGGAGCTGCGGAGAACCCGTTGGTGAACGGCATCGAGGTCCGTTCCCAGTAGGCCAGATCCGGTCGCGAGGTCGTCCCGAGAAACAGGCGACCTCGCAGCCGGAACGACGTCGTCGTGAATCCTCTCGGACACCCGACGTTGTGAAGCCAAGTGAACACTTCGCGCATCCATGGATCCCTAGTTCGGGGCTAGGCATCGTGATAGTCTGAAGGGAGTCGGGTGTGCCCTGCACGCCTGACGAGACTCGCTTGGACGAAGGTGGATCGATGGCTGGCCAGCTGTCTCCCGTTCCCCAGCGAATCACGCCATCCGGATCGCCCTGTGATACGGGCGCGCCCGAACCGTCGTTGGTCCGAGGAGTTCGAGCGCACTACCTGACGATCCGCCCCCTGAAAGGAAGCCACGATGTCGGCAGTGCGCTCAGTCTATCCGTCAGCGTCCGAGGGGCACCGGTCTAGGACCGCGACCCTCATCCGGATTCTCACCGTCCTGGCGATGATCGGCGCGTTGCTCTTCGTCGCGCCCGCAGCCTCGGCGCAGCCTGCGCCGGTGGAACCGGTGTTCGGTGCGGATCCGGTCCACGACATCATCGACGGATGGTCCGGCGGATGGGCTTCACCAGTGACGGTGTCGGTACCGGGCTCCCCGCTGGGGGACTACCAGGTCCACACCGACGGCAACGGCAACTTCCAGATGCGTGCCGAATGGTGGCCCGAGAACGAGCGTTTCGACCTCGTTCCCGGGATGACCGTGACGGTATCTGACGGCGCGACAACCAAGACCCTGACGATCTCCGACCTGGTGGTGAACCCGCCCGACGGCCCATACCTGATCCCGGCCGGGGCCACCACGATCTCGGGTACCGCCGTCGAGGCTGCCGGCACCGTGACCGTCGAGGTACACAGCCGAGACGAGCACCGGGCGGTCACCTTCGCAGGCACCGACTGGACGTCGGAGCCCTTCAGTGGCCCGTTGGGTGCCGGTGAGTTCGGTGTGGTGACCCAGACCGAGCTCGACGATGGTGAGGGAGCACCTGATCAGACCCGCATCTTCTGGCGGGTGCCCAACCCGAACGTCATCGTCTTCCCGGTATCCCAGCAGGTCCATGGGTACGAGTGGGCCGCGGGTGTGGGAGTGACCCTGGAGGTGGCGCGCCCCGGCGGCGGCGGCTGGTTGCCTCCGTTCCATACCGAGACCCTGACGTCGGCAGTGTCCGGCTGGGATCCGTCACTGACGATCGTCGATTTCGCCGTGCCCGAGGGCGATCCGATGCTGCCGGGCGACCTCGTCACCCTGTCGGGTGATGGGATCATCAGGACCCACGTGGTGATCGACCTGTCGGTCGACGTCGATGGTGACGCGAATGTGGTGTCGGGCTCGACGAGCCTCTTCGGCGGCGATGCGTATCTCGACGTGTGGACGGACAATGGGCCGGGCACGTCGGTGGTGCCGAGCGAGACCGACGGGTCGTTCTCCCTCGACTTCTGGGCGGAGTTCGGTCACGACCTCCAGCCCG
>DATHUV010000049.1:0-2705 GCA_035461905.1 Acidimicrobiia bacterium | reverse complement strand
AACACGACGTTCTACTTCCGACACACGAACACCCAGGGCAACGCCGACGCCACGTTGGTGTTCGGGCAGTCGCCGTGGCTCCCCGTTGCAGGCACCTTCGGCCTCGACTGACGAGCGAGGCGGCGGACCGGTGAGCCGGTTCGATGGGTCGCGACCGATGGCCTATGACGTGGAGGTTCGGAGGCGGTCGAGGCCGTCGAGGATGAGGTCGAGCCCGAAGGTGAACTCGGTCTCGTCGTCGCACCAACCGAGTGAGTCCTCGGTCGGGTCATGGCTGATGACCTCCAACATGCCTGCGATGTTGGGGTAGACGGACGCCATCTGGATGATCATCTCGGTCGTCATCTCGTCGCTCGCAGCGTCGTCGTCGGGAACGAACAGTTCCTGTGTGAACCCGAGGGCGCGACTGCCGAGAGCATGCATGGCGTGGTGGGCGAGATCGAACGTGAATCCTCCGGCGACGAAGACACCGAGGAGTCCATCGAAATAGGCAATCAACGGCGGATGCATGTCGGTCCGGGACTCGATGACACCGGGTGCCCACGGGTGACGCAGCAGAACGCTGCGGGCGGTCAGGATCCGTTCGCGCATCGCCCGCTTCCAGTCGTCGGCGTCCGCTGGAGGGTCGATGTCGACGACACGGTGTTCGATCTCGACGATGAGAGACTCGACCACGCCGTCGAGGAGGTCCTCCTTGTTCGACACGTGGTTGTACAGCGACATCGCCTCGACCCCGAGATCCTGGCCGAGCCTGCGCATCGTGAGCGCCTCGATGCCCTCACGGTCGGCGAGGTCGATCGCCGCTTCGAGCACGCGTCCGCGACTGAGGGGGATGCGGGTCTCGGTCGTCTCGGTCGATGTAGTCATGGGGTTCGGTCCGGATTCTAGGCGCGGGACGTCCCTGCTTTGTTGACACACTTACAGCGTATATCTAGTGTACCAAAGGAAACTTACGTTGTATATCGATCCATGAAAGGCGCGGTTCATCCATGGTGCAGAGGTTCGTCGACAGGGAGATGCCGGGACAGAGCGCTCCATCCGAAGGGTTGGTGCACTGATGCCGATGCCGATGTGGTGGGCACAGATCAACAAGCGCGTGTTCAACCCGATGACGCTCAAGCGGGGGAAGTCGCCCGTATTCGTCCATGTCGGGAGGTCCTCGGGATGGACGTACCGGACTCCCCTCGATGCCTATCCCGTCGACGGCGGGTACATGTTCATCCTGGTCTATGGGTCCGGAAGCGACTGGGTCCGGAACGCCTTTGCCTCAGGGACCGCCGCCCTCGAGGCGAACGGCGAGGTCTTCGAGCTGACGCACCCAAGGGTGATCACGAAGGACGCCGCCGTGCCACTGTTGCCTTCGGCATCGAAGCCGCCGCCGGACTTCCTGCGGGTGGACGAGTATCTCCGGATGGACGTGGTGATGGGATAGTCGCGCGGCGTCCGGTGCACCAAGCCCCCGGTAGGTTTGGCCTGTGACCGAATCATTCGTCCCCGCCGACTTCGCTGTGCCGACTTCCTTCGAGGGCGAAGGGTTCCATCTCGAGCCACTCGGACCCGAACACAACGAGCGGGACCACGAGGCGTGGATGTCGAGTGTCGCTCACATCCGCGCCACCCCGGGCTTCGAGGATTGGGATTGGCCTGAACCCATGAGCCTCTCCGCAAACCTCGCGGATCTCGAAGGGCACGCTCGGGACTTCGCTGAGCGAAAGGGTTTCACCTATTCAGTGGTCGATGCAGACGAGGTGATCGGATGCGTGTACATCTATCCAAGTGGCACGGACACCGGCGGTGCCAGCGTGCGGTCGTGGGTGAGGGAGAGCCGAGCCGCAATGGACGTCATCGTCTGGCGCGACGTTGCGACCTGGCTCGCCCTGCACTGGCCGTTCTCGATCGTCCTCTACGCGCCACGTGAGTGACCGAGGGACCTGCGACCCCGTCTTTGCGCTTGACGAACTTACAATGTATGTATACGATGGGCCTGCAACTTACGTTGTAAATACTGACACGACCTTGGACACTGTGCGAGAGGACTCACACCATGACGAGCAACGACCCCGGGCACCACGCCATTGGAGACACGACAGGCAATCGTTCCACGATGCAGGCGATCGTCCAGCATCGGTACGGCGGTCCTGAGGTCCTCGAGCTTCGGGAGGCCCCGATCCCCGTTCCTGGCGACGACGAGGTCCTCGTCAGCGTCAATGCCGCATCCGTGAACCCCTACGACTGGCACCTGATGCGGGCACTGCCTCACTTCGTACGGATGACGAATGGGATCACCCGCCCCAAGAACCAGATCCCTGGTGCTGACTACGCCGGGGTGGTCACGGCAGTCGGCGCCGCCGTCACCGACATCAGCGTCGGGGACGAGGTCTTCGGCGGCACCGACAGTGGCACGCTGGCGGAGTTCGTCGCCGTTGCTCGACGCAATGTCGTCCACAAGCCCACCAACGTCACGTTCGAGCAGGCGGCCGCGGTACCGAGGGGCGGTGTCACGGCGCTCCAGGCGCTCCGCGACAGCGGCCGGGTCAAGGCGGGCCACAAGGTCCTCGTCAACGGGGCAGCGGGAGGCGTCGGTACCTTCGCCGTCCAGATCGCCAAGGCAATGGGGGCCGAGGTCACCGCTGTGTCCAGCACGCGCAATGTCGAGATGGTCCGGTCCATCGGCGCCGACGCCGTCGTCGACTACACCGAGGAGG
>DATHUV010000048.1:0-3721 GCA_035461905.1 Acidimicrobiia bacterium | reverse complement strand
TCGAAGGTGATCTGTCGCCGATGCAGATCCAACCCACATACCATCGCCATCAGGGACCTCCTTGCTCGTGTACGGACGCTTGGCAAACCACATGGTTGTCCGCGCACGGGACGAGGAGGTCCTCACACATTGAATGTTCTGTGACAGGCGCGTGCCCGACCCGGTACCGAGCAGATCGCCTAATCGGTCGCGCACCGAGAACAAGTCGTCGCTGATCGTGGCTACACGAGCCCCGGGTGGGTCGGCGAGGTCGTTGCTGCCGACACCGTGGCCGAGCATCGGCCCGGTTGCTTGGGCGAGCGAAGCGCGGAGCCGGACAGGTAGCCGTCATCGAAGATCACGCCTTCGAGGCCAACCCAGCGGTCGACGTGGCGTACTTCGACCTCGCGGTGGACGATGTCCCGCGGGGCGATCCGGTAAGAGTCCGCGGATGATCCCGTGCTGGAGGCGCTTGTCGACGGTCGCGCCATGGAAGCGGCTGTGCAGTCGGGTCGCCCGCAGGAGCTCCGGCACCCCTCCCCGAGGCTGTCACAGGTACTTCCTAGGCTTCTCCCGAGTCGATTCTGAAAGGATGCAATGCGCCGGTACACGAACATCGCGGTCAGCCGGGCCGCCGTCCACGTCGTCGCCCCGAAGAGGAGCGTCCTGCGCCAGTCGACGGTGCCGATCGACCTCGACGATGACATCCGCGAGTTCCTCGTCGCCCACGTCAGCAAGGGAATCGCTGACAGCCAGGCTCTCGCGGGCCGTTTCAAGGTCGTAGGCCCCTCGCGCACGGAGGGGCTGTGCAGATCGATCGCTGCGAGCTCCCGGGACTTCGTGGTGAAGTCGGCCTCCCTCGCGAAGCTCCTCTACGACGCCTCATCCAAGGACGCTGGCACGGACGCGCGTATCTCCGACGGGACGCTCGTCGTCGCTCGATGTTCAGCCAGCGACCACGATGGCAGCGCTTCGGCGTTCGTCGCTCTCTTGAAGCTCGACCCGAACGACGCGTTCAGGGCCGAGGAGGCCACCGATGCCAAGGGGCGGCCGGTCGTGCGGCTGGTCCAGCAGCACGACATCCTCCCGACACCACGAGAGAGACTGCAGAAGGCTGCGTTCGTCCGCGGCACCGGTCACGAGTACGACGCGCTCGTGGTGGACCACCAGCGCCGGGGCGAGGTCGTGTCGGAGTTCTTCCTGGACGGCTTCCTCGGCCTCGAGCATGTGTACGACGCCAAGGAGCGGACCACGCTGCTCTACAAGACCCTCCACCGGACCTTCAACGATGTGAAGGACGAACTCACGGACAGCCGGTACGCCCGGCTCGACCAGTACCTCCAGGGCCAGGTCGTAGGGGGACGAGTGAGCATCGACACGATCGTCGACAACCTCCCTGCCCCTGCGCCGGTGAGAGAGCGGTTCGCCGACGCGCTCGCCTCCGCGCTTCCCGACCGGGAGTTCGACACTGATGCCGGAACCGCCGAACAACTCCTCAAGCGTCGACGGTTCCGTGGAGATAACGGCTTGGCTGTCACGGTGCCCGCCGAGTTCTTCGGTGACATGGTCACCGTGAGGCCACCCACTGACCCTGGCGGTGAGTTCACGATCACGATCCGAACAATGGAGTGGACCGAACGGTGACGGTCCATTCCGGGCCCCTCGTGGAGCTGTCTCAGCGGCTCGGACTCGACGTCGAGGCGCTCACGCGCGTCGAACACGTCGATCGCCTTGCTGGGTCCTTTGACGTCTCCTCCGAGGCGATAGCTGCGCTCTCTGCCGATGTAGTCCGCAGCTTCGCCGAGGCGTACGCAGGTGCGGCTCGCTTCACGGTCGGCACCGGTGATCTCGTCGAGTTCACCGTCGAGGACGGGCAGTTCGACGGGCACGAACTGCAGAGGCTTACTGACGAGGCCGGCCGGCTCAACACAACGTATCGAGTTGTGATCGCCGTAGAGAAGGAACGGCTGGCAGCGGGACTGATTGCGGGCGCGACAGGAGCGGTCGCTCGCTTGTTCTTCTTCCGCGACGTTCTCGCACGCCATCTCGGGCGGGTGCCGTCACACGTCGAGCGGGAGTTGTGGGGTGATGCCGGCAAGCGCCTGATCGTCGTGCTCCTGGACGGTTCAGCTCACATCAGCGGTACGTGTCTCTCGATCGTTCCCGGCGAGCGCACCGCCGTGGCGGTGGAAGTGGCCAAGGGCATCCCGGCTGGACTTGAGCGGATAGCCGCTCGTCGCAACGACTACATCGGTTGGGACAATGTCCTTTCGACCCAACTCACACCAAGCCATTTCGAGCGGCCCGATGTCGAGATCGATGGGCTCAGCGAGCGACTCGACTCGCTCGCCGTCGGCCTCGGCGCCATGTATCTCTGCGATCGCGCTCGAGACGTACACCGTCCCGACGGAACCTCCTACACCCAGGTCGAGTTCCGCGGCCGAGAGCATGTCGCGTTCATCCCGATCAAATGGGAAGCGCCGTCGCTCACGGGTGTGACCGCACGACACGTAGACGCCGTCCTGGAGGTAGTCGCGTGGTGCTACGAGGCCATCCCGGAACATCGCGGGACGGACATGGTCGCCGACCGACTGCCGTTCGTGCAGACGCGGGTGTCGCAACTTCTGGAGAGCAGGCCTGAGCCGGACCGCTTCGCCGGGTTCGCGACGGTCATGCCCTCGATCGCCGAAGGCGTCACGTGGTACTGGCGATCCTTCATCGAGGGCCGTGTGTCGGAGTACCTAGACCACGTTCGTGAACTCGAGACAGCTATCGGCGAGGTAGTCGGGCGACTCGCAGAACAGACAGCAGGTTTGGTTAAGCGGCTCACGGAAACGTCACTCGCGGCCGTGGCCGCGCTGATCGGGTCGTTCATCGCGGCGACGTTCAAGGACCCCTTCCAGGAAGACCTCTTTCGGATCGCGATGCTCGCTTACGCCGCCTACGTCCTCGTGTTTCCCTTCGCGATCGGAGTCACGTCATCGGTCGGCGATGCGAGGCTGTCCTTCTCCGGTTTCGAGACACAGCGTGACGCACTGGGCGAAGTGCTCGGCAAAGGGCGAGTCGACGAGATCGTCGGCAGGAGGCCGACGCGAGCGCGAGATCGCTTCCGGTTCTGGGCCTGGGTCATCAGCCTGCTGTACGTCATCGCCATTGTTGCAGCAGTCGTCGCAGCGTTGGCGATCCCGAACGTTGCCGATGACTCCGGGACAACCTCTACACCCACCACGACAACGACGACGGGCGTCCCCTCATCCTGAGCATCGGGGTGGGCGGAGGGGATCAGCGGCTACCGTCGCCTGGCCTCATCCGTGGACGACCTGTGTGTTCGCCGCAATCCCCTCGGCCGAGGAGTCGCGACGGCAAGCGGACTATCGCTGCTTCCAACGCTGTTCGACGAGACGACCCGAACGAGACGGCTCGGGGCGCGCACCCACGAGTGACGCTCAGGCGTCCCCGAACGTGCGCACATATCGACGTGAGACATGCCACCAATGTGCCGGTCCAGGGCGCTTGCGATAGTGAGCAGCGCAACGGTGGAGCGCGACGCGTGACGCGCCAGGTCTGCCTGATCCGCGCAGCACGGTTGGCCGATCCCGGGCCCAGAACATTCAATGTGTGAGGACCTCCTCGTCCCGTGCGCGGACAACCATGTGGTTTGCCAAGCGTCCGTACACGAGCAAGGAGGTCCCTGATGGCGATGGTATGTGGGTTGGATCTGCATCGGCGACAGATCACCTTC
>DATHUV010000047.1:0-24105 GCA_035461905.1 Acidimicrobiia bacterium | reverse complement strand
CGTCGCCGAGACCTTCCTCCACGCACGGGACTTCTTCCAGTACGGAGAAGAGCTCGACCATCTCGAGGCCTCGCTCGCGGACGCCACGCTCGGGGATCTCCAGTCGACGGTCGTCGGCGACCCCGAGTACCTGAGGCGGTTCCGCCGGTACCTCGACGACCTCGCGACACGCCGCACCGCACCTGCGTACGGGGTGATGACCGCCGACAAGGACGACCCGCGCTTCGACGAGTTCTACCGGGCTGGCAACGAGGCACGCATGTTCACTGCACTGTTCCTCCCGGACATGCCGAGCTACACCGGCCTTGGATTCGAGATCCGTGACGTACACGACGAACCGGTCGAGAACGAGCGGTACACGAAGCTCTTCGTGTTCCACGAGGAAGGCGACTCGAACGTGTACCCGTCGAAGGCACGCTTCGGCGACGACTACATCTGGGGCGAGAATGGCGCCCTCTTCGCCAGCCTGACCGAATTGCGCGCCTTCGCCGAAGCGATCCTGCCCGAGCTCGAGGGATCGACCACGAGGTGGCTCATGCCTCCCGACGCCACGACACTGCGCGGCATCGCCGCGTGGACGCAGGAACCGACCACGATGCGGGACGGAGGGACCCGCTACGTGTTCGTCGTCAACTACGACCTCGATTCGGACTCGGGCTACTTCGGGCTTCCCGCGCTCCCGGACTCGTGCTCCCTCGCAGAAGTGTTCTCGACTGCAGGCGACCACGGGCTCCGGAGCGACCCGGTCACACACAACGGCTTCTTCCACCGCATCGAGAATGTCGGACCAGGCGAGGGACGCGCCTACCGCATCGTCCACAACGACTGAGCCTTGATTCCCGCCCTGATTCGTTGTCTCTGCGACGCAGTGCCGGGTCACACGACCGGTGTCACACCGATCTCGGCCATGAGGCCGCGGACCCGCTGTTCGATGTCGTCACGGATCGGGCGCACATCCTCGACGCCCTTCCCCGCAGGGTCGGCCAGCTCCCAGTCGACGTACCGCTTCCCAGGGAAGACGGGGCACGCGTCGCCGCATCCCATCGTGACGACGACATCGGCTGCACGGACGATCTCATCCGACCACGGCTGAGGAAGTTCCTCACTGATGTCAACGCCGACCTCTGCCATGGCGGCCACGGCCGCCTGGTTGACGGATGCTGCGGGCTCCGATCCGCCGGAGTAGACGTCGACCCCGTCCCCCGCAAGGTGTCGCATCCAGCCGGCAGCCATTTGGGACCGTCCCGCGTTGTGGACGCAGAGGAACAGGACACTCGGGGCGAGGTCCGTTGAGTTGCTCTCGAGACGGAGCAGTGCCCGGAGCCGCTGACGCGTGAACCGCTCGGCGAGGAGCGGTATCCACATCGTCGTCGTGGCCCTCGGTTCGAGCATCTCGATCGACTCTGACATGAAGCGTTCGATCGTCTCCGTGTTGAGGCGCCCCTCGAAGTCTGATGCGAGGCGAGCTGATGCCTGCTTGATCTGGAGCTGCTGTTCGGTGGTCAGGCTGGTGCCCGTGCTTGTCATGGTGGGTCCTTCCGTCTATCGCGTTGGCGATCGGTTGTCATGGGTCTCGGTGTCTCGGGAAACGGCAAGCTCGAGGAGCCGGTCGATGCGGTGCTCGATGTCGCGGAAGGCCGATCGGAACGAGTCATCCGTTCCGCTCGCCACCGGATCCGGCACGGACCAGTGGAGATGGGGTGCCTCGAACGGGATCGGCGACTCGCCGGCGCGGTCGCATACGGAGATGATGACGGCCGGTGCCGTCGCGACGTCTCGGTATCCGTGCGGGACCGCCCCACTCAGATCGAGGCCGAAGTCCGATGCGATCCGGACGGCACTGGCGTTGACAGTATCGGAAGGCTCCGTGCCTGCGCTCAGGGATGCGGATCCGGTGCGGTGGTTCCACAGCGCGGCGGCGAACTGCGAGCGAGCGGAGTTCGCTGTGCACACGAACAGCGGTGTGCCGATGGCCACAGGCATCGCCGCCTCGACGAATGGCCCGGCGACAGGCGTGAGCACGACATAGCGGCGTCGACGGTCCCCCTCGGACGTCCTCCGTTCGATCACGCCGGCTTCCTCGAGCACGTCGAGGTGGTGTGCGAGGAGGTTGCTCGGCATGTTGGTGAGCACGCGAATCTCACCAACGGTCAGATCGGTAATGGCGAGGGCCTCGGCGATCTGGAGGCGATGCTCGTCGCCGAGGGCTGCATGAATGGCGACGCGTTCCTGACGGTTCACACCGCCATTCTACTATCTCAACGTTTATTGAGTCAAATGGGGACTTATCAGTCCTGGTCGAGCTTGTCTACGGCGTCCTTTGCGGCTTCGACGCCTTTGTCGACCTTGTCCGCGTGCTCATCGCCGACCTTGTCCTTGGCGAAGTCGCCGGCCTTGTCGATGCCGTCCTTGACCTTGTCCTTGTGCTCGGCCGCGGTGTCCGCACCCTTGCCGAACAGGTTCTTGATGCTGTCCATGATTCCCATACGGCTCTCCTCTTTCGGGTCTCGTTCCTCCTCCTAGTTTGGCACAACCCTGGAAGCGACGGGTTTGGCAGTCCACTCCCACGCATGCCGCTGCGAGCCAGTCGTCGATTCGCATCGGTAGAGTCGGAGGACCATGTCGGAGGCTGCATGTGCTGGAGGGCTGCATGATCCGTGTACTCGACGACCTACCCGCGAACATCGTCGGTTTCGAAGCTGTTGGCCTCGTCGACGCTGGTGACTACCAGTCTGTAGTGGAACCTGCGATCGACTCGGCGCTCACGAAGCACGACACGATCAGGCTCCTGTACGTGCTGGGCCCCGATTTCGACGGGTTCAGCGGAGGAGCGATGTGGGAGGACGCGAAGGCGGGGATGGCACATTGGTCGAAGTGGGACCGCATCGCTGTGGTCACCGACCATGGCGCAATTGCGGACGGGATCAAGTTCTTCGGCTGGATGGTCCCCGGCGACGTCAAGCTCTTCACCCTGGCCTCGGTCGACGACGCAACCGCCTGGCTGACCGAGTAGCGCCGCACCCCGACACGGCAGCGTCGTGGCCAGCCCCCTACCCCTCCTACGCAGTGGCGACCCCTCCCCAGCGGGCGAGTTCGGCGGGCAGGTCGAGGCGTTCGATCACAGCGCTGTGCTCGTGTTCGCCCCAGGCGTCGCGAGGGAGCATCCACATGACCTCGAACTCGTTGCCGTCGGGATCGGCTCCGTACAGGCTCTTTGTGGCGCCATGTGACGATTCTCCACCGAGGGCGCCAGCTGCAAGGAGCGTCTCACGGGCAGCAACGAGGTCCTCGATGGTCGGAACCTGCCAAGCGAGGTGATAGAGGCCCGTCGAATTGCGCGGCTTCGCCTCAGCCCTCGATCCGAGCCCGAAGAGGCCGAGGTCGTGGTGGTTGTCGGAGTCCGGCGCACGCAGAAACGCGGCGTTGGCTCGCGGCTCGCGTGCGATGACCTCGAAGCCGAACACCCCCGTGTAGAACGACAGGGATTGCTCCAGGTCGCTCACGAACAGGACGGCGTGGTTCAGTCTGGCGATCTTCATCTTGCACCTCCCACGCTGAGACTACGCCCCGCACCACACCGTTCTTGCGTAACTGGGTTCCACCAATGGGTGGAACCCAGTTACGCAAGAACAGGGAAGGGAGCTGCTCAGGAGGATTCGGCGATGTAGATGAGGCCCTCGTTGCCCATCGAGGTGATGGTGAGCGTGGGCCCGTCGATCTCGGCCGTGAAGCCGTCGCCGAGGACGTTCACGACGAGGCTGTCCTGACCGGCGAGATCGGCGGAGCAGTCGCCCTCCATGGTGAGCTCGGTGAAGACGACCTGGGCGTTGCGCTCAACCCACGTTCCGGAGAACGTGCGACATCCAGTCGATCCTGTGACGGTGCCGTCGGCTGCGAGGACGAGTGTCACCTCGTCGCCGAGCGGCGTCGATGCCGCATCTCCTTGGATGACGGTGTCGAGGATCCAGGTCGTGTCGACGAGGGCTTCGGTCGGTACCTCGGGTACAGCGTCGAAGACGAGCGGCTCGCCGGACCCTTTCAGGTGCAGTTGTCCGTCGACGATCGACCAGTCCGTGACCGTTCCTAGGGCCGCGATGAAGGCCGACTCCGCCTCCATGACACCGTTGTCCATGCACGCCATCAACGTCTGGAAGATCTCCGTCAGGGCGATGGAGTCGTCGGATCGGACGATCGTGCCGCCGTATACGTTGCACGCCGCGGTGCCACCGAAACCTTCGCCTTCGACGCTGAACGTGATCGGGTAGCCGTCGACGATCGGGGAACCGGAGACGAGGATCCAGGCCGTGCCGTCGAGGGCGTCCGCCGGCACCTCGGACGAAGGACCGAAGACGAGCGGTTCGCCCGTGGTCTCGAGCTGGAGTTGCCCGTCGACGATCGACCAGTGCGTGGCCGCGGCCAGCGCTGTCAGGTAGGCCGACTCCGCCTCCATCACCCCGGTGTCCATGCAGGCCATCTTCGTCTGGAAGATCTCCGACAGCACGATGGAGTCGTCAGATCGTGTGATCGCCCCGCCGTAGACATTGCACGCCGAGGTGCCTCCGAACGTGTCGCCGTCGACGCTGAAGGTGATCGGATAGCCGTCGACGATCGGTGAGCCGGAGACAAGGATCCAGGTCGTGCCCTCGAATGCCTCCGAGGGCTCCTCGGTTGAAGGATCGAAGACCAGCGGCTCGCCGGGACCGTCCAGGCGGAGCTGTCCGTCGACGATCGACCAGGACGTCACTGCACCGAGAGCTGCGAGGAACGCGGACTCCGACTCCATCACACCGGCGTCCGTGCACGCCATCTCCGTCTGGAAGATGTCCGACAGGACGAGGGCGTCGCCGGAGAGCGTGATCGTTCCGCCGTAGCGATTGCAGGCAGCGGCGCCACTGAACGCGTCGCCGTCGACGCTGAAGGTGATTGGATATCCGTCGACGATCGGGACACCGGAGGCGAGGATCCAATCCCCGTTCGGGATCCGTTCGGGCATCGTGGTCGTCGCGGGGAGCGTGGTGGTGGAATCGTCTCCACCTACCGGCGCACCGCCGGGGTCTCCACATGCAGCGGCGAAGGTCAACAGGGCGATGGCGAGGATGGGTGTTCTCCAGTTCATGCGGTTCCGACGCTCGGTGATTCCGATCCGGTTCCCGATCCACGAAGATTCTTCGAAGGTTCACGGACGTGGAGCCCGCAGCCTGGCTGGCTGTTACGTTGGCAGGGTGACGGTCCCGTGATCGTCACTCGCTGACGTAGAACTCCGTGAACTCGGCGCACTGACCGGCGTCGTCGAGGACCATGAGGAAGCAGTTGTGATAGGTCCGCTCGGGTTCGGTCGGCGTCGCGAGGTACTTGCTGATACCGGTCGCCACGGCGCGGTTCCCGTCCACGGCGAACACGCGGTACTCGGCTTCCCAGGTGCCAGGAACGTCCGGCTGCTCGAGCCATGAGCTGATGACGCCTTCCCTGCCCCCTTCGATCGGATCATCGAACGGGTGGTAGCGATACTCGACATCCTCGGTGAAGAGTGCCTCCACGTCACCCCGTTCGTTCGTACGCCATGCCTCGATATACCGGTCGAGCCAGCCTTGTGCAGCGGTGCGGTCCATGTGTCCTCCTTGCTCCCCATTCTGGTCCCTGGATCCGCACGACGACCCACGACTTGCTCTGTTCCCACGTGAGTGCTGCAAATCGCGGACCCCCCTGGCTCACTACGTTCGTCCGTTGCCTGAGAGAGGACGATCCCAAGTCACCCTCGTCCCCCTTTTTCAAGGGGGACGGCAGAGGAGCGCAGCGACGATGCAGGGGGATTCTGACCGAAGACGCGAAACGAGCCGAGTCCGATCCGGAACCGTCGGGGACGATACGGCGCCCAGCCGTCTCGGACCCGAGACGTGACGGGTACGGTTCGGGACATGCCGAACCGCCTTGCCCTTGCGACGTCGCCGTACCTCCGCCAGCACGAGGACAACCCCGTTGATTGGCACGAGTGGGGCGATGAGGCGTTCGAGGAGGCGAAGCGTCGCGACGTTCCGGTGATCCTGTCCGTCGGCTACGCGACGTGCCACTGGTGCCACGTGATGGCCCACGAGTCGTTCGAGGACGCCGATACGGCGGAGTTCATGAACGAGCACTACGTCAGCATCAAGGTCGATCGTGAGGAGCGGCCGGACATCGACCGCATCTACATGGAAGCCGTGACCGCCATGACGGGTCGCGGCGGATGGCCGATGACCGTCTTCCTCACCCCTGATGCGAAGCCGATCTACGCAGGCACCTACTACCCGAAGCGATCGATGGGCGGTCATCCGTCGTTCATGGACGTCCTGAGCGGCGTGCGCAACGCCTGGGACGTGAACCGGGACGCCGCACTCGACCAAGCAGACCGGATCACCCAAGCGATCGCCGCGCAACGGCCCGCGAACGAGGGGCTCCCCGACCTCGACCAGCTGGATCGGTCGATCACTGCGATCGAGAGCACATTCGACCGCGTGAACGGAGGATTCGGGACCGCACCGAAGTTCCCACAGGCCCCGACCCTGGAGCTCCTCATGCGCACCGCGGCGCTGCGTCCCGGTACGGATGCCGCGGCACGAAGCCTCGGAATGCTCACGACGATGCTCCGGGCGATGTCGAGGGGCGGCATCTACGACCACCTCTTCGGCGGCTTCGCGAGATACTCGGTCGACAGCCAGTGGCTCGTCCCCCACTTCGAGAAGATGCTCTACGACAACGCGCTGCTCGCCAGGGTGTACCTGCGGACATGGCAGCTGAGCGGCACCGACGAGTTCCGGACGGTCGCTATCGAAGTCCTCGACTACCTCGACACGACGATGGTCGACGCCGGAGGGGCCATCCACTCCGCGGAGGACGCAGACTCCGAGGGTGTCGAGGGCAGGTTCGCCGTGTGGACGTGGGATGAACTGGGAGAGGTGCTCGGCGACGACCGCGACCTCGCCGCGGCGATCTACGGAGCGACACCCGAAGGGAACTTCGAGGGCGCGAACAACCTCCACCGATTCGCCGATCTCGGTGCCGTCGCCGCGGCCAACGGCCTGACGCTCGCCAACCTCCTCGAACGCAAGCGCTCGATCGACGCCAGGCTCAGGGCGGTCCGCTCCGTGCGCGTTCCTCCCCAGCGCGACGACAAGATCGTCACCGCATGGAACGGCCTCGCGATCCGTGCGTTCGCCGAGGCGGGTGCGATCCTGTCCGAGGGCCGCTATCTGGACAGGGCGGTAGCGATCGCCGAGTTCCTCGTCGGTCCGGCATCCCCCGACGGCGAGCTCGCCCGTTCCTGGAGGGACAAGCCGGGCCATGCTGGGTTCGCCGACGACCACGCCGCACTCGCCGTCGGCCTCTACACGCTGTACCAGGTGACCGGCGACGAGCGCTGGTTCCTGCACGCCGAGCGAAACGTCGCGACCCTCCGCGACCGCTTCGCAGCGGACGGAGGTGGGTTCCACTCGACGGCGCACGACAGCGACCTCATTGCACGCCCACTCGACACACAGGACAACCCGACACCGTCCGACAACGCCCTCGCCCTCGAGGCACTCGTCCTCCACGGCGCCTACACGGCCGACCCCGACGCGCTCGAACTGATCGAATCAACGATGCGGGCGATCGCGACGACCGCCGTGCCCCATCCCGGGTTCGGCGGGTACGCGCTCGCCGTCTGGCTCACCCACGTCCTCGCCGTCCGTGAGGTCGCGATCGTCGGCGAGGACACGGCGGCACTCAGGGAAACCGTCTGGGGAACGTTCCGCCCGGACGTCGTACTCGCGGTCGGGGACGGATCCGGGTCGGCTGTACCTCTCCTCGCGGATCGCCCCGGCACCGACACCGGCCTCGCCTACGTGTGTGAGGGCCACGTGTGCGACCTCCCCGTCGACACGCCCTCGGCCCTCGCCGCACTCCTCGCACGGTGAGACCCCGACCGGAATTGATCGGGCGAGTCGCGAAATCACCAAACACACCGGTCATCTACGCGCGAGCGTGGGTACCCTCGCGGTCATGGACGTGATCAGGCGCCTGCACAACCCGCAGCTGCGGAACCCTGTTGGCGTCGTTGCGTTCGGCGGTTGGAACGACGCGTGCGATGTTGCCTCCACCTCAGCCGAGTTCATCCTCGACGCCCACAAGCGAACCGAGATCTTCGCCGAGCTCGAAGCCGACCCCTTCTACGACTTCCAGCAACAGCGCCCGACGATCGCCATCCACGACGGTGTGAGCCGCCCGATCCAATGGCCCGGCGTTTCGATCACCGCCGTGTACCGACCCGCGGACGAACGTGACCTCGTCGTCGTCACGGGCCAGGAACCGAACTTCCTCTGGAAGACCTTCTCCCGCAGCCTCGTCGAGGTGCTCGACTCCGTTGGGGTGGAAGAGGTCATCCTCGCCGGCGCCTACGTCGGTGCCGTCGGCCACAGGGACCCCGTCGTCCTCACGGGCGTCGGAACCGATCTCGTCAGCGTCATCCACAGCGGGCTCGAGTCGTCGAACTACCGGGGCCCGACCGGCATCGTCGGCGCGGTCCAGGGAGCGTGCAAGGAGGCGGGTATCCGCTCGATCAGCATGTGGGCGCCAACCCCGCCGTACCTCGCAGGCAACCCCTTCCCCCGTGCCGTCCTGGCCATTGTGGAGAAGATCGCCGACATCACGAACCTCCACATCGACACGTCCGACCTCATCGCTGTGGACGCCGAGTACTCCGCGAAGGTCGACGAGGCAATCGAGAACTCCGGTTCGGAGCTCGAGGAGTACCTCGAGGAGATGGAGTCCTACGACGAGCCGTTCCTCGGCCCGCTCCTGGGGCGCGTCGACTCGAGCGACGAGCCACAGCTCCAGCGCCTCGACCCCGACCGCACCGACGCGTTGGTGGACGAGATCGTCAAGTTCCTCGAGGGCGGCGACGCTTCTTGACCACGTTCGAGATCGTCAATTGGATCCACTTGGTCGCGGCTGGCGTGTGGACGGGCGGCCTGATCGTCCTCGGATTCCTCGTCGCTGCCGTCAGGCGGCACACCGATGACCGCGAGCTTCTGAGGGTCATGGCTCGCCGCTTCAGCGTCGTGTCGTGGACGGCATTCGTCGTCGCCCTCATCTCCGGTGTGTGGATGTACACCGAGTACGGGCTTCCGTGGTCACGCTTCGAGCTCAAGGGAACCTTGATCGTCGTCGCTGGCGGCCTCGCCCTCATCCACCAGTTCACGGCCAAGCGGACACCGCCCGCCGTCAGAGGCATCATCCAGCTCTCGATCATGGTCGCGAGCATCGGCATCTTCGGAGCGGCCGTCGCCCTCATCTGATCAGGTCAGGGATCCCGAGCCTGTGACGCGACCGATGCTCAGCCCGGAAGCGTGACTGCACACACTTCCGGCTGCTGAACGTGTCGGGTACGATCGTGAAGGATCCGCAAGAGGCGACTGGCGTGGTCGTCGATTCCCAGGATCGAGTCCGCAGCATCGACTCCGGAGGGAGTGGGCGATGGACGTAGACGTTCGAACCCAGATCGAGATCGATCGCGACCGATCGACCGTGTCGGGGTACGCATCGGAGCTCGAAAACACCACCTCTTGGTACGCCAACATCGACGACGTCGAGTGGAAGACCCAGAAACCGCTGGCGGTCGGGTCGAAGGTCGCCTTCGCTGCGCGGTTCCTCGGTCGACGTCTGGTCTACACATACGAGGTTCGGGAGTGGATCCCCGGTGAGCGCCTGGTGATGAGCACCTCGGAGGGGCCGTTTGCCATGGAGACGACGTACGAATGGCGGGACACCACATCAGGCGGCACCACCATGACGTTGCGCAACCGGGGGACGCCGTCGGGATTCTCGAAGGTGGCGGCCCCGATGATGGCGCTGGCCATGCGGCGCGCGAACGAGAAGGACCTCCTCAGGATCAAGTCCATTCTGGAGGCGGGCGATCCCCCTCGGTGACGTCACCTTGCACCCTCGGGTGCGATGGCCACCGATACTCCTCGTCGAGCGACAACTGCACGAGGAACGCCTCCCCGAGGGGAGGCGTTCGCGGGCCTGCTACTTCTTGCGCTTGTGCCTATTGGCCTTGAGCCGCTTGCGGTATTTGTGCTTGCTCATTTTCTTGCGGCGCTTCTTGATCAGCGAACCCATGGATTGAAAACCTCTGTGTCGAGAACTGAGTCGTCGGTGCCGTCGCACTCGTTGCCGGGCCGACCTGTCGAGGATAGGCGAATCGCAGCGTTGACGTTCGTGGGCGACGGGCCGATGCGCCCTACACTTGCGCAATGCTCCCGATCATCGGCATCACCGGACGGCCCCAACAGGTCCCATCCGCCGGCGTGTACGTGCGTGCCTACCTCACGACGCACACATATTCGGACTCTGTTCGCAACGGCGGCGGCATCCCGATCATCCTCATCCCCGTCCCGAGCGATCAGATCGACCACGTCCTCGACCACATCGACGGCCTGCTCCTCACCGGAGGCGGGGACGTCAACCCCGCTGCATACGGGGCCGATCCCAGTGAGACGCTGTACGGCGTCGACGACGAGCGAGACACCTTCGAGTTCGAGCTCGTCCGGCGCGCCTACTCGAGGAGGCTTCCCACGATGGCGGTCTGCCGAGGGCTCCAGGTCGTCAATGTCGCACTCGGCGGGAGCCTCGTGCAGGACCTGCCATCGCATCAGGGCGCCCACGGCCACGACGTCACCGGCGAGGGCGCCTACGAACCGCATTCGGAGGCGATGATCGATCCGGGTTGCCGGATCGCAGCGGCGATCGGCGAAGGCCTCCACCACATCAACTCGATCCACCACCAGGCGGTCGAGCGGCTCGGTGATGGCCTGAAGGTCGTCGGGGCGGCTCCGGACGGGACGGTCGAGGCGATCGAGCATGCTGACACGTCCTGGCCATTGATCGCCGTCCAGTGGCACCCCGAGTTCCTCGGAATGCGCGAGCACGAGGACTCCCGGGGCCTCTTCCAGGCGTTCGTGGAAGCCGCCGCGAAATACCGCGCGGACTCGTGACCGACGGTCCATTGGCGATCTTGTTCGTCTGCTCCGGGAACATCTGCCGGTCCCCGTATGCCGAGGTCGCGGCGGCATCCAGCCTCGACCCTGACCGCTTCAGTGTCTCCAGTGCCGGCACCGTGGCCATCGCTGGCAATCGCGCCACCGACTTGATGCATCAGGTTGCGTCAGAGAGGGGTCTCGACCTTCGGAACCACCGTGCGACACCGCTGAGGGACGCACCGCCCCCCGACTACGTGTTCGGCATGGAACAGGAGCACCTCGTCGCCGCCCGCCGAGCCTTCCCCGACCTCCCTCCCGACCGGATCCGCCTCCTCGCCCACCCCTCCGGCGTCCCCGACCCCTACGGCCGCGACCTCGCCACCTACCGCACCACGGCCACGATGATCGACGAAGCCGTCGCCACCCTCCCTTCTGTCCTCCCTTCAGGAACGGAGTCCGATCACTGACGCGATCGGCAGCCTTCTACCTGCAAGCTGGGTGGGAGGTTTCAGGTGGCCAGCTCACCTGTGAAACACCGAGACGCTTGGGGGGACGGGCGAACAAAGTGAGCCAGGGGGCATGCGAGCCCGCGAGCACGCAAGTAGGACACGTCCAGGTCGTGAGTCTTCGCACCCTCATCCCCCTGCATCGTCGCTGCGCTCCTCTGCCGTCCCCCTTGAAAGGAGGACGAGGGGAACGAGAACGAGAACCGAGGGACGTTCTCTAGAGCAGGCCCTCGGTGTCGACTTCGAGGGCGAGGACTTCGCCGTCGGTGCCGAGGACGCCTGCCATGGCGCCGATGACGCGGCCCCGGGTTTCGGCGGTGGCGAAGGCGAGGGCGGAGGGGCCAGCACCTGACCAGCAGGTGTGGAGGGCTCCTGCGTGGTGGGCAGCTGCCATCAACTCGTGGGTCACCGGCGAGAGCTCACGTCTCGGCGCCTCGTGGAGTTCGTCTCCGACGGCCTGCGACAGGACCTCCGGATTCCCGTCCTGGAGTCCTTGGAGGAGGAACGCGAAGCGGGCGAGGCTGCGCACGACGATGGCCCTGTCGACCTCGGCGGACAGCACATCTCGTGCCGTCGACGTCCGCAGGTGGGTGTTGGGGATCGCAACGACGGGCTTCAGGGACTCGTGGAGGGCGAGCCGCTGGATTCCGTCGGACGTCGCCACGACGAGACCACCGAACACGGCGGCGGCGGCGTTGTCGGCGTGCCCTTCGAGGGAGTCGACGATCGTGAACACCTTCGGTCTCCCACCGTCGTCACCGACGGCCTTCATCGACGCACCGGCGGCCGCTGCAGTGACCGCCGAGGACGACCCGAGCCCGCGTGAGCGGGGGATCTCGTTGTCGACGGTCAGGTGCATGGGTCTGCCGACGGCGATGTCGACCGCCTGGGCGATCATGTCGTCGGGTGCGAGCCGCCTCGTCGATCCGCCCTCGGAGATCGTCATCGTCTCGGACGCTTCGGCCGTCACCTTGCACCGCAGGCTCAGGGCGAGCGCGATGACATCGAACCCCGGGCCGAGGTTGCCCGACGATGCCGGGGCGGATGCCGAACCGATCATCGGGGTGTCCCCTCGAAGGCGCCCGGTGGGTTCGCCCGGTAGGCCGGGGGCGTACGTGTCTCCGAGACCACGGAGAGGGTGATGGGGCGTGCGGCTTCGGATGTCACGCCGGCGATTCTATGGCGGGCCGCCGTTCGGTGGGATTCGATTCGGATTGGTTCGTAGAATCCTGCACGTGTGAAGGGAGTGGCATGGCATCGGTGATCGAAACCTCTGGATTGACCAAGTACTACGGCTCGAACCCCGGCATCGTCGAGCTCGACCTTGCCGTGGCCGAGGGAGAGGTCTTCGGGTTCCTCGGGCCGAACGGGGCCGGCAAGTCGACGACGATCCGGACCCTGTTGAACTTCCTGTTCCCGACGAGCGGCTCCGGGACCGTGCTCGGGATGGACATCGTCAAGGACTCGCTCGAGATCCGGCGACGCACGGGGTACCTGCCGGGCGACCTGTCGATGTACGACACGATGACCGCACGTGAGTTCCTCACCTACTTCGCGAACCTGAGAGGGGTGAAGGCAGGTGCGCGAATGGTCGAGCTCGCCGACCGCTTCGACCTCGACCTCGACCGCAGGATCAAGGAATACTCGACGGGCAACCGCCAGAAGGTCGGCCTCGTCAACGCGTTCATGCACGATCCCGAGCTGCTGATCCTCGACGAACCAACCGCCGGCCTCGATCCCCTGCTCCAGCAGGAGTTCCAGGAGCTGATCCGCGAGGTCAGGGAGGAGGGCAGGACGGTGTTCCTGTCCTCGCACATACTCCCCGAGGTCGACCGGGTCGCCGACCGCGTCGGCATCGTGCGAGAGGCACGCCTCATCGAGGTCGACACCCTGGAGCGGTTCAAGGCGAAGGCGCACCGGTCCGTCACAATCCAGTTCTCGGCACCGGTCGAGCTGTCCGCCTTCAACCGGCTCGAGAACGTGACCTCCGCCGAGTCACGCAACAACGGCTCGGTGGTGATGATGACCGTGCGGGGTGACATCGACGCCGTCGTCAAGGAGGCCGCACGGTACGACGTCGTTTCCATCTCGACTCGTGCCGGCGAGCTCGAAGAGGTCTTCCTGTCGTACTACGCAGGGACCGAGCATGCTTCGTAGCGTCTTCACCAAGGACCTCTGGGACCGGCGTCGCTCGGCGATCTGGTGGATCGTGGGCGTCGCACTGCTCAATGTGTGGATCGCGTCCGTGTATCCAGTGATCCGTGACTCTGACGCGATGAAGGACTTCATCAACGAGTTCCCACCCGAGATGCTCGCCCTCTTCGGCATCGATCCCGACACGTTCCTGACGGGGGCAGGGTTCCTCCAGTCCGAGTTGTTCTCCGTCATCATCCCGATCATCGTGATCACGTTCGGCGTGCTCGCCGGTACGGCTGCCACAGCTCGTGAGGAGAAGGACGGCACGATGGACGTCCTCCTGTCGGTTCCCATCACCCGGCCTTCGATCGTCCTCCAGAAGGCGGCATCGATGACGTTGATCTCCGCGGCGATCATGGCTGCCACGGCGCTGGCGCTCATGGGCATGAACGTCGCCGTCGATCTCAGCCTGTCCATCACCAACCTCGTTGCGGTCTGCGTCGGTGCGTGGCTGCTCGGACTCCTGTTCGGTAGCGTGGCGATGGCGATCGGGGCCGTTACAGGGTCACCGGGGGCGACGTCGGGTGCGGCGGTATCCCTCGCGATCCTCTCATGGTTCGTGACGGCCTTCGCATCCCTCTACAGCTGGCTCGAGCTTCCCGCAAAGCTGAGTCCCTTCAGCTGGTACCTCGACGGCAATCCACTGCTCAACGGCTTCTCCTCTGGGCACCTGTGGCTCCTCGCAGGCGCCCTCGCCGGTATCGCCGGCGCAACGGTGCTCTTCACCCGGCGCAACATCGGCGTGGAACGCGTCGTCCTCCCGAAGAACCCGTTGCGACAGCGCCGAGGCAAGGTCATCACGCCGAGGACCCCGTGGCTGTTGGGCTCCGTATTCGGGAAGGCGCTGTGGGATCGGAGGCGCTCGGTGTGGGTGTGGGCGGTCGGCCTGTCGTCGCTGTCGCTTCTCACGTTCGCCGCATGGCCGGCCCTGGCGAAGGATTCCGAGGCACTCATGGAACTGCTGGAGGCGTTCCCCAAGGAGGTGCTCGCCATGATGGGCCTCACGGACGCATCCGCGATCGCAACGCCGGAGGGGTTCGTGTCCACCCGCACGTACGGCGCCGTCGGGCCCGTCGTCATCATCGTGTTCGCCATCTCCGCGATGTCGTCCCTGGTCGCGAAGGAGGAAGCCTCGGGTGTCCTCGACCTCGTCATGTCCGCGTCCCAGAGACGGCGGGCACTGCTGCGGGAGAAGGCGCTCGCCGTGTTCACGCTGGTTGGGATCATCGCCGTGTTCCTGTTCGTCGTCGCACTCGTCGGAAACGCCGTGTGGGACCTGGGAATCAGCTTCACTGGCATCTTCGCCGCCAACGTCGGGCTCGCCCTGTTCGGGTTGTGCTTCTGGGGCATCGCGGTCGCCCTGTGGTCGCTCCTCCCGAACTCCAGTGCGGCCGTCGGAGTGACGGCGGCCTTCGCCATCGTCGCGTTCTTCCTCAACGGGCTGGGGGTCATCGTCGACTCCCTCGCACCGGCCCGGTGGATCTCCCCGTTCTATTGGTACCTCGGCGACACGGTCCCCCTCGCCAAAGGCATCACCTGGGGCTACGTGGCACTCGGAATCGTCGCCCTTGCGGGAACTGCGATCGCGATCGCCCGCTTCGAACACCGCGACCTGGCCGTATAGAGCCCGGAAGCAAATAGCAGCGAGCTCCCATTTCGTCTCTCCCCGCGAGAGAGACGCCGAGCGAAGCGACGCAGAGAGGGCCACCCTTCCTGTCTCTCCCCTCGGGAGAGACGCGGAGCGAAGCGACGCAGAGAGGGCCGCAGCTCACCGACCAACGCGGGGCAGAGGATGGGGACCGGGCTATCCCGCTGGCCAGGTTTCGGCGATTTCGGGTGCCACTTCGTGGGGGACCCGTCGTGAGGCACGGTCCGCGAGGACGAGACCTGTGAAGACGAGCACGAAGCCGACGGCGATGCCCGGTTGTAGCTCCTCGTCGAGCAGCAGGAGGCCTCCGACAAGGGCGATGAACGGGACGAGGTATCCGGTCAACGACACGTTGGTCGCCGAGACGTGCTGGAGGATCCAGAAGTAGATCAGGAACGGCATGAACGTCGAAGCGATCGCCATCCCGACCATCAACCACCAGCCGGTCACGCTGACGTTGGTGGGTGCGCCCTCGATGAGGAGCATCGCGATCACGAGTCCCACGGCGGAGAAGCCGAACTGAAGCCCGGTCATCGTCGTTGCGTCGTACGTCCCGGCATGGCGCTTGGCGAAAGACGCAGCGAAGCCGATAGAGGCGACGGCGGTGAGCGCGAGCCCGACGGCGACCACCGGGCGCCCACCCTCTGGGAGACCGGAGTCGCCTGACAGCAACAGGAACGCAACACCTGAGAACGCCACCAGCAGCCCGACGGTCTTGGCAACCGTGAGCGGCTCATCCTGGAGCATGTAGTTCGCGAACACCGCCGTCGACAGCGGGATGAGCGCAGCGAGCAGCCCGACGAACCCCACAGAGGCCTCGTCGTACGCGAACGTGAAGAGGATGTACGGAATGGTGAGGTTCGTCACGGCCTGGATGAGTCCGTACCTCACCACCGTGGCACTCGGGAGCACCGGCCTGCGCACCAAGAGGAGCATGCCGACGAGGACGGCAGCGATGAGGACCCGGATGGCGACCATCGTCCACGCGCCGACTCCCTCATCGAAGGCGGCACTCGTCATGATCCCACCAAACGCCCATCCAATGGACGCGACAACGAGGGCAAACCAGTAGATCGGGCGCATCACAACGAGGCTACCCCCACCACCGAGTCACGAATCAACAACAAGGAGCGAGCGAAGGTCGCTCAGAGTGAGGAGCGAGCGGAGCTCGGACTTTCGGTCACGCGGGACCCGGCTTCAGGGAAAGCGCTGTGTACAACCTGGCGACGTTGGGGACGGCAGGAGGGAAGGAGAACCGCCGGTCCACGTCGAACCACTTGGTGAGGGCAGGCAGGATCCGCTGACGACGTCCTGCGAAGGTGTCCTCGGCATGCTCACCGGTGAGCAGTCGCAGCCCCGTGTCGAGCAATCGCGAGTGTCCAGGAGTGACCACCAGAAGCCGCCCGGTCGGGGAGAGCACCCGGCGCAGCTCGCCACACGCAGTCTCGAGATCGTCGACGAACTCCAGGACCGAGATGCAGACGATGGTGTCGAAGGTGCCGTCCGAATATGGCAGCTCGGTAACCGACCCAGTCACCAGCGAGGCCTCGATACCGTGTTCGGCGAGCACTCGCCGTACTTCGTCGGCTTTGTCGTGGACGTCGACTCCGTCGAGAACGGAGCAGTGCCTTGCCAGTGTCGGCATGAATATGCCAGACCCGTAGCCGACCTCGAGGAGACGACCCGTCCGGACTCCGTTGAGCAGCCTGTCCACAAGGTGCAGCCTCCGGCGAGATACCCAGCCCAAGACCCCGTGGTAGTTCCAGGCGCCTCGATCCAGATCACTGGTCTTGACAAGGGCGTCTTCCGGGAGCAGATCCACGAGTCGAGTGTATCCAGACGCATCGGAACCCCGATCGCCGCCCGCCAAGGAATTGGAGGGATGCCGGGCATCCACCCCAAACAGCGGAGAAACGGGGACGCGAGAAACGGGGCCTCACCCGCATCCCCGATCAGGGCAGGGCGGGGCAGGCGACTCCGTCGGCATCGCTTTCCAGAGCTGGCGTCTCTCCGTAGCTGGCGATGTACTGGTCAAACCAGGTTTGCGCCTCGACCTGAGATGTGAAGTCCTGGCAGCTTCGAGTGAGCCCGTCGTCGGGAGAGACTGCACCCGACGTCGTCTCCGGCACCGTCGCTTGCTCGTCCTCCGTGGACGGCTCGTCGCCGACCAGGGTGGAGGAGTCGAATGTGACGGACTCCTGGGCTTCGGAGGTGCACTCGCCGAAGCAATCGGTACCTCCCGCCAGCGCTGCCACGGAGATTCGCTCGGTGTGCCATGCCCCCGAACCTGTGATCGAGATCACCGACGTCAGGAGTCTGCCCAGGAACGGGATCCGGGCGCGCTGGATGCCAACGACGTCGACGCGAAGTCCGTCCCAGTCGTCGGCTACGTCGTTGGCATCACCCTTCGTGGTGAACGTGCCATCGTCGTTGACCGAGACGATCCGGTGTGTGACAACCGTCCCTTCCGCCTCGAGGGTTACGACCATGCCCACCTCGAGTTCGGCAGGCGGCCGTGTCAGGACGATCGCATCGCCGGTTTCGATCGTTGGCGACATTGATCCGCCCTCGATCGCGACGATGCGGTACCACCTGTTGTCCACCAGACCGTACGCGAGGAACAGGACGAGGACCAGAGCGATCACGACGAGGGTGTCGACGATCTTGGCAGCGGTCTGTCGGGTCCGGGCTGCAGTGGCTGACCGTTCCTCGCGAACCTCGCGGAGTGCCTCCATGAAGAACGGATCTGTTTCGTAGCTCATCGAGTCATCCTTCGCCGGCGCCCACTCCCGTCACCCTGGATACTCTCCGGGCTCCCCGTGAGGGAGTGGGCCCTGCGTTCGTTTGCGTCAGTCGTGCACTCAGCTCTCAGCCCACCCCGGGTTCCCCGGCTGCGTGGCGTCGATCACAATGTCGAATGTCGCATTCCCGCCCTGCAACTCGTTGCCCGCCGTCTCATCGAGGTAGAAGGCAAAGCGATAGCAGTGGGTTTCGTTCACCGCGAGATAGTCACCGGTGTTGTAATCGTTGTCGATGCTCGTGAAGCTGAGGGCATTCAGCGGACCGTCATAGATGGTGCCCGCGACGAAACCGAGGTCGTGTCCAACACACGCCCCGTACTCAACCTGAACATTGAGTGCGGCCCAGAATCCGGGCGTGCTGGTGGTCTTCGACGCCGTGTACCGGTACTTCACGTCGAGCGTCGACGCGGGTGCCGGCTTGTTCTGGACGCTGATCATGACCTTGTCAGACAGCGCACCCGGAGCCAGGTTCGCCACCGACAGCTCAACGCCGGTTGGGTCGTAGTACGTGGGCGTTCCCCCTGGGGGCCCGACCTCGGCGCGGATGTCGAGGGTCGCCCCTGTGGCGCTGATTGGTACGGTTGATCCATCCGTGAACCATGCTGCGGACCCGACGACGCCGAAAGCGGCGATAGCCAGAAGGCCCAGGGCCAACAACAGATAGAGTGCTTTGCGCACGATGCCTCACCTTTCTGCTCGTGCGGCTTGAGATGCCTCGCGTGGTGCAACGCACTCGGCAGGAGTCCCCGTCGTGCCAGCGCAAAGCCCTGAAGTCGCTGAAACGTCTGTGCCCGATGGGTCCTAGATCCCGTGGGTCGACTTCCTCGTGACCCGTGATCCACCCTGCAACCTCTCCAGCGTATGCTCGGGAACTCGAGTTGGGTAGTAGTTCCTCAGTTCTTGGCTCTCCAATTTGGTTCAAACCACGATCAGGCGCAACAACGGCAGAAGTTTCTCGTCGGAGGCGGCCCGCAGCCGAGAAGCGGAAGCGCAGAGAGCTCAGACAACGAGGAGCGAGCGCAGCTCGCACTTCCGTCGGGGGACTTAGCTTTCGAGGTCGGGATCCCACTCGTAGACGGGGGCCTCCTCGTCGACGTAGTCGGGGATTCGTTCGCCGTCGGGTGTCATGACCTCGGAGAGGCCGTCGGAGAACGTCGTCCTGCCCGAGAACAGGTCACTGCCGTGCTTGACCGCAGACCTGCCGTACTTGCGCCGCAACACGTCGACGGAGTCATCGAGGGCCCGATACTCGATCTCGCGAGGGCTGCCTCCGGTCGGTGTGGCGTCGTCGACACCCATCGACAGCTGCATGGGCTCCCCAACCGCGATGCCAGAGGTCGAGATGCCGATGAGGGACGTCTCGATGCCCGGAAACTCGTCGACCACCTTGCCGAGCAACGAGCACGCAACCTCGAAGACACCTCCCGTCGACGCGGTCGGTGTCGGCATCGTGGCCGCCCTCGTGACGGCGGTCAGGTCCCCGAAGCGGACCCGCACCGTGACCGTGCGGGCGGTGCGGTCCTTCGCCCTCAGCCGTTCGCAGACGCGGTCGGTCAGGCGTTGGAGGATCGGTGTGAGCTCCTCGAACGTGCGGACCTTGGAACGGATCGCACTCTGGGCACCGACCGACTTCGCCCTCCGCTCACGGGACACCGACCGCGGGTCCCGATTGTTGGCAAGCGCATGGAGGTGCCCAGCGGCGCCGGGACCGAGGTAGGCCCGAAGCGTGTCGAGGGGCGTGGTTGCAAGCTCGCCGATGGTCACGATCCCGAGCTCGGCGAGGCGCCTCTCCGTGACCGGCCCGACGCCCCACAGGTACGACACGGCCAGCGGGTGCAGGAACTCGATCTCGAGCCCCGGCTGGACGACGATCAGGCCATCGGGCTTCGCGACCTGGGAGGCGATCTTGGAGAGGAACTTGCGCGTCGACGCACCGACCGACACGGTGAGCCCCGTCTCGGCCCTCACCCTCGCCCGGATCGCCTCGGCGATGTCCCTTGGGGAGCCGAACAGGTGCTCGGAGCCGGTGACGTCGAGGAACGCCTCATCGATGGAGATGCCCTCCACCTTCGGAGTGAACGACTCGAAGATCCCGAACACCGTACGGGAATACTCCGTGTACGCACCGAAGGTGCCGTCGACCTCGAGGAGCTGCGGGCACCGTGCCCGTGCGTCGACCATCCGCATCCCGCCGCGCACCCCGAACGCCCTCGCCTCGTACGTACAGGACAGCACGACACCCGAACCCACGGCGACCGGCTTGCCCCTCAGCGACGGGTCCTCGAGGACGGCGACGGCGGCATAGAAGGCATCCAGATCCGCATGCAGGATCCCCGGCGTGTCCATCGCCCCATGGTGTCACACCGCTGTGACACATGTGTCACCGAACCCGAGCGCACCCACCGACCGCCCTCGACATGTCGCGCCCATCGTTGCCACCGTCCCAGCGCGGGTCGGCTCATTGGAAGGTCAGCGGAGGAGTTCGGCTCCTCCGAAGGCTCGCTCGGGCCTGAGCTCTTCCAGCACCGCATCGTCGTGAGGCGTCGCGGCTCCGGTCACGAGGCGGGCGAGGCAGCGACCGATGCCGGGGCCGAGCATGAAGCCCTGCCCGCACATGCCCGCTGCCACCAGGTGCCCCTCGGGACCGCACCATCCGACCAACGGGGACCCGTCGGGGGTCATCGGGTACAGGCCGCGCCACGTCCGGCGGATCTTCAGGTGGCCAAGGCGCGGCATCAACCCCACGAGGCGGGCAGAGGCCTCGGGGAGGAACTCGGACCGCACGCGCCGGTCGGCGCCCGGTTCGGCTGGCCGGGGAGCGATCGAGAAGAGCACCTGTCCGGTGGCGCTCTGGTAGAGATACACGTTCTTCGATCGGGCCCCTGGTCGGAGGTCCACGACCATGGGGTCGAGGAACCGCTCCACCGGTTCGGTGACACCGGCCTCGTGGCCCTCGGGCGTGACAGCGAGCTCGACCCCGACCATGCGGGCAACGGCGGGAGCGTCGGCCCCTGCGGCGTTGACCACCATCGGCGCCGGATAGACGCCTTCCGGGGTCGTGACGCCGACCACCCTGTTCCCCCGGACGTCGATCGCCGTCACCGGTTCGCCGAAGTGGAACCGGGCCCCCGCGCGCTCCGCCCAGACCCGAAACGAGTGCACCGCCCGCAGCGGCGACGCCGAGCCGTCACCGGGCGAGAACGTCCCGCCGAGCAGGTCCACATCGTGGATCCCAGGGGCGAGCTCGGCGACCCGGTCGGGTCCGACCCAGTCGATGTCGAGCCCGGCGTCGCGTTGGATGGCGACAACGGTACGGAGGGCCTCGGCGTCCTCGCCCCGGTACGCGACGAACAGGTACCCGCCACGGCGCCACTCGATGTCGTCGCCACGGTCCTCGCGCCACCGGGCAAATACCTCGATCGACTCCCTGCACAGCGTCGCCTTCGCCGGTTCGGAGTGGGTGGCCCTGATCCCTCCGATCGCGGCACGGTTGTCCCCACGGCCGGGCGAGGGGCAGGGGTCGAACACACCCACCGACAGCCCCGCCTCGGCGAGGGACAGGGCGATCGGCGTGCCCACAGATCCGGACCCGATGACCACGGCGTCGTACCCGCTGACCGACGGTGTGCTCAACGGGCCTCCTCCCTCGAACCCCTCGCGAACACCCCGATCGGGACCTCCACGAACAGGGGACGGTGGGTGGGCGCGGTGACGGCGGACGCCGGGATGCCCTCGTCCCGGTAGATCTTCGCGATGTGCTCGGGGCAGTTCTTCCCACAGCACGCCCCCATGCAGACCCGCAGGGTGGACTTGAGCTCGTTGATGTCCCGGATCCCCGAACGCACAGCGGCCCGGATCTCACCGGCGGTGACGTGCTCGCAGCGGCACACGATCACGTCGTCGGGGGTCTCGCCCACCGGGACGGGATCAACGGGCACCAGGTCGGCCGGATCCTGGACGCGGATCCCCGCAATGAGCGGCGCCGTCTCAGCGGTGGCACGGATCCGTACGAGCAGGGTGTGGTCGAGGCGGCGCCGGTCCTTGACGTCGACGACCTCGAAGCGACCGAGCGGGACGCCGTCACCGTCGGTGGCAAGGACGGAGGACCCCGGCGTCACGTGGCCGGCGTCGAGTTCGAACGGCACGGTCACGAGCGGACGGGCCGGGTCGGCGCGCCGATCGACGAGGGTGATCGCGAGCCCCGGGCACACCGCCACGCACTTGGCGCACCCGGTGCAGCCTTCACCGTTGAACCGTGGCAGACCCCGGATCGGGTCACCGTCCATCTCGATCGCCTTCTGGCGGCACGCGTCGACGCACGGGTTGCAGGCGATCTCCTGCGTGCAGCGCAGCACCGGGAACAGGTCGGGCCCGTGGGCGGGGGTACGGTCGACCACCGGGCCGGGCCGCGCCTCGAGGGTTCGCAGAAGGTTCTCCCACTCGGGTGGGACCGGTTCGACGTCCCGACCGAGACCTGCAGCCATCCGGCGGGCCGCGATCCGGCCACCGACGGCCGCGGCGGATGCCTCGGACACGACCGCGGCGTCTCCCGCCGTCCACACGTCGAGGCCGCACTCCCTCGCCTCGATGGCGAGCTCGTCGAGGGGGGCGAGGCCGGCGGCGACCAGCACGGCGTCCACGGCGAACGTCCGGGTGGTCGACGGGATCGGCTCCCCCCGGTCGTCGACGGCGGCGACGGTGGCTGCCTCGACCCGGTCGATGCCGTGGGCGGCGACGATCGTGTGGGACAGGTGGACCGGGACCCCGAGGCGCCTCAGTTTGTCGGCGTGGACCCGGTAGCCGCCGACCTCCGGCATCAGCTCGACCAGGGCCACGACCTCGATGCCGGCCTGGAGGGCGTGGTAGGCGGCGATCAGACCGACGTTGCCGCCACCGACGAGCAGCAGCCGACGGCACGGGACCACGCCGTCACGGTTGAGGAGGGTCTGGAACGCCCCTGCCCCGACCACGCCGGGGAGGGTGTGGCCGGGGAACGGGATCTGGCGCTCCCGGGCTCCGGTTGCGACGAGGACGGTGTCGGGTTCGATGAGCCAGTACCCGCCCCGTCGCACCACCCCGATCCGGCGGTCGGCGAAGACACCGACGGCGGTCGCCTCGGTCCAGACCTCCACCTGCGGATACTGCGAGAGCCGATCGGTCATCTCCGCGGCGATGTCGAAACCCCGGCGGCCCGCGGATGTGTCCTCCACCGAACCGAAGAATCGGTGCGTCTGGACGACCAGCTTCCCACCAGGGGTTGCCTTGTCGTCGATGAGGAGGGTCCCGATCCCCGCCTCCGCGAGTTCGGCCGCGGCGGCGAGACCCGCCGGGCCGGCACCGATGACGAGAGCCTCGACCCGCTTGATCTCGGTGGGGGCCGGCTCGGGTGTTGCGACATCGAGGGGCAGTGGTGGGGACTCGTCGGCCGGCACGACCCGCATGCCCTGCCGCACCGGCGTCATGCACGCCTTCACGGCGATACCGTCGGCGATGACCGTGCACGACCCGCACTGGCCGTTGGCGCAGAACAGGCCGAGAGGGCTGCCGTCCCTCGGGTGGTGTCCGAACACGGAGACGCCTGCGGCGATCAGGGCCGAGGAGATGACCTCGCCCGGCATGGCGACGAGCTCGCGGTCCTGCCACTGGAACCCGATCGGGGTCGCGGGCGTCGGGATGTCGAGGATCGGGTGTTCGGTGAGCCGGTGGGCGCCGGCGATCGGCTCTTGGGCCGTCTCGTGTGGGCTGGAATCCATCCCGTCCTCCGGACCTGCCCTCAGGTTAGGCCCGACTAGCCCTCGACGGTCATTGACCACCGTTCTTGCGTAACTGGGTTCCACCCATGGGTGGAACCCAGTTACGCAAGAACGGGAGAGGGGGTGGGAATCAGCCGATGATGGCGCTGGCGACCTCGAGGCCGATGACCGCGTGGCCCTCGGGGTTGGGATGGGGCCAGCCCGCCC
>DATHUV010000046.1:0-1559 GCA_035461905.1 Acidimicrobiia bacterium | reverse complement strand
CTGTCGACGAAACCGTCCGGATGGCGCAGGTGCCACATGCCTTGGTCGGGGTCCACGAGCCCGAAGGGATACGGGTTCACCGGTTGCCACGCCGGGGAGGAACCCTCCACGACCCTGATGAGGTCGGTGCCGGCTGTGGTCATCGTCCAGATGTACGACGGATCCACCATGGGTCCCTCCAAGCGGCTGATGGCGAGGCGGTCGCCGGTTGGGGAGAATGAGACGCCACCCCAGACGAAGTAATCCGACATCAGCGTGGTCGACGATGACCCGTCGAGGGAGGCGACGGTGAGGCTCGTCGGTGGGTTCATCACGAACGAAGTGAAGACCAGCTCTGCACCGTCGGGTGACACGTCGAGTCCAGTCAGGTAGTTCCCATATGGATCGAGAGCCTCGCTCGTGGCCCCGGTGACGGCGTCGACGACCATGATGTCCATGTAGCGACTGATCGGGTTGGCAGGCATGCGGGATCTGGAGAAGTAGATCGACGCTCCGTCGGGAGACCACACGGGCATCGAGTCGTACGATGTCCTGCCCACGGCGACCCACTCCGGACGCGTGAGCACGGTGACCTCGAGGTCATCGTGGAGGTCCACCACGGCGATGACCGTCGTGGATAGGCCGTTTGCGTCATCGATCGCATCCATCACGAAGGCGATTCGACGGCCGTCCGGTGACCATGTCGGGTCCCATCCCGATGGCACGACCTCGTGGCTCACGCCTCCGTCGGCAGGCATGACCCATACGCCACTCACGATCTCCGGCTCGTCCGCATCGAGGTCGAGAACGGAGCGGGTGAAGGCGATCCATCGCCCATCGGGCTTCCATGCAGGATCCGTGTCGTCGATGGTGCGGCCGTCGTCGGTCTTGTGCGTGTTCGTGAGGTTCCTCGCATCGGAACCATCGGGGTTGACGGAGTAGATCTCGAGGTCGCCGTCTACGCCGGAGACGTACGCGATCCTCCCATCCTCGCCCGAGACGGTCGCACCTACCTCCGCAGGGAACGCCACCACCACAGCCACCATCGCTACGGCGACGGCGACGGCCACCACAAGGTGCCTCAGATTGTTCACCAGATCCTCCCTGCCAGCGTACGCCTGTCCGAGGGAACCTTCAATGGCGCGACTGGACCATACGGCTTCAGGCGTCGCGGAGATCCTTGAGCATCAGCATGGTCGAGTAGTGCCGCCCGTCCTTGAAGCCGACGTCGTCGAGGACGCCGACCTCTCGGTACCCGAGCCTGCGGTGAAGGGCTATGGACGCGTCATTCGGAAGGGCGATGACGCCGATAGCGACGCGGAATCCGGCGCCGCGCAGGTCGTCGTGCAAGTGCCGGTAGAGCGATGAGCCCACACCAGCACCGGATTCACCCGAGGCCAACACCACGGTGGTCTCGACGGTCGTGCGATAGGCGGCCTTGTCACGCCACGGACCTGACCACGACGCGCCGATGACGGCGCCGTCGCGTTCGGCGACGACGACCGGGTATCCCAGCGCAACCCGATCCGCGAACCATGCGGACCGCTCGTCGTCCGTCCAGGGTTCGGTGTCGAAGGACA
>DATHUV010000045.1:0-8179 GCA_035461905.1 Acidimicrobiia bacterium | reverse complement strand
GATCGTGCGATTCCTTGCGACCCGGCGTGGCAGCGCGCTCTCGGTGCCAGCCGGCCTCACCCTCGTGGTGGGTCCGGGGTGCACCATGTGCGTGGAGGCGCGTAGGGGTTTGGACGCGCTCGGTGCCGTGTACGACGTGGTGGATGTCGAAGAGGCTCGGGCGTTCGGCGTCCCCTCGCTCACGGTGCCCTACGCCATCGTCGGTTCGGCCGACGGTGACCTCCTGATGGTCCGACGCGGCCGGCTGGTCGTGACCGACATGGCGCAACTCATCGAAACCGCCAGCGTTCTTGCGTAACTGGGTTCCACCCAGGGTGGAACCCAGTCACGCAAGAACAGGGCAGGTCACCTCGCTGAGCGGACCCGCCATTCGAGGGCGGCCTCGTCGACGATCGTCGAGAACCGCAGACCCATGAGGATCGCTCCCGCGCATCCTGCCTCCGCCGCGGCGTCTGCGACGGAGCGCGCGGACTGCCAGGCGACGGCACGTTGCGCATCACCCTCCGTCGCCGCGAGGCGTTCTCGCAGCCCGTGTGAGACGGGGACGGCGCCCATCGACTCCATCCTGTCCACCCAGTCGATACTGAACGGGGGAATGACCATCACGAACACCGGTGGGTCGTCCGGTGTCAGCTCGAGGCGCGCCACGTGTTCGCGGACGACATCAGGGTCCATGATCGGCCCGCAGACGAGGAACTGCGCACCCGCCTCGATTCTTCTCTTTTTCTGCCATGCCCTGAACCTTGTCGGCATGCCGACCTCGAACACCGGGAGATCGGCCTGGAGGTCCCGCAGGTGTCGTGCGATCTCGTAGTGGTCTGCGAGGTGGTCGACCTGGGGCATGGTGTCCCCGACCACGACGAGGAAAGACCGCACCCCGTTGCCGAGAGCTCCTCGCACCTCCGATTCGATCGCGAGGATGTTGCGATCCCGCGTCGAGACGACCACCGTCGGCGTCGCGGTCGGAACGTCATGTGTGATCCTCGCCGCAAAGGCGAAAGGGGAGACCCGGATCTGACCGAACACGTTGTCGGTCACGAGCACGTTCGACCATGCCCCCTCGAGGAGGAGGTGCGACATGTCGGGCAGCTCGGGAGGGTTGACCTCGACGATTCGCACGAAACTGTCAGCCTTGGTCAGCACTGCGCTGCTCCTTCGGGGATCGGGCGATGAAGTACTTCGCCCGGGGGTGGTGGCAGATGATGGCCGACGTCGTCTGTTCCGGTTGGTATTGGTATCCCGTCTCGACGCCGACCTCGATCCCGATGCGTTTCGCCTCGAGGAGTTCGGCGACGGTCTGGTTGTCTTCGAGGTCGGGGCATGCGGGATATCCCCACGAGTACCGCCCGCCCCTGAACTGCTGTCGGAAGAGGCCCTGTACGGTCGGCGCGTCCTCGCCTTCTATGCCGAGGTCGCCCCTGATCCGGGTGTGCCAGTACTCGGCGAGCGCTTCCGTCATCTCGACGCCGAGGCCGTGGAGCTTGAGATACTCCTCGTAGCGGTCCTCAGCGAACAGTTCCGCGGTCCGAACGGAGATCGCCGCACCCATCGTGACGATGTGGAACGCCGCTACGTCGCAAGGGCCGTCGATCGGTGCGAAGAAGTCCGAAATGCACAGCCACGGTTCACTGCTCTGACGGGGGAACTTGAAGCGGACGCGCTCGGACCGCCGTGACTCGTCCTCCCAGATGACGAGATCGTCGCCGTCGCCGTTCGCAGGGAAGTACCCGTAGGCGACCTGGGGCACGAGGAGGTCGCCCGCTCGAGCCGCAGCGATCGATCTCCGCAGCTCGGGAGCCATGCGGTCCTTGAACTCCCTGTCGGTCTCGGATGGGTTCGGTCGGTATTGCCACTGGTTGCGCAGAAGGGCCGTCGTGTTGAGGTACGGGAAGATGTCGTCGATCGCAACACCTTTCGCGATGCGTGCTCCCCAGAACGGAGGCTCGGGGATCTCGTCGAGGAGCTCGACCTGGGGCGATCGACGGGGGCGGTCACTGTCGGCTGTGACCGTCGGTTGCCCAGCCGCCGGGCGTGTGATGCGGCGCCCTACGGGCTTGTCGCCTTCACCCGTGATCCAGCGCATCGCGTCGAGGCCCGCGAACGCGTCCTTGCCGTACACGAGGGTGCCGCCGTAGCGCTGTGCGAGGTCGTCCTCGACGTAGCGTCGTGTCAGGGCGGCGCCACCGAGGAGCACGGGAACGTCGCCGAGCCCGCGCCTCATCAGCTCGTCCAGGTTGTCGCGCATCACCAGGGTGCTCTTGACGAGCAGGCCGCTCATGCCGATCGCGTCCGCACCATGCTCCTGATAGGCGTCGATCATCTCGGCGATCGACACCTTGATACCGAGGTTGTGGACCCGGAACCCGTTGTTGGTGAGGATGATGTCCACCAGGTTCTTGCCGATGTCGTGGACGTCACCCGAGACGGTGGCGAGCACGATGCTGCCCCTGTCGGTGCTCTCGAGGCGATCGAGGTGGGGCTCGAGGTACCGGACGGCGGCCTTCATCGTCTGCGCTGACCGCAGGACGAATGGGAGCTGCATCTCGCCGCTCGCGAAAAGGTCACCGACGGTCTTCATCCCTCCGAGCAGAACGTCGTTGATGATCGCCATGGCGCCCATCGTTTCGAGCGCGGCGTCGAGGTCGCCCTCGAGCCCGCCGACGGCACCCATCACGATCCTCTTCGCGAGGCGTTCGTGGAGGTCGAGGCCCTCGAACGGATCCGCAGGTTGCTCCGCTTCCTCGTCCTCGAACGAGCTGAGGAGCACCTCGAGCGGGTCGTAGCCGGGACGGGTCCGGTTGTGGATGAGGTCGAGGCACAGGCTCAGGTGGTCAGGGTCGATCTGGTTGAGCGGTGTGATCTTCCCTGCGTGAATGATCGCAGCGTCGAGACCCACCTCGACGCACTCGTGCAGGAAGACGGAGTTCAGGGCGCGACGGGCCGCAGGCTTGAGACCGAACGAGACGTTCGACACCCCGAGGACCGTCGCGACCCCGGGGAGCTCGGCCTTGATGCGACGGATGGCCTCGATCGTCGCCTTCGCGTCGTCGCGGAGGTCGTCATCGCCTGTCGAGAGAGGAAAGGTGAGGGCGTCGAAGATGAGGTCCCCGGGCGAGAGGCCGTACCTCGATGTTGCGATGTCGTGGAGGCGGTGTGCCACCTCCATCTTCCACTCGACATCCCTCGCCTGTCCGCGCTCATCGATCAGCAGGCAGATCACCGCGGACCCGTGCTCGTGCGCGAGGCGCAGGACACGGTCGAGACGCGAGCCCGGTCCATCGCCATCCTCGAGGTTGGCCGAGTTGAGGACCGATCGGCCCCCGATGCGCTCGAGGGCAGCCGCCATGACCTCGGGTTCCGTCGAGTCGATCACGATCGGTGCCGTGACCTCGGTGGCGAAACGCCCTGCGAGGACGTCGATGTCCCTCGTGCCGTCGCGCCCGACGTAATCGACACACAGGTCGACGAGATGGGCGCCCTCGGCGACCTGGCTCTCACCGATGGCCACGCAGGCGTCGATGTCCCCGGCGAGCATCGCGTCGCGGAATGCCTTGGAGCCATTCGCGTTCGTCCGCTCGCCGATGATGAGGAAGGACGTGTCCTGGTGCAGCGCCACCGACGAGTAGGTCGAGGTGACGGCGGGCGTAGGAGCAGGGCTTCTCGGGGGTGGCGCGGCCGATCCGACCTCCTCGATCAGCGCGGCGATGTACGCGGGGGTCGTGCCACAACACCCACCGACCACACCGACCCCGAACTCACGGACGAACGACCCGAGATGGCGTGCCATCTCGTCGGCACCGAGGTCGTAGTGCATGGCGCCGTCGACCACCGACGGCAGGCCTGCGTTCGGGATGATGCTGATGGGCGTTCGGGAGTTCGACGAGAGATAGCGGACCGCTTCGTACATCTCCACCGGACCGGTGGCGCAGTTCATGCCGACGACGTCGGGACCCAGTGACTCCATGGCGGTGAGCGCCGCGCCGATCTCCGTCCCTGGCAGCATCCTTCCCGTGAGCTCGATCGTGACCTGCGTCTGGAGGGGGACATCGCGTCCGCTCGTCGCCATCGCCCTGCGCGCACCGTTGATGGCCGCGCGGAGCGCGAGGAGGTCGAACTGGGTCTCGATGATGATGAGGTCGACGCCGCCGTCGATGAGTCCTGCCGCCTCGACCTCGTACATGTCCCGAAGATCGGCGTAGGTGATCTGCCCGAGTGTCGGGAACTTCGTCCCGGGACCCATGGAACCCGCCACGAACCGATCCTCGTAGGAGTCCGCAGCCTCACGAGCGATCGTCGCCCCTGCCGCCGCCAGTTCATACGTACGATCCGCGAGGCCGTACTCGCCGAGCGGCACGCCGAAGGCCCCGAAGGTGTTCGTTTCGACGACGTGCGCCCCCACGTCGAGGTACGCGCGATGGAGCCGATCGATGACGTCGGGTCGCGTGACGTTGAGGAGTTCGTTGCATCCCTCGAGGTCGGGCCCACCGAAGTCGTCGGCGGTCAGGTCCTGGGACTGGAGCCACGTCCCGGTCGCGCCGTCGAAGATGACGAGCCCGCGTCCGACGGCGTCGAGGTATGTGCTCATCGCACGTCCCGACCGTCGGTACAGGAAGGCTCTACTGACTGGCCTACAACTGACTGTCCCATCGCGGTTCCTCGTCTCTCGAAACGCTCACGCGCCCCGAGCGGGCCGCCGCTCGGAAACCTCCCATCGATCAGGCATTGGCACCGTACGCGTTCGCCGGTTGCCGCGGCTTCACAGGGCCTGTCCCTCCACCGCTCGAGATGAGCGTTTCGTCCCGGCAGGATACGCCGTTACGAGATGATCGCAAACCTCTGCCCGACGTCAGTCCTTGCGTCGCTTGGCGCGACGGCGCATCCACATGAGGCCCTGCCCGACGACGGCTCCGAGTGCGAAGACGATGATGAGGACCAGCCACAGCGGGGCCTCGAAGTTCAGGACGAGGAACTCGAAGGGGATCGACTCTGCGTTCTGGGCGATGAAGATCGCGACGAGCACGATGATCACGCCGGAGATGATGAGGCCGGTCTGGGCCCTGGTCTGCTGCTCCTGTTCGACGCGGTCGTTATCGCCCACGGTTCCTCCCTCGGGATGTCGATATCCGATTGTAGATCAGCCACAAACCGGCACAGCGCATGGGCAGCTGCCGGGTTATCTCGTGGTATATTCACCACACCATGACTCAGCAATTGAGGGACAGGGATACGGAGGCCACGGAGGATCGCCTCACGCCGGTGGGCTGGGTGGTGCTCGCGCTGTGTGTCGTCGGTGTGGTCGTTACGACCTACCTCGCCCTGGAGTACTCAGACATCGCGCTCTTCGACGGGCACGCCGCGGACGTCATCACTTCCGCCTGGAACCGGACCGCGACCATCGGCCTGATCGTCGCTCTCGTCGTCGCAGTGTTCGTCTCGGCGTTCGTCTGGCTCCTCGCCAAGTCGACCCTCGGGTCCGACCCCGACGACTGAGCCGTTGGTCAACGGTCGGTGCGGTACCAGTACTCGATGTTCCAGGTATGGGACGCGAACGACGGGTTGTATCGATAGCCACCGATCTCGTCCGCCCACACGGCACCAACGCTGGCGCGTGAGAACAGCGGCAGGACCACGGCCTGGTCGGCGAGGATCTCCTCGGCCTCCGCGATGAGCTCCCTGATCTCGGTGTCGTCAACCGTGGCGTTCATGCGTTCGACGATCTCCGCGTACCGCACCGTGTGCTCGTCCCGAACGGACGAATCCCGGGTGCCCCACCGGTAGTAGTTCATGCCGTCGGGTGGGGGAGCCGATGGGTCGAAGAGTGAGTGGGCTGCGACGACCCCCGAGAGCCCAGGTGCGCCGACCCATGCCCACTGCCCGACGTCCCACAGGCCATCGTCGAGGACCTCGCCGAAGAAGAGCTGGGAGTCGAGGAGGTCGAGCGTGATCGGGATGCCCGCCTCGGTGAGCATGTCGACGTAGAGATCGGCAAGGCGAGGCCGCATGTCGGCATTGGAGGTTGTCGAGAACGCGACGGCACATTCCGTGCCCGTCTCGGCGACGGCTTGCGTGTAGAGCTCAGCCGCACGGGCAGGGTCGTGGGTGTAGCGGTCCCAGGCACCTGACGAGAGGGAGGGTGTGTACGCATCGAGCCATGATGTCGCCGCCTCGACGAAGCCACCGTAGATGTCCGCGACGGCGGCATCGCGGTCGATCGCGTGCATGACCGCCCTTCGGAGGGCGAGGTTCTCGTTGCACGAGTCGGGTGACCGCTCGAGCCGTCCCGGTCCGAATTGGAAGTTCACATGCTCCCACACCGGGCCGGACCGGACCTCGAGAGCAGCGCCGTCGGCTTCGAGCGACATGATCGGCCGGATCGAGAACTCGAGCGACGGGGAAGGCTGGATCACGTCGACCTCGCGTGCCTGGAACGCCCGGATGACCTCCTCGGTCTCGGGGATGAACCGGAACTCCACGGAATCGAGATAGGGGAGCGCGAGTCCCGTGTCGGGGTCGACCTTCCAGTACAGATCGTTGCGCACTGCGGTGATCGAGGTGTCGGGATCGATCGTGTCGATGATGAACGGCCCCCCGGAGGGCCACAGCTCGTCGACCCAGTCGTCAGGGAACGTGGTCTCCTCGATGGCGTGATGCGGCAGGATCCATTGGAACAGCGTCTCGTAGGCGATCGTCGGGTTACGGAGCGTCATCGTGAAGGTCTTGTCGCCCGGTTCCATGCCGATGATCCCGGCGTCGGTGTACGGCGTCTCGAACTCGGCGTCCTCCTCAACCGAGAGTGCAGCCTCGACCGTGAAGGCGAGGTCCTCACCCGAGATCGGAACACCGTCGGACCACACCGCCTCGTCCCGAAGCACGTACGTCACCGTCATCGTCCCGTCCTCGTCGACGACCACGCCGCCGTTGGACACCGTCGGCAGGTCGACGACGACCTCCGGGATCCGGTCGAGCGTCTCGGCGTCGATGTCCCAGACCCCGGTCATCCATGCCTGGCCTATGACCGTCGTGATGAAGTTGTCGCCTCCCGGTGCAAACGGGTTGAGCGTGGTGGGGTACTGGTCCTCGGCCACCACCGCGATGCCACCATACCCGGGACCAGACGGCTCACGGAGCGTCGTCGTGGTCGATGTGGACGAAGCGGGAGCGGTGGTGGAGCTCGTGGTCGTCAACGTCGAAGGAGGAGTGGCATCGTCGTCCGAATCCGAGGTTGAGCATGCGGCCACCAGCAGCATCATGGCCAGCCCGACGGCGAGGAGTTTCCTCATGCTCCGAGCATATGGCGTCACCCGCGTGCGCGCTGGTACTTCCGATGCTGGAGGTCGAGCGTGTCGACGTCCTCGACCGTCACGTAGGCACCCGGCGTGTGGGCAGCCACGATGCGCATTGCCTCGGTGGCTCGCCTCCTCGGTACGACGGAGAAGAGGATCGTCACCGGGCCCCGCAGGCCCTCGCCTGCGACCTCGGTCACCCCGAACCCTGCGTCGCGCAGCGCGGGTACCGGTGACGGCGCACCGGGCTCGAGGAAGACCCTGACGACGGACTTCCCGACGCCGAGCGTGGCCTCGAGCCAGGACCCCACCCACGTCCCCGCGGCGAAGCCACCCGCATAGGCCACGGCCTTGATCGGCGTGTCCAGCGAGCCGAACACCGCAGCGGCGGCGATCAGCCACGTGAGGGATTCGACGAAACCGATTCCGGTGGCTGCCCACCGCCGCCCACGCATCAGCAGCATCACCCTCAGCACGCCTGCAGATACGTCGATGATGCGAAGCCCCATGATCAGGAGCACCACGCCAATGGTCGCCCAGATCCCGTCGGGGATCAACGCAACACCGAGAAGAACGTTCATGTCACACCACACACGGTCGCGGCATCCTCCGTCCGGCACTGCCGCGGTGGGACGCCTGATTCGAGAACTCGAGCAGCCCGGCACGCATCGTCGACGGCGCACCTCGACGAATACAAGCGCGGCGGAGGAATTGTCGCGTGTTCACACCGATCCGCTCACGACTACGACTTCGAGGGCGGCGGTCTCGACTGTCTCGTGCTGGCAGACGAGACGACGGAGGGAGCGTGCGGTGCCCGCCCACTCTGGCGTCGACCTGCGGGCGATCATGGGATCACGGCGTGCTTCGCATCCCTGTCGTTCGGCTCCGGCTCAGAT
>DATHUV010000044.1:0-17526 GCA_035461905.1 Acidimicrobiia bacterium | reverse complement strand
AGGACCCGATGACGGCGTTCAACCCGGTGTACACGATCGGCGACCAGCTCGTTGAGACGATCGTGCTTCACCAGGAGGTCTCGAAGAAGGACGCCCAGGACATCGCGATCCAGGCACTCGCAGATGTGCAGATCCCCAACGCATCCCAGCGCCTCGATGACTACCCCCACCAATTCTCGGGCGGCATGCGCCAACGGGTGATGATCGCAATGGGTCTTTCATGCAATCCCGATCTGCTGATAGCCGATGAACCGACAACGGCCCTCGACGTCACGACGCAGGCCCAGATCATGGACCTCATGCTTCACCTCGCCGCGGATCGCGACACCGCAGTGCTGCTCATCACGCATGATCTCGGAGTGGTCGCGGGCTTCTGCGACACCATCCAGGTGATGTACGCGGGCGGAATCGTCGAGTCTGGCACCGCGGACGAGATCTTCCACAATCCTCAGCATCCCTACACCTGGGGTCTCCTCGGATCGATGACGCGTCTCGATCGGGCCCAGCAGGTGCGGCTCCATTCGATCGCCGGTGCTCCGCCGTCGGTGATCGACTTGCCGATCGGGTGCAGGTTCAGGCCCCGGTGCGAGTTCGCCGTGGAGATCTGCGGACGGGTGCTCCCAGCGCTTCGAGACGTGAACGGAGTCGCCGTGGCATGCCACCGCGCCGAGGAACTGGACCTCAAGGCGCTGGACGTGCGCGGCGCGGCACAGCGAGGGCGGGAGGCGGCATCGTGAGCGAAACCGTCCAGGAGCGGCCTGTGGACGTATCCGAGCTGCCTGACGACGTCATCCTGCGCGTCAACCACCTGGTGAAGGAGTTCCCCATCACCAAGGGTGTGTTCTTCCGAAAGCAGGTCGGTGCCGTCCAGGCCGTTACGGACATCTCCTTCGAGGTGAAGGCCGGTGAGACACTCGGACTCGTGGGTGAGTCCGGATGCGGGAAGTCGACGACAGCGCGTGCAGTCATGCGCCTGCTCGAGCCGACCTCTGGCGACGTGTGGTTCCGGTCGGCCACAGTGGGTGAGGTCGTCAACGTCGCGACCGCGAGCAAGGACAAACTCCGCTCGATACGCGAGGACATCCAGATCGTTTTCCAGGATCCGTATGCCTCCCTCAATCCAAGGCTCACCGTCGCCTCGATCATCGCCGAGCCCCTCACCGTGCACAACGAAGGAACGAAGCAGGGTCGGCTCGACAAGGTGAAGGAGCTCCTCAAAGTCGTAGGACTCCAACCAGAGCATGCGAACCGCTATCCGCACGAGTTCTCCGGTGGTCAGAGGCAACGGATCGGAATCGCACGAGCACTCGCCCTGAACCCCTCGTTCATCGTCCTTGACGAGCCCGTGTCCGCGCTCGACGTGTCGATCCAGGCGCAGGTGTTGAACCTCCTCGACGACCTCCAGAAGGACTTCGGTCTCACCTACTTGTTCATCGCCCACGACTTGTCGGTCGTTCGTCACATCTCCGACAGGGTGGCCGTCATGTACCTCGGTCGAATGGTCGAGATGGCGGACAGGGATGCCCTCTACGAGCGGCCGATGCACCCGTACACGCACGCGTTGTTGTCGGCCGTCCCGATTCCCGATCCGACCATCGAAGCGTCCAGGGTGCGCATCCTGCTCGAAGGCGACATCCCCTCACCTGCGAACCCCCCTTCGGGTTGCCGTTTCCACACGCGATGCCCGCTCGCCGTGATGGGCAAATGCGACGTGGATGAGCCACAACTCGCCGAGCTCGAGCCGGGGCACTGGGTTGCGTGCCATTTCCCCGAGGTCAAGCACGTCGTCTGAGCCATCCAGCCGGACGCTCCGAACCGTATTCGGGCGTCTCCTCGGTATACTCCCGGGTTCCCACGTCGGAGTGGCGGAATTGGTAGACGCGCTAGGTTGAGGGCCTAGTGGGCTAATAGCCCGTGGAAGTTCGAGTCTTCTCTCCGACACCAACAACCCCAAGGGCTCCACCCCTCGGGGTTGTTGTTCGTCTCGGGTCCGTCAGGACGAACTGCACCCCGAATGCACCCACGCTGGCACGCGTTTCGCTGAGGACTCGACAGTGTTGCTGATAGCGGCTTCTCGTTGCTCCATGGACGAGAGGCCCGGCAGACCCCCTCCGGTTTGGTGGAGGGTCTGCCGGGGCTCTGTATGCGTGAGCGGCCGAATAGGCTGTGATCGTGGATCTAGCCCTTGAGTTGGTGATCGCTCGTCAGGTCGCGCTGGTGATCGCGAGTCAGGTCCCGCCTGTTATCGCGGTCGTCACGTCGTAGGCCGGCGAGTCCGCCCAGACCGAGGAGGCCCAGGAGCCCCCACAGGCCCGCGTTGCCGTTGTCGTCGCCCGTCTCCTGCTGAGTCGTCACGTCAGGAGTGGTAGTTGTCACGTCCTGAGCAACCACGCTGGCACCCGAGTCCGCCAGGGCCGCGGTGCCTATACCCATGCTCAACATGGCGGCTAGCCCCACCGTCAGCAATTTCTTTCGCACGTGTGCTCCTTCTTCAGAAGCCACTCCCTAGGTAGAAGTGGTCTGCGGACCTATACCCCGCTCGGCGACGACTGATCCGGGGGTCAGGTCACCGCCGGTTGGCTCCGACGATGCGTTGGACGACCGACATGAGGCCCCTATAGTGGTGGGACGCCACGACTCGATGGTCGACCGCCCAGACCCTGCGGATGCGTGTTCTCCGGGGTGCGAAATGGCGACCGAACGCAGACTGTCCGACCTCCTGAGTGAGTTCGCCCGTACCCTCCTGACCGATTTTCCGATTCAAGCCATCCTGGATCATTTGGTTGTTCGGATCGCAGAGGTCCTGCCCATCGGGTCGGTCGGAGTGACCCTCATCTCCGACACAGGCACACCTCGACACGTTGCGGCCTCCGACGACTCCGCCTTGCGTTTCGTGAAGCTGCAAACGGAGCTGGGGGAAGGGCCGTGCTTGACGGCTCATCACACGGGCCAGACGGTCGTCGTGCCTGACCTGCGGGCCGATGAACGGTTCCCCGGCTTCTCTCGACGGGCACTCCAGGAAGGGTTGCAGGCGGTCTTCAGCTTTCCCCTCCAGGACGAGAACCACCGACTCGGCGCCCTCGATCTCTACCGGCAGACAATCGGCTCGATGGACGCCGAGGCGATGGAAAATGCGCAGACTCTGGCCGACGTGACCACGGCTTACCTGCTCAACGCCGAGGCGCGGGCGGACCTCGAAGCTTCCTCACAGCAGGCGCAACACAACGCTCTCCACGACGCCCTCACAGGACTGCCCAATCGCACGCTGTTCGTGCAGCGTCTCGACCACGCCATATTGCGTGCGCGCCGTTCAGAGAAGCTGGTGGCTGTGTTCTTCGCTGATCTGGATCAGTTCAAACAAGTCAACGACGCCTTCGGACATCACGTCGGCGACGAGCTCTTGATCGCCGTCGCCAATAGGCTCTCGGGATTGATGCGCCCCGGGGACACCCTTGCCCGAATGTCGGGAGACGAGTTCGTGATCCTCTGTGAGGATCTCGACGACCCCTCCTCGGTCGAATCGCTTGCCGCTCGAATCGAAACGGCGCTGTCAGAGCCATTCGTTCTGTCCGAGGCCGAGATCAGCGTGGCCGCCAGCGTCGGGATCGCCTTTGCAGGGCTCGGCGAAGACGTGCCCGAGCGCGTGCTGGAGGAAGCCGACGCTGCGATGTACCAGGTGAAGCGGCAAGGCGGCGGGCGGCATGCTGTGATCGACCTGCGTGAACATCACAGTGTCAACCATCGTGCACGCCTCAACCGCGACCTACGAGGTGCCCTGCGCCGGGGGGAGCTCGGCGTGCACTACCAGCCGATCGTCGCCACCGACAGCGGACGGATCGTAGGCGCCGAAGGTCTTCTCCGTTGGACTCACCCATCCCTGGGCCCCATCGACCCTGAGGTCCTCATCCCGCTGGCGGAGCAGTCGGGCGTGATCGTCGAGATCGGACGTTGGCTCTTCGAGCAGGCATGCTTCGATGCCATGCGCTGGCACGACATCGGTCTCTTCCCCGACTTCGGGATTTCCGTCAACCTATCGGTTCGCGAGCTCATGGCAACCGACTTCGTGTCCTCGGCCGCCTCAGTGCTCCGCGACGCCGGGATCGATCCCGGCCACGTCACGCTCGAGCTGACCGAGAGTGTGCTCGTACATGACGCAGAGCGAGCCCTCTCGGTCCTCTTGGCTTTGAAGCGCCTCGGCGTCAACATCGCAGTGGATGACCTTGGGTCGGGACACTCCTCGCTCAGTCGTCTCAAGCAGTTCCCGGTGGATATCGTCAAGATCGACCGCGATTTCGTGACCGATCTCGAAAGCAATCTCGTTAGTCGGCTGATCGTCGGCGCAGTGGTCGGCTTGGCTCACGGACTGGGGATGGAGGTGGTGGCCGAGGGCGTCGCAACGGAGGGTCAGCGCGACGAGGTAGCGAAGCTCGAGTGCGACTTCAGTCAGGGCTTCTACTTCGCACTTCCCCAGCCTGCCGATGCAATCGATGACCTGGTGTCCACGCTCGGTACGCTCCCACGTCCTGGTGACCCGGCGAACAGGAGCGCGACGTGGGCCAGGCACACCGACGGCCTGTCCGCGGTGGGCGTGCGGCGACCCGCAAAGCACTTGTTCTCGGTCGCGAGTCCCAACCCCTCCTCTTGGCGGCGCCGGCCATGAGCGACACCGAGCGGGTCGCGCGTGTGGCGTCGGCGTTCGCCCTTCACCGGCGCGAACGAGGAACACTCTGTTCCGCCAGTGCCGACGTCCTCGGGATCGCTTCAGCCGGAGTGACCTTGATGAGCGCTCGCCATATCAGCTCGGTCTGCCACTCCGACGAGCGTTCCCTTGCCCTCGCCGAGCTGCAGTTTTCACTGGGGGAGGGACCGAGCCTCGACGCTTTCGCCAGACATGAGGCAATCCACGAACCGGATCTCGAGCACGCACCCCTTGCTCGATGGCCCGTCTTCACCGCGACCGCTCTCGAGCTCGGCACCCGTGGGGTGTTCGCCTTGCCCTTGAACGCTGGACAGAGGTGCATCGGTGTGTTGACCTTCTACCGCGACATAGCAGGGGCATTGACCCCGGAACAGCAGGAGGACGGGTTGGTGGTGGCCGACACGGTCGCCATGGCGATGGTGGAAGCCCAGTCACGCAACGATACGGGCCTGCTGACAGACGACTTGAACGACACAGCCAGTCATCGCGCCGAGGTCCATCAAGCGTCAGGAATGGTCGCGGTGCAACTCGGAGTGGCGGTCGCCGACGCCGAGGTTCGGTTGCGGGCGCATGCCTATGCGGCCAACCGTTCGGTGATCGATGTCGCCCGCGACATTGTCGGACGCCGGCTGCGACTCGACGATGATGGGCCGGCGTCGGGGAGCGGTTGGTAATGTTCAAGAACGCAGGCCCGAAATGGGGAAGATGACACGTGAAGATCTGATTGCTGACACATTCGTCGGGATCGTGGACTCTCTCGTCGACGACTTCGACATCATCGACATGCTGACGGGCCTCGCACAAGGCTGCGTGGATCTCGGTTTGGCGACAGCGTCTGGAATCCTTCTCGCTGACCAGGACGCCAAGCTGCGAGTCATGGCCGCATCGAGTGAACGAGCGCATCTCCTCGAGTTGTTCCAGCTCCAAAACGACGAAGGCCCGTGTCTCGAGGCGTTCTCGACAGGTGAGCCTGTGGTGCATCTGGACCTTCCCTCGGCAGGCGACCGATGGCCGCGTTTCGCACCAGAGGCTGTGCGAACCGGATTTCGCTCGGTACACGCGTTCCCCCTGCGATTGCGGACATCGGTGATCGGGGCGATGAACCTATTCTCCGGCGAGCCCCGCGACATCGGTGTTGCGGCCACGCACCTGGCTCAAGCACTGGCCGACGTGGCGAGCATCGCCATCCTTCAGGACCAGATGGTCCGTCAGTCGGATCTGAGGGCGGGCCAACTCCAGCACGCGCTGGACAGCCGAGTAGCGATTGAACAGGCCAAGGGGATGATTGCGGAACGGGCGAACGCGGACATGGAAGAGGCTTTCGCCATATTGCGACAGTACGCCCGCTCGTCCCGGCGTCACCTCACCGAGGTCGCAATGCACCTCGTGGAAGGCACGATGGCAGTTGACGAGGTTGCCGGAGGCATGCCGAGTCCCCACGACCGGTCCCGCCGGCCGTAGCGAGCCGACGTGCGATCGTAGGAGACGGGTCAACCGTGAGGGCGCTCGCATCGGCACCACCCGCCAGCGCAACGGCTCTTGATGTGGTGCGTCGTCGGCTCTAGGACAGCGCGTATGCGAGCTGGCCGAGGTTCACGATGGTGACGACCATATAGATGAAGACGGCCGTGCGGAGGTAGACCAGGGCCCGACCAGAGCGCAGGTGTGGGGTCAGTGCAAGGATCGCCGTCGGGAGGCCCACCTTGAGTAGCACCGCCCACGGTGTGCCGAGTACCGCTGCCATGATCGGATTGACCTCGGTCGCACCGAAGTGGCGGATGGAGAGGTCGGTCACCATCAGGTCGAGCACGTTCAATGCCACGAGTGCCACACCAAGCGCGATCGCCGCATTGCGCACGCCAGAGTGGTCCCCACTGCCATGCGCAATCGGCGCCAGCTGCTCCATGGATGCCTTCTCTGCCCGACGCCGCCCGACGTCCTGCCCACGCATTGTGGTACTCCGGCCACCGGTGGCGCAAGCCCTTTCTGTATGTGGGGACGGCAGGATGCTTGCCGTTAGCCTGTGTCGTCGGCGGTCGATCACGGCGGGAAAGGGGTTGCAATGGACAGCGACAGGGTCGAGCAGCTACTCGAGGAGATCCTCATCGAGTTGCGGTCGCTCAATGACGTGACGGTGTGGGCAGCGAATCCTCGTGACCTCGGTCGCAGCTGGACCGCGGAAAAGCGTGACGAGGTTCTTGCCCGCAAGCGCGAGTACATGCGTCGCATGATCGAAAGTGAAGACCTCATCGATCGAGTGGAGATCGAGGATGAGGAAGCGAGCACCTGACGGTGAGCATCCGGATCGGTCGAAGGTCGGCACAATGAGCCGGCACCGAAGTGGCGGGAAGAGGCTCGTTAGCATCAGCACCCATGAGTGACGACCCGACACCGACAGCACCCACGAAGGATCACGAACCGCCGAAGGGGGCCGAGACGACAGCCACGTGGAGTGCGGCGGGGACGCCGTTGGACTACACGGCAACGGCGCGTTGGACCGTGCTGCGCAAGAAGGAGAAGCCCGCCGCGGAGGTCTTCTCCTGGCCGTACGTCGCAACGGGCTCCTGTCGTACGAGGTGAATACGGCATGGAAGCGCGATCCGGACCACCACGCATTCGAGGCACCGCCGGGCGCCACCGACGACTTCCGCTACGGGATGGCCCTCAACCCGCGCATGCGCGCATTCATCACCCACGGCCGATACGACCTCGTCACACCGTACTTTGCAAGCGATCGCCTGAGGAACCTGATGCGCCTCGACCCTGCGATGACGGATCGCCTCACCGTCCAGCATTACGGCGGCGGTCACATGTTCTATGCATGGGAGGCCAGCAGGGTCGCGTTCACGGCGGCGATCGCCTCGTTCTACGAGCAGTCCGCCTGAATTCGCCTCACGAACCCACCAGGTCGGCCGTGACCTCCGTTGCCGGTGAGCGTCCATCCTCGAGCGCATCGAGGTTCGCGATCGTCGTCTCGGCGATCTGCTCGACCGCCTCGTGTGTGAAGAACGCCTGATGCCCTGTAACGAGGACGTTCGGGAACGTCAGGAGGCGTGAGAAGACATCGTCCTGGATGACGGTGTCCGAGAGGTCCTCGAAGAACAGGTCTCCCTCCTCCTCGTACACGTCGATGGCCAGCGCACCGAGCTGTCCCGACTTGAGGCCCTCGATGGCGGCCGCGGTATCGATGAGAGCGCCGCGGGAGGTGTTGACCACCATCGGGTGCTTCTCCATCTTCTCGATGGCTTCGGCGTCGATGATGTGGTGGGTGTCGGGGGTGAGCGGGCAGTGGAGGCTGATGGTATGGGACTCTGCGAACAGCGTGTCGAGGTCGACGTAGTCGATCCCCATCCTGGCAACGGCGTCGTTCGGGTACGGATCGTGGGCGATCACCCGCATGCCGAAGCCCTGGAGGATGCCTGCGGTGATCTGCCCGATCTTGCCCGTCCCGATTATGCCAGCCGTCTTTCCGAACATATCGACTCCCATGAGACCGATGAGCCTGAAGTCACCATCACGGACACGGTTGTGCGCTCGATGGATGCGCCGGTTGAGGGTCAGTGCGAGGCCGACCGTGTGCTCCGCGACCGCATGCGGCGAATAGGCCGGCACCCGAACGACCGTCATTCCATGGTCGTGCGCTGCCCTGACGTCGACATGGTTGAAGCCCGCGGAGCGGAGGGCGATGAACTCGATGCCGTGGCGATGGAGGCCCTCGATCGTTGCGCGGTCGACGACGTCGTTGACGAATACGCATACAGCACGGGCGCCCTCCGCCAACGGAGTGGTCGTTCGGTCGAGCCTCGCCTCGAGGAAGCTCAGGTCATGGCGCGAGTTCGCGGCGCTCAGGAACTGTTCGTCCCACGGGCGGGTGGAGTAGACGGCGACGCGCATGTCGGCGAGCCTACCGCAGCGCCCGTGGAGGCAGATCGTGTGCGGTCAGGTCCTGAGTATCTCGTCGAGGCGTGCGAGGGCGGATGGGACGTCGGGGACCGCCATGAGGAGGTCCTCGAAGGGATCAATGCGCATGGCGGCGAGCCTACGTGGGACGGACTTCATCGTGAACCTGCCCACGTCGAGGCTCGGCGTCACCTCTGACCACCTCAGGGGCGTCGACACGGTCGCACCAGGCACGGGACGAGCACTGAACGGTGCGACGAGGAGCTTGCCTCGCCCGTTCTGGAGATGGTCGATGTACACCTTGTCACCGCGACCCGAGGGCGATCGGATGGTGGTCGCGATCTCGGGGAGCATGCCCTCGACGACGCCGGCGATCAGGGATCCGAGCATGCGTTGATGGTCATAGGTCAGCGGAGGACCCATCGGTATGAGTATGTGGAGTCCCGTCTTCCCGCTCGTCTTGACAACGTGGGGAAGGCCGATGTCATCGCACAGGTCGTGGATGGTGCGTGCGACGGTCACGACAGAGGTGAACGGAGCAGTCTTGGGATCGAGATCGAGAATGCACCAATCGGGTGTGTCGAGGGTGCGCATGCGGCTCGCCCAGATGTGGAGCGGGATCGAAGCCATGTTCGCTACGTATCGAAGGCCCTCGACATCCTCGACGACGAAGTAGTTGTTCCCGGTCTCATCGTCGCGCTCGATCCACTCCGTCCGAATCCAGTCGGGCACGTACTCGGGTGCGTTCTTCTGGAAGAAGGACTTTCCGTCGATCCCGTCGGGGAAGCGATCGAGGACGAGCGGTCTATCGCGCAGGTAGGGGAGCAGGTGATCCGCTACGGCCGTGTAGTACTCGATGAGGTCACCCTTCGTGAAGCCGTCATCCGGCCAGAACACCTTGTTGGTGTTGGTCGGCTCGGTCGTTCGTGCATCGACGATCGCAGGCCGCGGTGGTTCATGGTCGGATGCCGGTGCCGTGAGGGAGTCGTGGTCAAGGGGTTCGAAGCTCTCGAAGACGGGATGCCTGAGGGAACCGGCTTCAGTGAACTCCTTGTAGCGAACTGTGGCCATCCATCGCGGGGTGACCCATCGGTTCTCGCTGGAGGCGGGGAGGTCACCTTCGACCTCGGGAACGGGCACCTCGTCGGGTTCGAGGAGCGAACGGAGCTCGGAGAGGGTGGCGTGGGAGAACCCGGTGCCAACACGACCTGCGTACATCAGCCTCGCGCCGTACCGGACGGCCAGGTGGAGGGCACCGAGTCCAGAGCGGGTTCCACGGGGCACGGTGTACCCGACGACGGCGAATCGACCGTTCTGCTCGACCCGGACCTTGCGCCATGCGTCGGAGCGGCCGGCGGAGTAGGTACTCGAAGAGTGCTTTGCGATGATGCCTTCGAGACCCATCCTGGACACTTCGGCGAACATCGCCTCGCCCAATCCAGAGACGTGGTCAGCGTACCGGATCGGCCCGAGGCTCGGCGTGATCGCGCGAACCAGCTCCTTGCGCTCCACGAGTGCAACAGGCCGTGTGTCCAGGTCGCCGACGGCCACGATGTCGAATGCGAAGAACGTCGCAGGGGATCGTGCTGCGACAGACGCGACCTCGAACCTGTTGGTGAGAGCGCCGCGCCGTTGAAGGGAGGCGAACGAAGGCTTGCCGAGCTCGTCGAGCACCACGACTTCGCCGTCGAGTGTCACCGTATCGACAGGCAGCCGTCGTGCGGCGCTGACGATCTCGGGGAAGACGGCGGAGGCGTCCAGGCCGCTGCGGTACCGGAGTCGAACGCGCCGGTCCGCCTTATCGAGGATCATCCTGTAGCCGTCATACTTGATCTCGAAGAGCCAATCGGGGTCCGAGAAGGCGGCGTCCGCCGTCGATGCAAGCATCAGTCCCATGGCCATCGCGTCCACGGTTCCCACGATCGCGCCAGCGAGCTCGGCGGACTCGATGAGCGCCTCGGAACGTTCCTTTGCGTGCGCGACCTCGTCGACGGTCATGCCTGAGAGGATCGATCGTTCGTCGAACTTTGCGTCCTCGTCCGCTGCCCACGCGTCGGGCTTCTTGATGAGGAGCCACTCCGTGGGATCCTTCTTCATTCGGACGAGGGTCCACTGCCCGCTGAGCTTGTAACCGGCGAGGCTGAACAGGAGCTTGCCCTTGGCGATGCCCTCATCGGGATCCTCGTCGAACGTGAGCGAGCCGCGATCCCATACGATCATCGCTCCGCCGCCGTACTCGCCAGCCGGTATGACACCCTCGAACTCGGCGTACTCGAGGGGATGATCCTCTGTGTGGGCGGCGAACCGCTTGACAGCAGGGTCGAGGGAGGGCCCCGCAGGCACCGCCCACGACAGCAGGACGCCGTCGTGCTCGAGGCGGAGGTCGTAGTGGAGGCGGCTCGCGGCGTGCTTCTGGACGACGAAGATCCCGCCGGCACCCGCGGCACCGGATGTGAAGGGTTCAGGCGTGCGATCCGCGTCACGCTTGCGCCGATAGTCGTCCAAGCGATCGGTGGTCGGCCCCATGGGAGGCGATCCTAGACATCCGGATGGTGCGGTTCGGGCTGGAGGCGGTGCTTCCGACGCCGGATATTCACTGGCGGATTTCGCGGTCTGTGGTATACATGGGCTTCCCCAACGAGGAATGTCATGGCTCGCCCCATTGCCACAGGAACGATCAGCTTCGGGCTGGTCGCGATCCCGGTCAAACTCTTCTCGACGAACGAGTCGGACTCCCGGATCTCTTTCAACTCACTCCACGAATCGTGCGGCACGCGTGTCCGTCAGCAGTTCTACTGCCCGAAGGACGAGGTGGTGGTGAGCCGCGACGAGATGGTGAAGGGATATGAGTTCGCCAAGGACCAGTACGTCGTGTTCACGCCCGAGGAGCTCAAGGCGATGGAGACGGCATCGACGCAGTCGATCGACATCAAGGAGTTCGTTCCCCTCGCCGAGGTCGATCCCCTCTACTACGAGAAGGCCTACTACCTCGGGCCCGATAAGGGCGGAGCGAAACCCTATGCGCTCTTGTCGGAGGCGATGAAGTCGACCGGGAGGGCCGCGCTCGCACGGTACGCAGCCCGCGGCAAGGACTACCTCGTCCTGCTTCGTCCGTTCGAGGACGGGATCCTCATGCAGCAGCTGCGCTACACAGACGAAATCAGGGCGTTCGACGATGTCGACCTTGGGGACGCGGTCGTCGAGGAGGCAGAGTTGAAGCTCGCCCAGCAGCTCGTGGAGCAGATCGCGAGCGACTCGTTCAACCCCGAGGCCTACTCGGATGGCGTCAAGGATGAGGTCCTTGCAGCCATCGAGCAGAAGGTCGCGGGCCACGAGATGACCTTTGCACCAAAGGACGAACCGAAGGCCCAGGTCATCGATCTCATGGCTGCTCTCAAGGCGAGCCTCGGCGAGCAGGGCGATGCGTCCGCAGGCTCCGAATCGACGACCCGCAAGCCTGCAAAGCGTGCGGAGGGTTCGTCGACGAAGAAGAAGGCAAACGCCAAGAAGTGATCTCCATCCGTACGATGGGATGCGATGGCCGACCATGAGCCCGTCCCACACGACGAGATGTATACGATCAGCGATGTTTCGGCGCTCGTCGGACTGACAGGACGCCAGATCCGGCTGCTCGTGACGGATGACATCGTCCATCCTGTTCGCGGTGAACGCGGTCGCTACCTCTTCTCGTTTGCTGACGTGACCGTCGTTCGGGAGGTTGCGGATCTCGTGAGGCGCGGTGCGCCTATGGACCGCGTTCGCGCAGCGGTGAGGCACATCCGCACGCACGCAGGCGGTGCGGTCGGACTCGAGGGCATCCGGTTGGATGTGAATGGCCGTCGTGTCATCGCCCACACGGATACCGGCTCCTTCGAGCCCGAGTCGGGGCAGGTCGTCCTCGCGTTCGATGATCACGGGATCGACGCTGGGGAGCCAGTCGTCATTCCGATGCCGACCGATGATCCGTCTGGCCACTCGGCGTCAGAGTGGTTCGGCCACGGTGACCGGCTGGAGGAGACCGACCCCTCAGCGGCCGAGGAGGCCTACCGACGTGCGATCGCGATCGATCCGTCGTTCGCTGAGGCCCACGTGAACCTCGGGAGGCTCCTGCACGCGGCAGGTGCGGTCCACGACGCCCTCGAGTGCTACGAGCAGGCACTCGTCCTCGACCAGGGGGATGCGACGACAATGTTCAACATCGGGGTGGCACACGACGACCTTCGCAACGACGCCGCCGCCATCGAGGCGTACTCGAGAGCGGTCGAGATGGCACCCCGATTCGCCGATGCGCACTACAACCTCGCAGCGGTCTACGAGCGAACGGGCCAGATCGCGCCCGCGTTGGCGGAGCTGCGAGCGTATCGGGAGCTCATCGAGGGCCGATGACCCACCGGCGCAGCGTTCGTGCGCCCGTTACGATCCGATCTCACACATACGAAGGGGTAGCGTGGCTACGAGAACTCACAACAGATGGCCGACGTGGATCGTGGTCGTGGCCGTATTGCTCCTGATCCCCGTCCTGGTGTGGGCGCTGAGTACGGTGATCAACATCCTCGTGGCCGTGTCGATCGGCTTCGTGATCGCCGTGGTGGCGATCGTTGCCCTGTTCATCTGGCTGAAGAACCGCGTGGATTGAATCGCTCGACGGCGTCGGACCGCCTTCCGCTTCAGACCGAACCGGAGAACACGAGCAGCATCACCATCACGATGAGCCAGGCGGCGATGCCGCCTCCGACGATGAGCGCGCGCATCCAGGCAGGGATCTGTGACCGGCCGAGGATGAAGTACGCGATCACGCCGATGATCGGGAGCAGGAGGATGACGAAGTACCAAAGGATGACGGTGGTCCTCGGCATGTCCTCCTGTCGACGCACCATGTCCCAGATGGCAAGGGCTATCCACGAGCCGACGAGCGCGAGCGGGAGGAAGTACGCCCACATCGAGGCGAAGACCGTCCACAGGGTCGGGTCACTCACGGGTATTCCTGACACGGTGATCTCCTTGCCTGCGACTTCGACGCCATCGGGTACACCCGGCGTCTCGATCGCACTCAGGTCTGGTTTCTCGAACACATTGACTGCTGGTTGTGGTGTCGCCCCGATGTCGGGCATGTTCATCTGTGGTGGGGGAGCGGGCCAGTCGCGGTAGTCGCTGCCCGGAGGTGTGTCGTACCGGGTGTCCGCTGTTGCGCCGAGGAGCAGCAGCGGTCCATACAGATCCCACACAACAGGAAGGTTGATGCCGCTGCAACTGTGGAGGAACTCGAGGAAGAGTGGGCTGGTACTGGAGGAGTACCTGTTGCCCTCGAAGCAGTTCTGCGGGGCCCACGGGCCGAACAGGGCGAGGTCTGCGACACCGCTTCCCGCGATCGTGTTGTCCCTGACGACGTTGCGCTCCGCCCACCAGATGTTCCTGTCGGGAAGGACGGATGCGGCGATCCCGAATCGGCTGTGGTTGAGGATCAGGTTCTTCTCGACGACATTGCCGACGCCACCCCCGATCGCGATGCCGTTACCCCACGCGATACGCCAGCGTGCCTTGCTCGGTGCGGTGGGTTCGCTGTTGTCGAGGATCACATTGCCACCGATGTAGGCCTCGCGCTGTGGCGGGAGGAGCTCGCCGTCGATCGAGTTCGGCACGATCCCGCCGAGGTTGTGGTGCCAGTACGAGTTGATGAGGTACAGGTCACCGCCTGCGTTCGACCCTGAGAACGCCAGGCCGTTGCCCGTCGACTCCACGTTCTCGACGACGGCGTTACACGGGTAGCACTGCCCGATGTAGAACGCGGAGTCGACGTTTCCGGACCCGTAGCTGTCGTTGAACCGACCGTCGACCGAATCGAAGGCATAGAGCCCGTAGTCCCCGTTGTTGTGGGCGGTCAGGAACGAACCCCGGTACCCCGTCACGCCCGTCCAGTAGAAGCCGTTGATTCGATAGTTGCGTGCCGTCATGTTCTCGATTGAGATTCCATCGGCCACGGCATGGATGCCGTTGTTGAGCTCGAAGCCGCCGTCGAGGATCACGGTGTTGCGGTCCGTTCCGCGAAGGGTGACGGACGGGACGCGCACGATGACGGCCTCGTTGTAGACGCCCGGACCGATGAGGATCATGTCCCCGGGCTCGGCGGCGTCCACTGCGCCCTGGATCGTCTCGTGGTCATCGGGGACCTTCAGCGTCGTCCCGGTCCAGGCTTCGACGGGCTCCGAGGTGTCCGGCTGTGGCCGTTCGTAGTCAGGGACGTCACCGACGATCACGTATCCCGCCATCCCGTCACCCTCGGGTGTGCCGTGGAACGTGCAGAAGTACGGCACCACGCCGGGCTCGTCGAAGGTGCGCGAGTATTTCGCGCCGCGCTCCATGACGAGGTCGGATTCCCACGAACCGTCCGAGGCGAACACGTTGTGGGGATTGTCCCCCTCCATCCTCCACTCGACCGTCCCTCCGAGGGGGATCTCGGCAATGGCGGGGGAGAACGAGTCGTCGTATCCGAACACCTGGACCTGATCGGCTGGGGAACCCCCCAGATCCGCAGCTTCGCCACCGCACGCAACGACGATGACGGACAGGCCGACCACGATGACCGATCCGATGGCAGCGCGCAATCCGGCGCGGGGACGATTCTCCACGGCGGCACCCTACCGCCCCGAAAATCGGCGCGCCCCGTTCTTGCGTAACTGGGTTCCGCCTTGGGTGGAACCCAGTTACGCAAGAACGGTCTGAGTGGTCGTACAGCAGTGGATGTGCTTGAATGCACGTCACACCTCCAAAGAGGTGCACCGCGAAGCGGACGGTTCGCACTAACTCCCGGAGTTGGCTACCGTTCCCCTTCTGCCGGTCATCCGGCCGGCTATTGCCGCTTGTTCTGAGCGGTGGTACACTGTGAGGCCCCTGGGCGAAACCGTGAGATTCGGTGCGCGCAGGAACCGGGCTCCTTGACAACTGAACAGTGCGTCGATCGATCGTCCTCGGATGGTCGATCGAGATTGACAGGCGCTTGCCACGAGACCACACAACTGGGCGGTCGAGAGGCGAGCGTATCAACGTCCATCGGACCGACCGCTTCGGCGGAAGGAAAGATGGTCGTACAAGCCAACGGTCACACAACTGAAGAGGACCCCGTTCCTCGTGTGATCGCATCCTTTTGAGGGATGAAAAACTCCTGGTCCACGTGAGAACGTGGACACGGGATCATTCCCATCGGATATTCGATGGAGAGTTTGATCCTGGCTCAGGACGAACGTTGGCGGCGCGCTTAATGCATGCAAGTCGAGGGTGAAACAGTCACTCCGTAAGGAGCGACTGTGGAAACCGGCGAACGGGTGCGTAACACGTGAGAAACCTGCCCCCCAGACCGGGATAGCCCAGGGAAACTTGGATTAATACCGGATATTCTCTTTGGATCGCATGATCCGTTGAGGAAAGGTCCGCTGCTGGGGGATGGTCTCGCGGCCTATCAGGTAGTTGGTGAGGTAACGGCTCACCAAGCCGAAGACGGGTAGCTGGTCTGAGAGGACGATCAGCCACACTGGAACTGAGACACGGTCCAGACTCCTACGGGAGGCAGCAGCAGGGAATATTGCACAATGGGCGAAAGCCTGATGCAGCGACGCCGCGTGCGGGATGAAGGCCTTCGGGTTGTAAACCGCTTTCAGGAGGGAAGAAAATGACGGTACCTCCAGAAGAAGCTCCGGCCAACTACGTGCCAGCAGCCGCGGTAATACGTAGGGAGCGAACGTTGTCCGGATTTATTGGGCGTAAAGGGCTCGTAGGCGGTTCAACAAGTCGGTCGTGAAAGCCCGGGGCTCAACCCCGGGATGCCGGTCGAAACTGTTGTGACTTGAGTTCGGTAGAGGTGAGTGGAATTCTCGGTGTAGCGGTGGAATGCGCAGATATCGAGAGGAACACCCGTAGCGAAGGCGGCTCACTGGGCCGATACTGACGCTGAGGAGCGAAAGCGTGGGGAGCAAACAGGATTAGATACCCTGGTAGTCCACGCCGTAAACGATGAACACTAGGTGTAGCGGATTCATTCATGTCTGCTGTGCCGTAGCTAACGCATTAAGTGTTCCGCCTGGGGAGTACGGCCGCAAGGCTAAAACTCAAAGGAATTGACGGGGCCCCGCACAAGCGGCGGAGCATGCGGCTTAATTCGATGCAACCCGAAGAACCTTACCTGGGTTTGACATCATGGGTCTAGCTGTGGAAACACAGTGTGCTTACGCGCCCATGACAGGTGGTGCATGGCTGTCGTCAGCTCGTGTCGTGAGATGTTGGGTTAAGTCCCGCAACGAGCGCAACCCTTGTCCTATGTTGCCAGCACGTAATGGTGGGGACTCATAGGAGACTGCCGGGGACAACTCGGAGGAAGGCGAGGACGACGTCAAGTCATCATGCCCCTTATATCCAGGGCTGCACGCATGCTACAATGGGCGGTACAACGGGCTGCGATCCCGCGAGGGTCAGCCAATCCCTGAAAGCCGTCCTCAGTTCGGATTGAAGTCTGCAACTCGACTTCATGAAGCCGGAGTCGCTAGTAATCGTGGATCAGCAAAGCCGCGGTGAATACGTTCTCGGGGCTTGTACACACCGCCCGTCACATCACGGAAGTCGGTAACGCCCGAAGTCAGTGGCCCAACCCACTTGTGGGAGGGAGCTGCCGAAGGTGGGATTGGTAACTGGGATGAAGTCGTAACAAGGTAGCCGTACGGGAACGTGCGGCTGGATCACCTCCTTTCTAAGGAGCAACTACGCACAGGGTCTCACCTTGTGCCAGTTCCTGAGTGAATGGTCAATCTCGATCTTGCTGTGCCCTCGGGCACAGGAGGCGCGCACTGTTCAGTCGTGAGGGAGCTGGGAACAGCAACAGCCCCCCGACGGAGTTCCGTCAGGAACTCCGGACGGACCGGCGAAGCCGGTACACGCTCTTT
>DATHUV010000043.1:0-34310 GCA_035461905.1 Acidimicrobiia bacterium | reverse complement strand
CCCACCGGACCGGTGGGCGCACGTTCGTGGGAGAATCGGGGCGAACACGAGGAGAAGGGCCCATGACCACCACATTCGTGCCTGCCATCACCGAGGATCCACCCGAGGGGTATCCATCGGACTGGGAACAGAGCGTCGTGCTCAAGGACGGCGGAACCATGCGGATCCGCCCCATCGCCCCCGGAGACGCCGACGGTCTCCAGGACCTCGTCCGTTCGATGTCGTCCGAGAGCAGCTACTTCCGATTCTTCAGGGTGAAGAAGGAACTAACCGCCGAGGAGCTCCACGACTTCACGATCCTCGATTACACGACAAGGATGGCCTTCATAGCGATCCTCGATGGCCGCATCGTCGGTGTCGGCAGGTACAACACGCCCGATGACGATCCCGACCTCGCCGAAGTGGCGTTCACCGTCGCCGACGGCATGCAGGGCCGCGGCATCGGAACGGTCCTCCTCTTCCGCCTGTCGGCATACGCACGCTCGCGCGGCATCACCGGTTTCCGCGCCTTCCTGCTCGCGGACAACCACGCGATGATGCGCGTGTTCCGCAACGCGGGGTTCAGCCTCACGCGAGAGATCGACGAGGGCGTGTACACCGTCAGCTTCCCGACGACGGAGTCCGACGCAGTACTCGAGGCCGAGGGGGAGGCCGAGCGCAGGGCGACCGCGGCCAGCCTGATGCCGATCTTCTACCCCCAGTCGATCGCGGTCATCGGTGCGAGCCGCAACAAGGCGTCCATTGGCGGGCGGCTCTTCAACAACATCATCAACGCCGACTACCGCGGACCCGTCTATCCAGTGAACCCCAAGTCTCCGTTCATCCGATCCATTCCCACGTACCCGTCCGTGAAGGACATCCCGGTACCGATCGACCTTGCCTTCATCGTGGTACCCGGTCCGCACGTGATCGAAGTCGTGAAGGAGTGCGCGGAGAAGGGTGTGAAGGGCCTCTGTGTGATCTCGGCTGGGTTCTCGGAGACCGGTGATGCAGGCGCTCGGGCGGAGGAGGAGCTCCTCGAGGTCGTTCGCGCCGGCGGCATGCGCATGATCGGCCCCAACTGTATGGGTCTCCTGAACACGGACCCGGCCGTGAGCCTCGATGGGCAGTTCGGACCGCTTCCGGCGCGCCGGGGCAACGTGGCCCTGTCCAGCCAGTCAGGAGCACTCGGCCTCGCGATCCTCGACTACGCACGCAACCTCGGCATCGGGATCTCTACCTTCGTGTCGGTCGGCAACAAGGCGGACGTGTCCGGCAACGATCTGCTCCTGTTCTGGGAGGACGATCCCAACACGGACGTGATCCTCCTGTATCTCGAGTCGTTCGGGAATCCACGGCGGTTCGGACGGATCGCACGACGGATCGGCAGGCGCAAGCCCATCGTGGCGGTGAAGTCGGGCCGTACGGCCGCCGGAGCGAGGGCGGCTTCGAGCCACACGGGCAGCCTCGCAAGTAGTGACGTGGGTGTGGATGCCCTGTTCCGCCAGGCGGGCGTGATCCGCGTCGACACGCTCGAGGAGCTCTTCGACGTGACGGCCCTCGTATCCAATCAGCCGGTGCCCGCAGGGCGGCGGGTCGGGCTGATCACCAATGCCGGTGGTCCTGCGATCCTCGCAGTGGATGCCCTCGAATCCCAGGGTCTCGAGGTGCCCCAACTCTCCGACGAGCTCCAGGCGAGGATCCGGTCGTACCTGCCTCCGGACGCCTCGGTCACGAACCCCGTGGACATGATCGCCGCCGCTGGCCCTGAAGAGTACAAGCAGACGATCGAGATCCTGATGGGTAGCGACGAGATCGACACCCTCATCACGCTGTTCATTCCCGCGTCGAGTGAAGGCGTACCGGAGACGGCGACGGCCATCAAGGAAGCCGTCGAAGGATCCCCGCACGACAAGACCTTCATCAGTGTCTACATGCACAGCGGAGGTGCACCGACGGAGCTCGCGTCGCGCACGGCGAAGTTCCCCGTGTTCCCATTCCCCGAGCGCGCAGCGAGAGCCCTCAGGAGGGCCGTCCAGTACGCGGAGTGGCTCGATGAGCCGATCGGTGAGCACGTCGTGTTCGACGATGTCGACAGGACCGCGGCTCGCTCCATCGTCGAACGTGCCGTCGATGGCGTGGACGAGTCAGGCGAATGGCTCGATCCCGACTCCGTCGACGCCATCCTCCAGGCCTACGGCGTCCACATCCCGCGTTCGGCCGTGGTCGCGACACCCGAGGAAGCGGTGGCGTTCGGTGAGACCGTGGGCGGCCCGATCGTCCTCAAGGTCATTTCGCCCTCCGCCGTCCACAAGTCCGATGTGGGTGGTGTAGCACTCGATATCTCCGGTGAGAACGAGATCCGGTCTGCCTATGCACAGGTCATGAACGCGGTCCCCGATCCCGAGGGCGTCCTCGTCCAGGAGTTCGTGCACGGAGGCCACGAGGTCCTGATCGGCATGGTCGAGGACCCCAACTTCGGCCCACTCATCGTCTTCGGCCTCGGTGGTGTCTTCGTGGAGCTGATCGGGGACGTCGCGTTCCGTATCCATCCACTCACCGACGTCGATGCCAGGGCGATGATCGGGGAGGTGAAGTCCGCTCGCCTGCTCGAGGGATACAGGGGAGGTCCCGAGGGTGACATCGAGGCCGTCGTTGACACGTTGTTGCGGGTGTCCACCCTCATCGAGGACCTTCCCGAGATCTTCGAGATGGACCTCAACCCTGTCAAAGTCGGCACGCCGGGGGACGGGGTGCGTATCGTGGACGCCCGGATCAAGGTACGGCCCGTGCAGGGGAGTTGGATCCCGTCTCGAGCCGATATGCCCTTCACACTGTGAGGAGGTGGGGATGCACGTTCGGGACCTGATGACAACTGACGTCGTGGCAGTCGGGCCGACCACCTCGACACGTGACGCGGCGCGGATGATGTTCCGATACCGCGTCTCAGGCCTGCCCGTCGTGGATCCCGACGATCACGTCCTCGGGATCATCACCGAGGGTGACTTCCTCGCGATGGAGCTCAAGCGAGTCGATCATGGCGAGATCGCTCCCGAGGTGAGGGACATCATGTCGCACTCCGTGCTGTCGGTGGCTCCCGACCTCGAGGTCATGGATGCCGCTCGCTTCATGCTCGAGCACTCCGTCAAGCGGGTCCTCGTGGTCGAGGACGACAAGATGGTCGGCATCATCTCCCGGTTCGACATCGTCGCAGCATTCACACGACCCGATGACCTCATCGAGGATGAGATCCGTGAGGACCTCATACGAAGGGTTCTCTTCGTCGATCCCCAGACAGTCGACGTCAGTGTCGCCAACGGCGTCGTGACCTTCGTTGGCACCATCGGCACCCGCACAGAGGCTCGTCTCGTCGAGGAACTCGCGCGGCGCCTCGACGGCGTCGTGGGTGTGGAGAACCAGCTCGACTGGCGGATCGACGACACGGGAACCGATGGTCGGGAAGGGTGAGGGTCGCGGCCACGGGAATGTGACGATCGCGTGGGAGGGGATGGATCCCACGACCGCGGAGGTCTGTTTCGCACATGCGAACGGCTTCACCAAGGCCCTGTGGCGACCGATCGCCCGCAGGGTCGTGGAGCATCACCGTGATGTGCGGTGGGTGTCGTTCGACCTTCGCGGTCACGGCGACAGTGGCGCCGGCTCGCCGCCAATCCGATGGGACGTCCATGGACTCGACGCGCTCGGGCTCCTCGGGGACGCGTCAGGCCTCCTCGGCGTCGGGCACTCGATGGGCGGTACCGCCCTGGTACGGGCAGAACTGCACCGTCGCGGAACCTTCGATCGGCTCGTCCTGATCGAACCCATCGTCTTCCCCCCTCCCTTTGAGCGCGCAGACATACCCCTTTCACGCATCGCCGAGAAGCGACGGCGGACGTTCAGGGACCGATCTCACGCCAGGGAGCGGTTCGCCGAGGGTGCCTTCTCCGACTGGGATCCTGAGGTCCTCGACCTCTACGTCGACCATGGGTTTGCCCCGGGTCCCGACGGATGGACGATCAAGTGCGAACCAGCCACAGAGGCAGACAACTACCGCGAAGGCGGCAACCACGACACGTGGAACAGGCTCGACGAGCTTGACCTCCCTGTCGTCCTCGTGACGGGGGAGCGATCCGATACGCACCAAGGCGCGTACCTCGATGCGCTCGTGGGGAGATTCCCGGAAGTCGAACTCGTCGTGATCGAGGGTGCAGGGCACCTCGTGCCGATGGAGCGGCCCGCAACGATCGCGGACCTGGTGGCGGGCGCCTACGGAGCGCAGCGTCCCGGCTGATCACGGCGACCGCTCTCGGGTCGGTACCATTTCCCGATGAACCTCGTGACCCGTGACGAAGTCGCCGCACTCTCGGCCCAATTGCAACCCGAGGGCGGGCTGCGAGTGGCACGGCTCGAAGCCGTGATCGACCCGTTCGACTTCGCCCGCACGGGGGCGGCACTCGTGGATCGGGCGGTGGCCTTGTCCGTTCCATCAGGGGATCGCCTCGTCGGACTCGGTACGGCGTGGCACCACGCCGAGCGGGGACCCGATCGCTTCCTCCGGATGCGCGATGCCATCGGGAGCATCGACGACGAGGACCTCGTGTTGTTCTTCGGGTACTCGTTTCTCGACGAGATCGTCCCCGGTGGCCAGTGGCGCAACTACGCACCCGCCGAGGCCTTCATCCCGCGCATCGGCATCCAGCGCATCGGCGATCGCACGGAGCTCGTGATCGCCATTCCTCCGGGAGAACGACCCGATGCCACGCTCGATCTGCTGGCGACCATGAAGCACCCAGAGCCGATCCCTGTCGTCGACTTCGGTGACCACACGATCGAGTCCCATCCCGGGGTGGCCGAGTGGGCCGGCATCGTCGACTCGGCGAAGAAGGTCATCGAGGCAGGTGAACTCGACAAGGTCGTCCTCGCACGCTCCGTGAGGGTGACCAACACGGAGCCCGTTGCGATCCTTCGCGTGTTCCGCCAACTCGTTGCCACGTATCCGCAGTGCTACACCTTCGCCTGGAAGTCCGGGGGCAGCGTGTTCATGGGGTCGAGTCCCGAACTGCTTGCACGGGTCGTGGATGGATCGTTCCGATCGAACCCGCTTGCCGGCTCCGCGGCCCGAGGCGAGGGTGAGGACGAGGATGCCGAGATCGGATCCCGCCTCCTCATGTCAGCCAAGGACCAGCAGGAGCATCGCCTCGTCGTCGCCGACATGGCTGAGAGGCTGGGGCCGCTCGTATCCGACCTCACCGTTCCCCCGAAGCCGTCCCTCAAGAAGATGGCGACCGTCCAGCACCTGTCGACGGTCATCGAAGGCCACGTCGGGGACGCAGTGGGAGTCATCGACCTCGTGGATGCGGTTCATCCAACGCCCGCAGTCGGCGGCGTTCCGAGAGCCGAGGCAATCGCCCACATCGCGGCCCACGAAGTGATCGATCGTGGCTGGTACACCGGGGGGATCGGATGGGTCTCTCCCGGCGGGGATGGGGAAGTGGCCATCGGCTTGCGGTGCGGCCTCATCGACGGGGCGACGACGGACCTGTTCGCCGGCGCGGGCATCGTCGCAGACTCCGATCCTGCGTCGGAAGTGGTCGAGACGCGGTTGAAGCTACGTCCGCTCCTCGACCTGATCGCTTCGACGTAACGCATCGGCGACCGCGTCAGCGATGAACCGGTGGTCGGACACCAAACGGGTCCTGTCGGTCTCCACCTCGATCAGTTCAGGACCTCGGATCGGGCTCGCGACCGCATCCACGAGTGAGGAGCGATCGTCGATACGCCACGCGTTGACACCGAATGCCCGGGCGATACCCGAAAGGGGGAGTCCGTGGGGTGTGCCCCAATGTCGCTCGTACAGCGCGGTATCGATGTAGGGCGAGCTCCCTTGGGGGAGGAAGGAGAAGATGCCCCCTCCATCGTTGTTGACGACCACGATCCTCAGCGGAACGTCGAGCGCTGCGGCTTCGCCGAGGGCGGTGGCGTCGTGGAGGAGCGCGATGTCGCCCAGGAGGAGCGTCGTGGGAGATCCACCCAGCGCGGCACCGATCGCCGACGAGATCGTTCCGTCGATGCCGTTCACACCCCGGTTGGCGAGGACGACGAGGTCGTCCCTACGGTCCGTGAAGGTATCGACGTCGCGGATCGGTCGCGATGATGCGACGTAGAGCGTTGAGCCTTGCGGTGCTTCCGCCCCGACGATACGCGTGACGGCGGGCTCGTTCGGGAACTCCAGGGAGTCGATTGCGTCGGTCATGGCTTCGGTTGCGACGGCGTCGAGGTGCTTCCAGCGGTCTGTGTACGATCTCGCCCGCCCAGGGGTCGGCAGGCGGCTCATCGCCTCCAGGTACGTCGTTGGATCCATGTCCAGGTGCAGCGATGCCGACGCGAGAGGATCGCCGTAGCGGCCGTCGTCGACGAGGACCTGTTCCACGCCGCACGAGGCGAGCCACTGCCACAGCGGCTTGGACGTCGGAAGGGCGCCCAGGCGGATCACGAGGTCAGGGCTGTTCGTATCGAGGACGTGATAGCCACCTGCCTGGGTCTGTGCCAGCAGGTCGCTCCGGTGGATCACCGCGCTGCCCCTCACCGACGCCTGGGGATCAGCGAAGATCGGCGCATCGATGGTGCGTGCGAGATGCTCGAGTGCCGGTCCGAAGCCGGGTCGCTGTCGACCGCCCGCGACGATGATCACGGACCTGTCGGTGAACGATGGGAATGAACCGGGATCCGGATCGATCCTGCCCTCGATGGCGGGCATCGGTGCGGGGTCCGACGGGACGGGCCCAGAGTCTGGAACCAGGGGCTCGTCGAATGCGACGTTCACGTGCACGGGACCCGGGGTGCCATTGACGGCCTGCGACACGGCCTCGTGGGCCAGCTTCCGGCCGTCGCTCGCGTCGTCCGCATCGAAGAATCGCTTCACGTGGCGGCCGTAGAGCTCGACCTGGTCCATCGTCTGGGGTGCAGCCGTGCCTCGGAGCCTGACGGGTCGGTCAGCTGTCACCACGAGGAGGGGTGTGGACGACCGGTCGGCCTCCACGATGGAAGGGAGGTACTGGGCGGCCGCCGATCCCGATGTGCACATCACGACCGCCGGAATCCCCGTACGTTTGGCGTAGCCGAGCGCCATGAATCCTGCGGACCGCTCGTCGCGCACGTTTCGGTCCGTGATGCGCGGCTCGATCGCGGCGGCGAGGATCAGTGGCGTGTGGCGGGAGCCGGGGGACACGAATGCCTCTGTCACGCCTCCGTCGGCGAGGCCGCCGACGAATCGTGCAGCGAATCCGGCGTTTCGGTCGGCGGTGGTCACGGTGTGAGGCTATCGGATCTCAGAATGCGATTCCCAGGGCGAGGAGCAGGCCCGCGAACAGCTGGACCTGGGCGGTCCCCTTGAGCACCCCGATGAGGGGTGGTCCCTCCGTCTCGGTGTTGATGGTGCGCACCAGGGGGATCGCCAGCGGTGCGACGACGAGCGCGATCATCGCCATGAACGGCAGCCAACCCACGAGCGACCCGACGAGGATGACGCCGAAAGCACCGAACACGGTCGCGGCGTACAGCTTCCGTGCCCGGGGCCTCCCGAGGACGACGGCGAGGGTTCGCTTCCCGGCTCCACGGTCGGTATCGATGTCGCGGATGTTGTTCGCCTCGAGGATCGCAGCTGCGAGCAGTCCCATCACGACGCCGCCTGTCCACACGGCTGCCGGGACGGAGGGGCTGAACACATAGCGGGTACCGGCTGTTGCGACCAGACCGAAGAACACGAACACGAACGCCTCGCCGAGCCCGTAGTAGCCGTACGGGATCGGCCCGTTCGTGTAGCCGAGCGCTGCGACGATGGAGATGGAGCCGATGACCAGGATCGGCCATCCCGCGTACCAGATCAGGTAGAGCCCGCCGATGGCAGCCGCTCCGAAGGTCATGGCAATGGCCCGCTTCATGTCGGCCTCGCTGATGATCCCGCTGGCCACTGCACGCGTCGGTCCGATCCGCGCCTCGGTGTCGGCCCCCTTCTGGGCATCTGCGAGGTCGTTTGCGAAGTTGACGCCGATCTGGATCATGAGCGCACAGAAGAGGACGACGAGGAAGGGAACGAGGGCGAACACGCCGTCCCTCCAAGCGCTCGAGGATCCGATCAACACGGGGCCGATCGCGGCGGACAGCGTTGCGGGCCGCGCCGCCATGATCCAAGGATTCTGTGGGTGGTCGCTCACAGGTCAGTACTGCCAGGGAAAGCCTGTGTAGTCCGCGGCCCGCTTCTCGAGGAACGAGTCCCTACCCTCCTGGGCCTCATCCGTGCCGTACGCCAGCCTCGTCGCCTCTCCCGCGAACAGTTGCTGGCCGACCATCCCGTCGTCGGGGAGGTTGAAGGCGTACTTCAGCATCTTCTGTGCCGTCGGGGACTTGGCCACGATCTCGCCTGCCCACTCGAGGGCGGTGGCTTCCAGCTCCCCATGGGGCACGACTGCGTTGACCATGCCCATGGCGAACGCCTCCTGTGCGGAGTACTCGCGCCCGAGGAAGAAGATCTCCCTGGCGCGCTTCTGGCCGACCTGCCTCGCGAGAAGGGCGGATCCGTAGCCTCCATCGAAGCTCGCGACGTCGGCATCGGTCTGCTTGAAGATCGCATGCTCACGCGATGCGAGCGTCAGGTCGCACACGACGTGCAGGCTGTGCCCGCCTCCGACGGCCCATCCGGGGACGACGGCGATGACGACCTTCGGCATGAATCGGATGAGGCGCTGGACCTCGAGGATGTGGAGCCTGCCCATCCGGGTCGGATCCATCCCCGAGTCGCCGCTCTCGTACTGGTATCCATCCCTGCCGCGGATGCGTTGGTCCCCTCCCGAGCAGAACGCCCACCCGCCGTCCTTCGGCGAAGGCCCATTCCCGGTGAGGAGGACACATCCGACGTCAGAGGTCATCCGGGCGTGGTCGAGGGCCGTGTACAGCTCGTCAACCGTTCGGGGGCGGAAGGCGTTGCGAACCTCCGGCCGGTCGAACGCGATCCTGACCGCGCCGACGCCCGTGGCCCTGTGGTACGTGATGTCGGTGAACTCGAAACCCTTGACCGGTTCCCATGCCGATGCGTCGAAGATGTCGGAAACCACGGATCCTCCGATGAAGCGTTGCCAGCGATACTGTAACGAGCCATGGATCCCGCCTCCTCATCCGGACCGAGCCGGATGCGTAACCCGTCGGACTGGATCGACCGCTGGGCCGACGAAGCCCCGGAGCAGATCGCGCTCTGGCTGGGGGATGGCTCGGTCACCTATGGCCAGCTGCGTGACCTCATCCATTCCCGTGCCCGCAGCGCATCCAGTGAGTTCGATGATGGGGAGGTCGTCCCGACCCTGGTGAGGCTCGATCTTGCGAGCATCGTCGAGGTCTTCGCCATCTCGTCGCTCGGCGCCGTGCCCCTTCCCTCCACCACAACGCCGTTCCCGAGGCCCGGCGCTGCGCATGCCCCGGGTGCCGTCGTCGCCGTGGCGACATCGGGATCCTCTGGTGCGAAGCGGGTCGTCCCGCTGACGATGGCCAACCTGGCATCGGCCGTCGCGGCGTCACGACTGCGGCTCGGAACGGGGGCCGACGACGGGTGGCTGTTGACCCTCCCCATCGATCACATCGCCGGTCTGTCCGTCCTCTTTCGGACGTTCGAATCAGGCGGCGCCGCGATCGTCTCCGCATTTGGTTCGGACACGGCCGGGATCATCGAGCGGACCCGGCCGTCGGTCGCCTCGCTCGTGCCCACCATGGTGTATCGGCTGCTCGAGACCGACCCCGCCTCCCTCGCCGGGATCGGGACGGTTCTCGTCGGGGGTGGCCCTTTGCGGTCATCGATCGCCGATCGTGCCGCGATGGTGGGCGTCGACCTCGTGGCGACATACGGCAGCACGGAGACGTCCTCGCAAGTGGCCACCATGGCGCGAGGCGAGCGGATGCGGGGGCCCGGATACGTCGGGCTGCCCCTCGACGGCTTCACCGTGGGCATCGAACCAGGCGCCGCGGACGACGAACGAACCGGAACCATCCTGATCGACGGCCCCGCGGTCTTCGGTGGGTACTTGGGTGAGCCGGCACGGGAAGGCCCGCACCGATCAGGCGACATCGGCTTCCTCGATGACGATGGCGCACTCACGGTCCTCGGGCGAGTCGACGACCTGATCGTGAGCGGTGGAGAGAACGTGTCGCTCGTCGGGGTTGCCGACGCCCTGTCCGCGTTCTCCGGCGTGTCCGAGGTCGCCACGGTCGCCCTCGATGATGAGGAGTGGGGGAGCATCATCGGAGCGGTGGTCGTCACCGACCGCTCGATCGCATCACTCCGGGATGAGGCCCGCGACCGCCTGGACACATCGATGGTGCCGCGGCGATGGATCGTGGCCGATCACATCCCCCAGCTCGAGAACGGGAAGCACGATCGGGCTGCGATCGATGCCATGTTCACACGATGACGCGTGCTCCGGTACCGGTGCATCCCAGATGAGGATGAGGTCCCTTGTCGAACTCCTGGTAGGCCACTGAACTCTCGAATATCGGGCACCGGGCGGCTCGAGCTGGCTGATACGATTGTGTTGAGGTCCAGGAGGTCTTGGTGGGTACTGGCCACGTTCTCGCACACCGGGCACTGATCGTCGGGACGGTGGCAGCACTTGTTTCGCTGCCCGCCATCGGGGTTGAGGCGGTCGAGGATCAACCGCAGATCGGGTTCGTCTCAGGGGAGTCTCCGATATCGACGGATGCCAATCCCGTGGATGTGTACGTCAGCAACAGTGACGGAACCGGTCGTGTGAATCTCACCGCCGGATATGGCGCCGAGTGGCCGTGGGCCTGGTCACGCGACGGCTCGCGCATCGCCTTCTTCTCCAGTGAGGCTGGCGTCGTGAAGCTCTTCGTGCGCTACCTCGATGGAGCGGATCCGTTTGTCGTCGCCGACGAAGCCGATCCCGTCAAAGAACTAGGACTGGCATGGTCACCGGATGGGGCCCGGATAGCGTTCACCTCGTCGAGGGAGGGCAACAGCGAAATCTACGTGGCGGACGTCCATGCGCGCAGCGCCAAGAACGTGTCGGTCGATCCCTGGTCGAGTTCGCTTCCGAGATGGTCCCCGACCGGGGCCTACCTGTCATACGACGTCCGCGACGAGGACACGGGGAACGTCGACATCTTCATCGTGCCAGCGGCGGGTGGTGCACCCGTCAACGTGACCGATGACGCGGCATGGAGTGCCAGGGGTGCGTGGTCGCCCGACGGGTCTCGTTATGTGTTCGTGAGCGACCGGGCAGGGAGTGACGACATCTACGTTGCGGATGCCGATGGTCGCAATCCGATCCGTCTGACTTCGAGCCCTGCCAACGATCGAGACCCGGCGTGGTCGCCGGACGGTTCGCGGATCGCCTTCTCCTCAGGGCTCGAGGTGCTTGACCCCGATGGGATGCGGGAGATCGTCATCCCGTCGCGCATCTACGTGATGGATGCCGATGGCGCCAATCGACGCGCGCTCACCGACGGATCAATTGATCGGATCAACTTCGGCCCGCCCGGAATGTACTCGCTGGCGCATCAAGATCCGTCGTGGTCCCCTGATGGTTCACGGCTGGCAGTCTTTGTGAGAGCCTCGGGAAGCGGTCCGCACCAGACCACCTTCACGGCATACACCCTCAACCCCGACGGCGGTGACCTTCCCACCGAATTGTGGTCGGGTGGTGGAGGGCGCTACCTGAGGTGGTCGCCGGACGGGACACGGGTGACGATCCGCTCGAATGGCAACTATGGCGTCGACAGCACCACGGTCATCGCCAATGCCGATGGGACTGGCACCCCCCGCGAAATCACGGGAGGCGTGGGAAGCGGGCCGGCAGGATGGTCGACGTACGGCACGCATTTCGCCTACCAGAACAGTGGTGGCGCCGGGCCCGGTGACACCGTATTCGTCACTTCACCGGACGGGACCAATCCGGTGAGTATCACGACTGGCCTCGACGGACCCGTCAACAGCTCGGCCGCTTGGAGACCGCAGCCGATGGGACCCGTCGGTCTCGTCGACCCGGAAAACGGACGCTGGTACCTGCGCGACGAGTGGGGCTGGATCGAGAGCTTCTACTACGGCAACCCCGGTGACACTCCGTTCATGGGTGACTGGGATTGCGATGGCATCGATACCCCCGGTCTCTATCGGCAATCCGACGGTTACGTCTACCTGCGCAACGCGAACACGCAGGGCAACGCCGACGTCGAGTTCTTCTTCGGCAACCCGAACGATGTTCCCTTGCCCGGCGACTTCAACGGGGACGGTTGCGACACGGTGTCGCTCTACCGCCCATCAGAACAGCGGTTCTACATCGTCAATGAGCTGGGCGAGAACGACGGCGGCCTCGGAGCGGCCGAGTACAGCTTCCTGTTCGGGAATCCCGGCGACCAACCGGTTCTCGGCGACTGGGACGGCGACAAGGTCGACGAGGTCGGCCTTCACCGTGCTTCGACGGGTTTCTTCTACTACCGCAACACCCTGACCACCGGGACGGCGGATGGCGAGTTCTACTTCGGCAACCCGGGCGACCGATTCGTCGCAGGAGACTGGGGATACCCGGACGGGCGGGACACCCCGGCAGTCTTCCGACCGGACAACACGACCTTCTACTTCCGCCACGCCATGACCAAGGGAGTCGCCGACTCGCAGTTCACATGGCCGGGCGCCACCTCGCAGTGGCTACCCGTCGGAGGCCCTGCCGGACTCGACTAGCGACGCATGTCGCTGGGAGAACGCTGCTATCCGCCTGTCGGCTACGACGACGAGAACTCCCTCATGATCGTGACGACCATCTCAGGGTCGGTTCGGTGAGCGAAGTGTCCGTGAGGCACTGACTTCCCGTGGACCGTGACCGGAGAAATCGGACCGATCGAGTAGCACGCACCCCACATGCTCGCCGGCGCATGTCATCGGTCGCTCGTACCGTCCTGACCGGGCAGCGTCGATCGCCCGGGTAGGGTTCGTGGCATGGACCTGGGACTCGCCGGCAGACATGCGCTCGTTGCGGCCGCCTCGCGCGGACTCGGAGCTGCGATCGCCCGGACTCTTGCGGCGGAGGGATGCGTCGTTGAGATCTCATCTCGATCCCTCGATCGCGCCCGGGCGACGGCGCACGCGATCCGGTCCGAAACCGGCGGCACGGTCACGGCGGCCGCGGTCGATGTTGCGGACTCCCAAGCCATCCGCTCCTGGCTCGACGATGCCGCAGGTCGCTTCGGTGGCCTCGACATCGTGATCCCGAACGCCGGAGGACCACCCGCGGCGCGCTTCGACGCGACGTCCGAGGAGGACTGGGACTACGCGTACGCACTCACCCTCCGCTCGGCCATGGCATTCGCTTCGGGGAGCAGACCCCACCTGTCGGATGGCTCGGCCATGTTGTACATGACGTCGATATCGGTGCGCCAGCCGATCTCGTCACTTGCGTTGTCGGGTGTGTTCCGTGCCGGCGTTGCCGCCCTCACGAAGACGCTTGCAGATGACTGGGCGCCCGACGGTATCCGCGTGAACCACCTGATCCCAGGGAGGATCGCAACCGAACGCGTGCGTGAACTCGATCAAGGCGCCGCCGAGCGGAGGGGTATCGAGGTGTCCGAGGTCCGACGCGACGCTGAGCACGCCATCCCGCTCGGCCGCTACGGAGAGCCTGATGAGTACGCCGCGGCAGCTGCCTTCCTCGTCTCCCCGGCGGGGTCCTACATCACGGGAGCGACGCTCCAGGTCGACGGCGGTTCGCTGCGCTCGATCGTGTGAGCGCGCCGGCGCCAGAACGGGATCAGAGGCCGAGCTTCTTGAGGAATGCCTCAGCGTTCGGCTCGCGGCCAAGGAACGCCCTGAGATGGTCCCACGCGTCGCGCGAGCTTCCCGTGGCCAGCACCTCGCGTCGATACCTGTGCCCGACCTCGGGGGAGAGGACACCATCGCGCTCGAAGACCGAGAACATGTCGTCCCCGTACACCATGGACCACAGGTACCCGTAGTAGCCCGCGTCGTATCCGCCCATGAGGTGCCCGAACGACGCAGCGAAGAAGGTCCCCTCGTGCAACGGGAGGAGCGTGTAATCGTTCGAAGTGCGTTGGAGGTGGTCGAGGTCGGGACGGGGACCCGCCGTGTGGATGGCGAGGTCGAAGCGACCGAGGGAGACCTGGCGGAGCGTGAGCAGGCCGATGTTCTGGTCCCTGGCCGCGACCAGCCCTTCGACCAGTGCATCGGGAATCGGCTCTCCCGTCTCGTGGTGGACAGCGAAGCGCCGCAGCACGTCCGTGTTCCACATCCAGTTCTCCATGATCTGGGACGGCGCCTCGACGAAGTCCCACTCCGTGTCGAACCCCGCAAATCGTTGCACATCGACCTCCGTCAAGCAGGTGTGGAGGACGTGTCCGAACTCGTGCCACAGCGTGACCGCCTCGTCGTGCTTGAGGAGTGAAGGGGTGTCGCCCGCCGGTTTGGTGAAGTTCGCGGCGACGGCAGCTACGGGAAGGGTGAGAGCGCCGTCGGGGTCGCGGCGGCGGTTCACCACGTTCCAGCACGCCGCGTGGGTGAACTTGCCCTCACGCGGATGCAGGTCGAGGTGGAAGACGGCGAGGGGTTCGTGGGTGGTTGCATCGTCGATCCTGTAGGTGATCACGTCGTCATGCCAGGTCGGATGATCGGGGAGCTCGACGTACTCCACGCCGAGCACCTCGCCGGTGACTTCGAGCATCCCTGCCACGACCCTGTCGAGGGCGAAGTACTTGGCGACCTCGTTCTGGTCGATACCGAAGTCCCGCTTCTGCTGGAGCGTGTGGTAGTACGGACGATCCCACGGCTGGAGACCGGCACCGGGATGGTCCTCTCGTAGGAGTGACTCGAGCTCCGCCTTCTCGGAAGCCGCGAGGCGCGACAGGCCCGGGATGACCGAGGCGTACAGGTCCTCGACAGAAATGGGATCCGCCATCTTGACTTCCATCGCGAACTCGGCCCAATCGGCATACCCGAGGAGCGTTGCGATCTCAAATCGGATCTCGATCGCTTCCTCGAGGAGGACGCGGTTGACGTCGACGGCCCGATTGAAGTACTTGAACTGCAGCTCCCGTCGCTGATGACGCAGCGGTGCCTGCTCCATGAACGGCACGTAGGCGGGGTAGTCGAGGGTTACCCGAACGGTGCCATCCTCATCGCCCGGCTGGAGCGAGTCCAGGTAGGTCTGGGGCAGGTCGGCGATGTCGACGAGGGGAATGTCGAGGTGGTCCTTGTACTCGGCGATGTTGCGTGCAAACTCGACCTGGAGGGCGATCAACCGGGTTCGCAGCACCTGGACCCTCGTGCGGTCCTCGCTCGACAGGTCGTGCCCTGCCCGCCTCAGATCCCTCACCCACTCCGAGAGCGATCGTGCATCGAGCCCCTCGATGCCCTCGGCATCGACCGCCATGACCGCGTCATACACGTCGCGGCGTGCGAGCAGGTCACTCACCCATGTCGAGAGGGTCTGTTCCGCCTCGTTGCCTGCGTCCCGCACGTCCTTGTCAGGATGGAAGTTGGCGAGCAGCGGACCGTAGCCGTTCGCATCCTGGATGGTGCCAACGGCGGCGTCGAGCGGTGCGATGCGATCCATGAATGACGTCCCGATCGCACCGATCGACGAGTCGACCAGGGTGTCCGCCCTCGTGATCGCTTCGGCTGTTGCTTTCCGGACGGATGCCGCGGTTGCTGAGGAGAGGTCGTAAGCCATCAGAACAGGGTACCGGTCGTGGCGTCCGTCAGCTGTCAGCGACAGCGCCGACCACGACGGTTACCGGGAGGTGATTCGCACCTATGGCCGGTCCCGTCTCGAGTGTGAACGGGGTGAGCTCGCGTGTCATGAGCACCGTGTCGATCGGGATGCCGACCCACCCGCCGATGACGGGCAGACCCGATACCGGCCACGTCGACAGGTAGCCCGACCCCTCCGTGGCATCTCGCAGACCGGTGGATCCGAGCAGCGATCGCATTCCATGGGTTTGGCGCGTTGCTCCGAGGTTGCCGACGACCACCATGGGCCCGCTCCGCGCGTCGACGAGGGAGCCGATCGTCGCAAGACGAGATGCGAGGGCCTCCGACCGGGTTGCATCGCTCGCGATTTGGCCCCAACCCGCGATCACGCTCGTAACTCCACCCCCAGATGGGACTGAGACGACGATCAAGGACTCGTTGCCGGTCGCGTCGGTTGGAACCTGCTCGAAAGCGTATGCCTCGCGTCCGACGATCGTGATTCCCTGGCTGTTCGGATCGGCTTCGACGATCAGGTCGTACGGGGAGCCCTCTGCGACGAGGGGAGTGAGCCGCCCACCGGCGATCCCCGACACGACGATCAGGTCTGCCTCCGAGTCGAACAGCCAGCGAAGGATCGCACCGTCGCTGTCGATGGTGTCCGACATGTCGAGGCTGACGACTCGTATCCCGTCCTCGCCCGTTCCCGTCGGCTGTGAACCGGTCCACGCCGGCGCGATCACGAATCCGTTGACCACGACGGCGGCAAGGAACACGAGGGCAGCCACACCCTGTGTCGTCAGCGAGTACACGACCGCTGCGATGAACGCAGCCCAGGCGAGCTGCCACCGGAAGTTGGCGAGCAGGTCGAAGACCCACCATGTGGATCCAAGGAACGCGACAACGGTCGCCACGGATGCAAAGGCTCCGAAACCGAGCGACACGACGACCAATGTCGTCCGAATGGAGCTCCCGATGCCTGTCGTCGTCGTCACGAGCCGAAAGCGTACATGAACCCGTCCCGTGAACCCACGTAGATCCTCCCGTTCCACACCGCAGGAGTCGACTCGATGCATCCCCCGGTCGCAAGCGCGTGTGTCCACATCGCACGGGGATTCAGCGGATCGCTGAGGTCATACGCTCGCAGGGCCGACTGGTCCGAGAAGCAATCCACCGCGATGACGAGCGCCCCATCGGCGATCACGGGCGATGACCACGCGTTCACCCCGACATCATCCGACCACACGACGGCACCGTTGTCCGTAGTGATGGCGAGCAGGTTCCCGCTGTCCGTGGCGACGAAGAGGATGCCGTCAGGGTGGAGGGCGGGGGTCGCCCACGCGCCCGTGTCCTGTCCGCGTGCAGCCGGAATCTCGACACTCCACACGATGGGCGAGATGCTCGTGAGTGGATCCCCCACGGGCACGGAGGTGTCGAGCTTGACCAGCTGGCCCACTTCGCGGACACGGCGGGCAGCGGTGTTGTTGGTCTTCTCGTGATCTGCGTGGGCGACGACATAGACGTAGCCCTCGGCGTCGACGGTGATGGTGGAATCGACGTCGTCGCCCATCCAGAAGTCGAAGAACACCTCGGCCTCACCGTCTTCGATGTCGGTCAGGTCGACGCCGACGACCCGTCCGCCGCTCGTCGCAAAGTACGCCTTCTGCTCGAAGATGGCGGTCGAGTTCTCGACCGAGTGCTGGCGGCCGAGAAGCTCGAAGAGATCGTCGGTCCACGCGGGCATCTGGTAGACCACCTCGGGTGCCACGGTGACCATTCCGTCAGCGTCATAACCGCGGTTGAGCTTGATCGCGAACCACCACGAGTTCTCCCCGCCGACGTACAGCATGTCGTCGACGACCACGGGGTTCGAGTCCCAGTCGTCGTTCCACATGCCGTCGACCGCCTTTGCATGCAGTGACCAAACCTCGCGGACCTCGTCACCGTCGAGGGCGAGGATCCGGAACCGGGGATCCCGAGACCCTGCGTAGAGCAGTGGATAGCCGTCGGGATCGAGTGTGACCGTTCCCTTGATGATGTCGCCCATGTCGAATCCGGGTCGGAGCTGCTCACCGGTGTCAGCATCAAGGAAGTGGATCTGCTTGTCGTATGCACCGAAGATCAGCTCGGTGATCCCGTCGTCGCGTTCGTGGACGAGGGGCTGGCCGGTCCACCCCGTTCCGTACCACCACTTCTCCTCCTCCCCTTCAGGTGACAGCCCCGCCATCGGGGAGTCTGGGTAACGCCACAGCTGCTCGGGTGCCGAAGCCGGGACCGGCCCGGTTCCGAAGAAGGTCCTCGTCGGGTTGCCCCGGAACATGGTGAGACCCTCGACGGTTCCCCAGGGCCTGAAGACCGTGTCCGGCGTGACGACCCCGGTCGGGCGTGGAGCGAACGTCGTGGATGTTGACGTCGATGTCTCGTTCGGGCCCGACGTGCCCGTGGAATCGGTCGGGGCCGTCGACTGTGGAACGGATGGTGCGGTGGTGGCCGTCGCGTTCGTCGTGTCAGCGGCGATGACGTTGTCCCCACCGGCCACGCAGGACGATGCGAGGATGGCGACGGCGAGGAACAGGGGTGCGGCGGTGCGCATCGGGGCGAGTGTAGAAACCGGTTCCGAGTAGTCGAGGTACCCATCGCGTCGCCAGAGGAGGCTCCTAGTCTCGGACCATGGCGTTGGTTGTGGAGTTCGCGCAGGATGTGTGGTCCAGGAGCGCTGAGCCGATCCGGCGCGCGGACCCCCTCCTCATGGGTGCGGCGATCGCCTACAACAGCCTGTTCGCGCTGGTGCCGCTCGCGCTCGCGTTCGCAGCGCTCCTGACGTTCTTCGACCCGTCCAACCAGATCCTCACCGACCTGTATGCGGCGATGGAGACGGCGTTGCCCCCGGAGATTGCAGCGTTCCTCATCGACATCCTCACCCAGTCCGTCGTGTGGATCCAGAACGAGGCCGGGTACATCCTCGTCATCTCGCTGCTCGTCGCCTTGTGGTCGGGATCACGCGCCGTGTATGCCGTGCAGAAGGCGCTGCGCGCCGTCGAGGGGGCACGGGACGAGCGCGGATACCTGCGCTCGCGCCTGTTGGGTGTTGCGGTGACGGTGGTAGCTGGCATCGGCATCCTCGGCGCCTACGCCGTCGGACTCCTCGGCAACCGCATCTGGGGCGGCATCGCCGACTTCTTCGGCGTCGGTGGAACGGGGATGGCGCGGTTGATCGTCGCAGTCATCGCCGTCGCCTTCGTGTGGTTCCTGTTGTGGGCGATCTACCACTGGGGGCCTCCACAACCCATGGCGCACGCTGGTGTGGTTGCGGGCATCGTCGCGGCGCTCATCGTGTTCGGCACGCTCCTGGCGGCCAGGCTGTCCCCTGAGATCGACTCCGGGACGATCGCGGTCGTCGGAACGGCGGGTGTGATCCTCGTGTGGCTGTACTACATCGGCGTCGTGGTCGTCGCTGCACCGACGGTGATCGCAGCCTTCGCCGGGGCATTCGGGGATCTCGACCTGCGGTAGGGTTGGCTCGATGCGCGCCCGAACCTCCCACCTGTCCGACGTCAGGACGGGTCTCGACCTCCTGTGGCGTGTCCTGCGCCACTACTGGCGAATCGCAGCCCTGTCGATCGTGGGTGCACTCATCTGGATGGCGATGGTCGTCACGATCCCGTACTTCGTCGGTCGAACGGTCGACATCGCCGTCGACGAGGGCGATTGGTCGTTGATCTGGCCGATTCTCATCGGCCTCATCCTCGTGGCGATCATCGAGGCCGTAGGGATCGGCATGCGTCGGTACTTCGGCTTCAAGCTCTCGTACCGCGCGGAAGCAGACATCCGGAATCGCCTCTTCACTCACATCCAACGGATGGCGTTCTCGTTTCACGACGTGACCTCGACAGGCCAGCTCATGGCACGGGCTTCATCGGATCTCGGCCAGGTCAGGCTCATCCTTGCGATGCTTCCCATCACCCTCGCCAACCTCGCCCTCTTCGTGGTCGTGGCCGTCGTCCTCGTCGTGATCGACCCCGTGCTCGGCGGTGTCGCCGCGCTCATGGTCCCGGCGCTGCTTGTCACGTCCGCCCGGTTCGCGAGCAGGGTCGTCGGCTACTCCTTCGACCTGCAGGAGCGGCTCTCGTCACTGTCACATGTGGTCGAGGAGACCGTCACGGGGATCGAGGTCGTCAAGAGCTACGGCCAGGAGGCCCAGCACCAGGAGCGCCTCGACGAGGAGGCGGAGCGGATCTACGACGCGGCGATGGACATGGCCAGGGAGCGCGCGATCCACCGACCGCTCTTCGAGGTCATCCCCGCACTCGGAACCGTTGCGGTGCTCGTCATCGGCGGCATCAGGGTCGTCGACGGCGCGGTCTCGATCGGCGAGTTCGTGTCCTTCACCCAGTACCTCGCAGTGATGGTCCTCCCCCTCATGATCACGGGCTGGTTCTTCGCAAACCTTCCGCGGTCCGCAGCCGCAGCGACGCGCATCGACGAGCTGATCGAGACGGAACCGGATGTCACGGAGCCGGTGCGCCCCCGCCGGCTGGCGGAAGGCCAAGGGGAGATCCGGTTCGAGGCGGTGAGGTTCGGCTATCCGGATGGTGCCGAGATCCTCGCCGGCGTCGACCTCGTGATTCCCGGAGGCACGAGTGTTGGCCTGGTCGGAGCAACCGGCGCAGGGAAGACGACGTTGGCCCACCTGATCCCGAGGTTCTATGACGTCACCGGAGGTTCGGTGTCGATCGACGGCGTCGACGTTCGCGAGATTGGTCTCGAGCAACTCCGCAATGAGGTTGCCGTCGTGTTCCAGGAGACGTTCCTGTTCTCGGCCTCGATCGAGGACAACATCCGAATCGGGGATCCGTCGGCGTCGGACGAACAGGTCCGGTCCGCAGCTCGGCTTGCTCGGGCCCATGACTTCATCTGCGAGCTTCCGGAGGCCTACCGGACCGTCGTCGGTGAGAGGGGAGCCACACTGTCCGGCGGCCAGCGACAGCGCGTGAGCCTCGCACGAGGGGTCATCAGGGATCCCCGCGTGCTCGTGCTCGACGATGCGACGTCCTCTGTCGACGCGGTCGTCGAGGCCGAGATCCAAGCAGCCCTCCGACAGGTCATGGCAGGGCGAACCACGGTGATCGTGGCCCACCGGACCTCGACACTCTCCCTCGTGGACAACGTCGCGTTCATCGAGGACGGATCGGTTGTCGCCTTCGGTCCCCACGCTGACCTCCTCGAGAGTGTCCCGAGGTACTCCGAGGTACTCGCCGCAGGAGACATCGAGGTCGCGCGATGAAGTACATGGCCTCTGCGGGCGACTACCGGATCGAACGGCCGGGCAGGCTGATCTCGAGGGCCGCACGCATCTCCGAGGGCCTCGGTTGGGCGCTGACGGGGGCTGTGGTCGCCACGGTGATCGCGACCGTTGTGCGCCTGATCGGGCCGATCGTCGTGCGAACCGGCGTCGACGAGGGCATCACGGAGGGGGACAGGGACGTCATCCTCATTGCGGGGGGCGTCTTCGTCGCCCTCCTCGCGATCCAGTACGTGATCACGCTGGTGTCGCAGTGGAGCGTCGCCTATGTCGGTGAGCAGTACCTCAAGCAGCTCCGCGGGGTCGTGTTCGGTCGGATGCTTCGCCTCGATATGGGGTTCTTCTCCCGATCCAAGAGCGGTGTCCTCGTCTCGCGGATGACGGCCGACATCGAGTCCCTCCAGGAGTTCGCATCCGACGGCGCCGTGATGGCGCTGAGCAACCTCCTCACCGTTGTCGGCGTGACCATCGCCCTGTTCCTCGTCGATGCGCAGATGGCCTCTGCAGTGATGGCGGTCGTCGCGGTTCTGCTCATCGTCACCGTGTTCTTCCAGCGACAGGCGCGCAAGGCCTACGACATGGTGCGGGAACGGATCGGCCAGGTCCTCGGGAGCCTGCAAGAGGGCATCACCGGCGTGCGCGTGGTCCAGGCATTCACACAGGAAGGCGCACAGGCACGCTCGTTCGGCCGTGTCAACGAACGGCATTTCGAGGCGAACATGGCGGCGGCCCGTGCCATCTCGTGGTACTTCCCCGTCGTAGCGTTCCTCCGTGTCGTGGCCATCGCCGCATCGCTGGCGATCGGGACGCGGAGGGTCATCGACGGCTCGATGACGGTCGGGACACTCGTTGCGTTCCTCTTGTACCTCGACTGGTTCTTCCAGCCCATCATCAACCTCTCGAACGTCTACAACCTGCTCCAGTCCGCCCTCGCCGCGCTCGCGAAGCTGTTCGGGCTCATGGACGAGGAGGTCGTCGTGTCCGACAGGCACGGCGCCTACGACATCCCCGATCCCGTGGCCGGCAGGGTGCGGTTCGAGTCCGTGTCCTTCGGCTACGGGGATGGCCCCCTCGTCCTTCACGACATCGACCTCGACGTGGAACCGGGCGAACGCGTCGCGATCGTCGGCGAGACCGGATCGGGAAAGTCGACCCTCGCCAAGCTCGCGATGCGCTTCTACGACCCCCGTCGGGGAACGGTCAGCGTCGACGACGTCGACCTCAAGGACACGACGGAGAGGTCGCGCGTCGAGGCCCTGGCCCTGATTCCCCAGGATGGGTTCCTCTTTGCGGGCACGCTGCGCGACAACGTCAAGTACGCGAAGCCCGGTGCGCCGGACACCGAGGTGTGGACGGTGCTCGAGGCGATGGGGATCGCCGAATGGGTGTCGTCACTTCCTGAGGGACTCGACACCGAGGTTCGCGAACGCGGTGGTCGGTTCTCGGCGGGTGAACGGCAGCTCGTAGCCCTGGCACGTGCGTTCCTCGCCGATCCGGCCGTGATCGTGCTCGACGAGGCGACCTCGAACCTCGATCCCGAGACTGAGGCCAACGTCGAGACCGCCTTGGCCGCGCTGCTCACAGGGAGGACGTCGATCGTGATCGCCCACCGGCTCCGGAGCGCCGAGCGCGCCGACAGGGTGGTGATGGTCGATGACGGGCGCATCATCGCACGCGGGACCCACGACGAGCTGGTCCGCGACGTACCTCGATACCAGGAACTCGTCGATGTGTGGCAACGAGGCCTTGCGTGACGCCAGGGGCGCCGATTCGCTTGCCAGGCGAGTCGCTTGTGTCGCCGCCTCGATCTACCCTCGAACGATGCAGCCCATTTCGCCACGCTCAACTGTCCGCCGGCTTCCTGACCGTGGCAGGTACGACGCGGACACCGTCCACGCCATTCTCGACGAGGCCCTCATCTGCCACGTGGGGTTCTCCACCGACGATGGGCCTGTCGTCATCCCCACGATCCACGCGAGGGTCGGTGACACGGTGTACCTGCACGGGTCTCCGGCGTCACGGATGATGCGCACAACGGTGGGAGAGCAGGTCAGCATCGCGGCGACGATCGTCGATGGCATCGTCGCTGCTCGATCCCTGTTCCACCACTCGCTCAACTACCGATCGGTCGTGGCCTTCGGGACTCCCCGCGTCGTGACGGACCCCGAGGAACGAACGATCGCGTTCAGGGCGATCACCGAGCACATGCTGCCGGGTCGATGGGACGAGGCGCGATGGCCGTCGGTCAAGGAGGACAAGGGGACGAGGCTGCTCGCCGTGGAGATCGAAGAGGCGTCCGCCAAGGTGCGCTCCGGCCCACCCGGTGATGACGTGGAGGATCTTGGATCGGGCATCTGGGCGGGCGTCCTCCCACTCTCGACCGTCGCAGGGCCTCCCGAGCCCGCGCCCGACCTCGAGGACGGCGTGGCTGTGCCTCGTTCGGTGCGAGGCTACGGCAACGGACCGCACGGCGTCAGCGAGCGTTGACCTCGTCCCGCCAGGCGAGCCATTCCTTCACCGGCGCCATGTCGTAGTCGGGGCCGTTGAGGCCGAGGGTGATCTCGTCCGCCCCTGCGTCCAGCCATTCCGCTGCCCTGTCGATATGGGCGGCGTTGACGCCGATCGAACGCTCGATGTCGTTTGCATCCCGACCGACCTTCGAGCACCAGTCATCGAGTACGGCGTTCTTGTGCCGGAACGTGTCCGGGTTGCCGAACCCGTGCCATATGTCGGCGTGCTCGGCCACTATCCGGAGCGTCACCTTCTCCCCGCCACCCCCGATGAGGATGGGGAGCGGTCCCGTGGGCTGTGGATCGAGTTCGGAGAGCCTGTGCTTGATCAGGGGCATCGCGGCGTCGAGCGCCTTGAGCCGGCCCGGCGCCGTCCCGAACTCGTAGCCGTACTCGTCGTAGTCCTTCTCGAACCAGCCCGAGCCGATGCCGAGGATCGCCCGGCCCCCGGAGATCACGTCAACTGTGCGTGCCATGTCGGCGAGGAGCTGGGGATTCCGGTACGAGTTGCATGTGACCAGTGGTCCGATCCTGATCCGTTCGGTCGCCTCCGCCCACGCACCGAGCATCGTCCAGCATTCGAAGTGCTTCCCGACGTTCGCGTCGTTGCCGTATGCGTCCCCACCGTAGAGCGGATAGAAGTGATCCCAGTTGTAGAGGACGTCGACCCCGATCTCCTCCGCCCTGCTCGCCGCCCTTCGAATATCGGCGTACTCCGCGTGCTGGGGGTGGATCTGGGCTGCGATGCGGACCTTCGACATGATGCTCCCTCGTTCCGGGGCTGGGAACCCGAAATCTAACGAGGGACGCGGTCGCCCCTGTCGGGTGCATACCATGGCGCCACCGGGCGCCATCTGCCGACCCGGCATCGATCAGACCGTGACGATCGTGGGAGAATCCGCCATGACCGACTTCATCATCCGCCCCGTGACGTCCGAGGAGTACCCCGCGTTCGTCGAGGCGTTCATCGACGGGTTCGGGGACGATCTTCCGTCAGAAGGGTTCCCGGAACTCGTTCGCTCGACCCTTCCCCCCGAGCGAACCCTCGCCGTGTTCGAAGGGCACCAGATCGTCGCGACCTTCGGCGGCTATGGGCTCGAGGTGACGATCCCCGGCGGTGACCGCTTTCCGATGGAAGGGACGACGGTCGTCACCGTGTTGCCGACACACCGACGAATGGGGATGCTGCGCGACATGATGGCCGCCCATCTCGAGAACGCCGTCGATGCCGGATACGCAATTGCAGGACTCTGGGCCTCCGAATCCGGCATCTACGGGCGATTCGGGTATGGCATAGCGACCCAGCACCGTTCGTACACGCTGTTTGGACCTTCGATCACGATGCGACCCGGCGTCGGCGTCGACCGTGTGCGACGCATCGCACCCGAGGCCGCCCTCGAGGCCTTCGCCCCTGTGTTCGATCGGGTCCTCCCGACCAGGCCGGGGATGTACGCCCGATCCGAACCATGGTGGAAGAACGAGGTGCTGCCCGACGAGGAGTGGATGCGCCGCGGACGTACCAAGCGCCGGTACGTCGTCCACGACGGACCGGACGGCGTCGACGGATACGCCATGTACCGCCAGAAGAGCGGGGAGTCAGACGACGGCCACGCGAACGGCAAGGTCGATGTCGGGGAGATCATCGCCGAGACGCCACAAGCCCTCGCATCGCTGTGGGCGTACCTCACCAGGATCGACCTGAGCCCGAACGTCGAGGCGTGGAACACGCCGATCGATGACCCCCTGCCCGCGATGGTCACGGAGCCGCGTAGGGTCCGCACCTCTCGCGTTTCGGATGCATTGTGGATACGGATCCTCGATGTCGCAGCGGCGCTCGAGGCCCGAACGTACGAGGAGGATGGCGAAGTGACCTTCGAGGTGGTCGACGCAACCAGGCCCTCGACGTCCGGTTCCTACTCCCTGGTCGTCGAGGGCGGGACAGGTAGGGTCGAACGCACCGGGGCTGTACCCGACCTCTCCGTGGACATCGATGTCCTCGGCGCCCTGTATCTCGGCGGGGGTGATGCGATGGCCCATGCCGCTGCAGGCCGACTCCGTGGAGACGATCACCATGTGGTTCGGCTCCATCGGTTGATGCGCACGGTGCGCCAGCCCTGGTGCAACCAGGTCTTCTGATCTGCGACGATTTAGCGAACTCACTTCGGAGTGATATCTTCCCTGCTCCTTCCCGGGCACAACGGTCCCGAGAGGCGCATGCGTGCACTTCAGTACCCCGGGGCGGACGATCCGAGGAGCCCATGATGTCCCGCTACCCGCTCTACGACCCGTCACAGCACCATGACGCCTGCGGGGTCGGATTCGTGGCGGACCGTACGACGTCCGTGTCCCACCGCATCGTCCGCCTCGGAATCGAATGCCTCCACAACCTCGACCATCGAGGTGCCCGGTCAGCGGACGGCACGGGCGACGGAGCGGGGATGATGACGCGGATTCCCCATCGACTGATCGAGCGTGAGCTGCGGGCGATCGGTGTCGATGTCCCCCCACGGGACCGGATCGGGCTCGTGATGGCCTTCCTGCCGGTGGACGGCGTCACCGACGCCAGGACGCTCATTGAGGGCGCGCTCGCAGCGAAGGGAATCCCCGTCCTGTCGTGGAGGACCGTTCCGATCGGCGCCAACGTCCTCTCGCCGACGGCGAAGGCCTCGTTGCCGATCATCGAACAGGCGATCGTGGGTTCTCCCGCGAACGCCGACCACATGGATGAGTTCGAGAACGCGCTCTTCCTTGCACGCAAGCTGATCGAGCGGGCCGACATGTCGGGCCTCCACATCGCCTCGGCATCGTGCCGGACCGTCGTCTACAAGGGCCTGTTCACGGCTGACACCATCGAGGGGTTCTATTGGGACCTCCGCGACCCCGTGTACGAGTCGGATTTCGCGATCTTCCATCAGCGCTATTCGACCAACACGAGGCCATCGTGGGAGCTCGCCCAACCCTTCCGGATGCTCGCCCACAACGGCGAGATCAACACCGTGCAGGGAAACCGCGCGTGGATGATCGCCCGCTCGAACGATCTCGGGTCCAGCGTGTGGGGTGACGCCGTCACCGAACTCGCTCCCCTCGTGCGTCCTGGAATCGGGAGTGACTCTGCCAGCCTCGACGAGGCAACCGAGGTGCTCGTGCGTTCGGGCCGCGGCCTCGCCCACGTCAAGGAGATGCTCATCCCCCAGGCATGGGAGAACGTCGAGGATCTCGACCCGGCCCTGCGGGCCTTCTACGAGTACCACGCCTTCCTCGTGGAGCCGTGGGACGGTCCTGCTGCGATCGCGGCCTCGGACGGGCGCACGGTGATCGCCGGCCTCGACAGGAACGGGCTGCGCCCTGCGAGGTGGACGGTGACCGAGGACACCGTACTCATCGCTTCTGAGGCGGGGATCGCGCCAGGTGTCGAGGTGCTCGCGATCGAGACGGGACAGCTCGGCCCCGGAGAGGTCTTCGAGGTGGATCTGCGGGATGGTTCGTACCACCTCTCGGGGGACGTCAAGGCGCGGCTCGCCGCCAAGGCACCATTTGCGGAGTGGATCTCCACGGAGACCCACTACGTCAGTGACCCTTTCGACGACATCCAGGATGATCGGTTCGATGCGGACGCATTGAGCAGGGTGTTCGGATACACACACGAGGAACGTCGGCTGATACTCCGCCCGATGGCCGAGGGAATCGAGCCGATCCTGTCGATGGGCCACGACACGGGGCTGTCCGCACTGTCGGAGTTCCCCCAGAGGATCACCCGCTACTTCCAGCAGGCCTTCGCCCAGGTCACCAATCCCCCCATGGACCCGATCCGCGAGAAGCTGGTCATGTCGTTGCGGACCTACGTGGGAAGGCACGGCTCATTGCTCGAGGAGACTCCCCAGCAGGCCCACATGATCGAGCTCGCTTCCCCCGTGCTCTCGGATTCGGACGTCACCGCGATGCTCGAGGCGGGCGATGCCGCATTCGAATCAGTGTGGGTCGACATCCTGTTCGACCCTGCAGGTGGCGCAACTGGCATGGTCGAGGCAATCGCAGAGGTGTGCGCTGAAGTCGAGGCTGCCGTGGCGCATGGCGCGACCATCGTGATGCTCTCTGACCGCGCGACAGACGCAGCGCACGCCCCGATTCCCATCGCCCTCGCCGTGGGAGCCGTGCACCATCACCTCATCGACGCCGGCCTCCGGCTCAAGGCATCGATCATCGCCGTGTCGGGTGAACCACGCGACGCCCACGACGTCGCGTGCCTCATCGGGTTCGGTGCGGCAGCGGTGAACCCCTATCTCGCCATCGAGCAGGTCAGGGCGATGGCGGCCTCAGGTGACATTCCCGAGGGCGTTGTCGAGGCGCAGGAGAACTACCGGTCCAGCCTCGAGAAGGGCCTGCTGAAGATCATGTCCAAGATGGGGATCTGCACGATCAAGTCGTACCGATCGTCCGAGCTCTTCGAAGCGATCGGGCTCGACGAGGACGTGTGCAATCTCGCGTTCCGGTTCGTTCAGCGACGCATCGGCGGCATCGGGTTCGATGGGCTCGCCGCACACGTGATCGAGCGCCACGCGCGCTACGCCAACGACACCGAGGAGATCGAGGGGTTCTACAAGCACCGCCGAGGCGGCTATCCGCACGTCGCCGCGCCTCGAACCGTGCTGGCGCTCCAGAAGGCCGTTCGGTCCGGTGCGACCGAGGACTACGACGCGTACCTGTCGGTCGTCCAGGACGAGCGGGCAGTCATGGAGCTGCGTGACCTCCTCGAAATCGAGCCGCTCGGGCCACCGGTGCCAATCGAGGAGGTGGAACCTGCGGCGAGGATCATGCGCAGGTTCGTCACCGCCGCGATGTCGCTCGGGGCGCTGTCGAAGGAGACGCACGAACATCTCGCAGAGGCGATGAACCTCATCGGTGCCCTGTCGAACTCGGGGGAGGGTGGCGAGGACCCACTGCGCTTCGGGACTCCGAAGAACTCCGGGATCAAGCAGGTCGCCAGCGGTCGCTTCGGCGTGACGCCTGGCTATCTCGCGTCCGCGGAGGAGTTCCAGATCAAGATGGCGCAGGGCTCGAAGCCCGGTGAGGGTGGGCAGCTCCCAGGGCACAAGGTCAGCGTCGAGATCGCCAGGCTTCGCCACACCGAACCGGGTGTGACCCTGATCTCCCCCCCGCCGCATCACGACATCTACTCGATCGAGGACCTCGCCCAACTCATCTACGACCTGAAGACCTTCAAGCCCCTCGCTCGTGTGAGCGTCAAGCTCGTTTCGGGACCCGGCGTCGGGACCATCGCGGTGGGCGTCGCCAAGGCTTCAGCGGACGGGGTCACCGTCTCGGGGAATGCAGGAGGGACGGGTGCATCGCCGCTCGTGTCGATCAAGCACGCAGGCTCCCCTTGGGAGATCGGCCTGGCCGAGGCCCACCAGTCGCTGGTCGCGAACGGGCTCCGCGCGTCGATCACGCTCGAGACCGACGGCGGCATTCGAACGGGGAGGGACGTCGTCGTCGCCGCCCTCCTCGGTGCGGACCGCTATGGCTTCGGGACGCTGCCCCTCATCGCACTCGGATGCAAGATGGTGCGCCAGTGCCATGAAAACACGTGTCCCGTCGGAATCGCGACACAGCGAGAGGACCTGCGTGCGAAGTACACGGGAACGGTTGACCAGGTGGTCGCCCTGTTCACGATGATCGCGAACGACATCAGGAGCACGCTCGCAGCGATGGGGGCACGGTCGATCGAGGAGATCATCGGGAGGGGTGACCTGCTGGCCGCCCGCGGCGGAGGCACGGCCGCGGACCTCGCGACATTGCTCGTGCGCGCAGACGTCGGCGATGACAGGGCATTCCGGCGGGTCACACGCTCCCCACTCGGAGAACAGCTCGCAGAGGTCGGTCGTCGAGCGCTTCGCGGTGAGGGGGCCCAGAGCGTCGCGTTCCCGATCCGCAACACCGACCGTTCGGTGGGCACGCGCCTGTCCGGTGAGATCGCCGAGATCCGAGGCGACGCAGGCCTCGATGAAGGGACGGTGTTCATACGCCTCTCCGGGACGGCGGGCCAGTCGTTCGGCGCGTTCTTGGGCCGAGGTGTCGACATCGACCTCGACGGCGTCGGAAACGACTACGTCGGAAAGGGAATGGGTGGAGGTTCGATCGCCATCCGTCCCTTCACGGCGTCCTCGAGCGTGCCCCACGGCGCGGGAAACGCATGCCTGTACGGTGCGACCGGGGGCCGTCTGTTCGTTGCCGGATCGGTCGGCCAGAGGTTCGCCGTGCGCAACTCGGGTGCCGTCGCCGTCGTCGAGGGCACTTCCGACCACGCCTGCGAATACATGACCGGTGGGATCGTGGTCATCCTCGGAGGAGCAGGCCGCAACATCGCCGCAGGCATGACGGGAGGAACCCTGTACCTGTACGACCCCGACACGAGGATCAAGGGCCACCTGTCAGGGGACGCCCCGCCGCCGCGCCGGCTTGCAGCCGCGGACGCCGCATCGCTCGAGTCGCTGCTCAAGGAGCATGCGGCACGGACATCGTCGCCGAGGGCCCTGTCACTCCTTGGGAAGTGGGATGAGCACGTCGCGAGGTTCTGGATACTGCGGCCCGATCCGCCTGCGCTCGCTGAGGCGACCGATGCACAAGGATCTCCCGTTCGCGTCGAGGTCTCCATCCCGGACATCCCGACCTGACGACTTCCCGGCTCTCGAACCATGCTCTCCGGAACCAATCGATCCGTTCGCGACGTTGTAACGGTACGAGTTACGACTCGCCCGGGCGGCCCGGTCTTCCCCCACTCCCACTCGCAGCTGCCCGGGCGAGTCGTACCGTGAGTTCGGGAAATGCGGACAACCGTCCAACCCGGCGGCCGGATCCGGTATGATTCCACTAGGCGCATAGTGCAAATGCGATCCATCCCCAGCACCAGGAGTCGTCGTGACCACAGTCGAAATCGATCTCGGTAGCTATCAACTCGGTTGGTCGGACTCCCAGGACGGGTACATCTACAAGCCCGAGAAGGGTCTGTCGGAGCAGCTCATCCGCGACATGTCGGCCATGAAGGGCGAACCGGAGTGGATGCTCGAGTTCCGGCTCAAGTCCTACAAGCGGTTCCTCGCGAAGCCGACCCCGCAGTGGGGTGGCGCAGGCATCCTCAACGACATCGATTACGAGAACATCTACTACTACATCAAGCCGATGGAGGGCCAGGCGAAGGACTGGGACATGGTTCCCGAGTCCATCAAGGACACCTACGAGAAGCTCGGCATTCCCGAAGCAGAACGCAAGTACCTCGCGGGCGTGACGGCACAGTACGAGTCCGAGGTCGTGTACCACCGGAATCGGGAGGACCTCGAGGGCCTCGGCGTCCTGTTCTGTGACATGGACACGGCCGTGCGGGAGTACCCGGAGCTCGTCCAGGAGTACTTCGGCACGATCATCCCCCCGAACGACAACAAGTTCGCCGCACTCAACTCGGCGGTCTGGTCGGGCGGGTCCTTCATCTACGTACCGCCCGGCGTCCATGTCGACGAGCCGCTCCAGGCCTACTTCCGCATCAACGCCGAGAGCATGGGTCAGTTCGAGAGGACCCTGATCATCGTCGACGAGGGTGCCTTCTGCCACTACGTCGAGGGGTGCTCTGCTCCCGTGTACACCAACGATTCGCTCCACGCAGCGGTCGTCGAGGTCATTGTCAAGGAGGGGGGTCGGTGCCGGTACACGACCATCCAGAACTGGTCGAACAACGTCCTGAACCTGGTCACGAAGCGTGCTGCGGCGTACCGGAACGCCACGATGGAGTGGATCGACGGCAATCTCGGCTCGGGTCTCACCATGAAGTACCCCGCCGTGTGGTTGATGGAGGATGGCGCCCACGGGGAGGTCCTGTCGATCGCGTTTGCGAACACCGGTCAGGTCCTCGATGCCGGGGCGAAGATGGTGCACGTCGCTCCGAATACGACGTCTCTCATCACATCGAAGTCGATCAGCAAGGGCGGAGGCCGCGCTGCATACAGAGGGCTCGTGAGGGTCGAGGATGGTGCTGAGAACTCGAAGTCCTTCGTGATGTGTGACGCCCTGCTCCTCGATGAGGACTCGCGATCGGACACCTACCCGTACATGGAGATCGAGGAATCCAACGTCGACATCGGCCACGAGGCCACGGTGTCGAAGGTCGGTGAGGACCAACTCTTCTACCTGATGAGCCGCGGGCTCACCGAGGCGCAGGCCACCGCAATGGTCGTCGCTGGATTCATCGAGCCGATCGTCAGGGAGCTCCCCATGGAGTACGCCGTCGAGCTCAATCGCCTCATCGAACTCCAGATGGAAGGCTCGATCGGGTAGCGGCCGGCCGCAGAACCATCGGGGGAACGCTGCAGGTCGTGTCCTAGTCTCACTCGATGTGAGGATCCGGATCGCAGAGTGCACCGTTCGATACGATGGGCGTCTTCAGGCGTTCCTTCCCTCCGCCACCCGGCTCGTCATGGTCAAGGCGGATGGATGCGTCGCCGTCCACGCCGACGGTGGCGCATACAAACCCCTCAATTGGATGAACTCACCCAACACGATCACCGTCGAGGGTGACCTGTGGATCGTCGCGAACCCGAAGGGGGAGCGACTCATCATCGAGTTCGGGGAGATCCACTTCGAGACCGAGCTCGCAATGGGTGAGGATCCGGGCCTCGTCAAGGACGGTGTGGAACTCGAGCTCCAGAGGCTGCTCGGGGAACGGCCCGAGACCTTCGGCGCAGGGATGTCGCTGATCAGGCGTGAGTACCCGACACCCATCGGGCCTGTCGATCTGCTTTGTCGCGATGCCGACGGAACGACCGTCGCCATAGAGGTGAAGCGACGAGGCGAGATCGACGGCGTCGAGCAGCTCACGAGATACCTCGAGTTCCTCAATCGAGACACCCGCCTCGCTCCCGTGAGGGGCATCCTTGCAGCCCAGATCGTGAAACCCCAGGCGCGCCTCCTCGCCGCGGACAGGGGGATCACGTGCATCGAGATCGACTACGACGACTTGCGCGGCGCCGATTCGGACGTCCTGCGACTGTTCTGAGCGGGCGGTCAACCGTTTGCTGGGTGGACCGCTACAAGAGCCCCTGGAGGTCGTACGCGTTCGACGGGTGGCGGAGTTTCCCGAGGGCGCGCGTCTCGATCTGACGGACGCGCTCACGGGTGATCCCGAGCGCGGAACCGACGTCCGAGAGCGTGCGCGGTGGCTCGGCATCGAGACCGTACCGCAGGACGAGGACCGTCTGCTCGCGCTCCTCGAGCGTCCCGAGCGCCCGAACGAGCTCATCACGCCTCGACCGCTCAGCGATCGCTGCGAACGGATCGTCCGAACCGTCGTCGGGAATGAAGTCCCCGAGTTCGGCGTCGCCGTCGTCGCCCACCGGCCGATCGAGTGAGATGGTGTCCCCGGGTGCATTGAGCGCGATGAGGATCTTGTCCTCGTCGAGCCCGCTCACCTGGGCGATCTCGGCGATCGTTGGCAGTCGCCTGAGCTGCTCGTGCAGCGACAGCTCAGCCTCCTGCACGGTGCGGACCACATCGACCATGTGGACGGGGAGTCGAATGGTCCGTCCCTGGTTGCCGAGGCCCCGAGTGATGGCCTGTCGGATCCACCATGTCGCGTAGGTCGAGAACTTGAATCCCTTCCTCCAATCGAACTTCTCGACCGCCCGGATGAGACCGAGGTTCCCTTCCTGGATGAGGTCGAGCAGGTCGAGGCCCCTACCCGTGTACCGCTTCGCGATCGAGATCACGAGGCGCAGGTTCGAGCGGATGAACTGCTGCTTGGCATGATCGGCCTGGCGTACCCATCGGACGAGTTCGACCCTCCGCTCGGCGTCGATCTCACCCTCGGTGGCGAGAGCCTCCTCCGCGAGGTGTCCCCGTTCGATCGCGCGCGCGAGGCGGACTTCGTCCTCGGCGGTGAGTAAATCGTGGGAGGCGACGGACTCGAGGTACAGGCCGATGGCGTCGGCAATCGCCGATTGCCGTGCAGCGTCAGCCATGCAACCCCCCGTTGCGTTCGCCCGTGTCGATCCAGCACTTCGAAGGTATCACCACCCGTCCACTTCGGCAAGCGGCTTGTACCCTCACCGCGACCCTTCGATCGGATGACATGCCACTCCGGCTCCTCATCGGCGGTGCGCTGTGCACCGTGGCGCTGTCCGCGTGCTCAGGCGCGCTCGGAGTCCACCCGGGGGATGCGGTGGTTTCACCCGATCGGGGAGCGCCGGCGTTCACGGTTGTGGTGCTCGCCGCCGACGACCTGGTCGCGATCGATGCAACCGTGCTCGTGGACGGCTCCGAGGCGTCGCTCGTCGACGGTGCGCCCCTCATCAGTTGGCAGGGAGCACCGGTCGAACTCGATGTTTCGGCGCCCGGGTTCGAACCGTGGAGGTTCCTCGTCGAGCAGTACCCCGACAACGGCACCGTCGAGTTCCGGCTCGAACCTGTCGTGCTCAGCGGGGTCGTCACGACAAACGATGGGAGGCCGCTCCCCGGTGTCTCGGTGGCGCTCGGCGACGTACAGGATCAGACGGATAACGAGGGCCGGTACGCCCTCGACCGTGCTGTGGCAGGCACGATCGAGCTGGAGCGGCCGGCCTGGGAACCCGCTTCGTTCACATGGGACGGAGCGATCGCCGAGTACGACGTGTCGATGGACCCGTTGGTGATCCATGCCATTCGCGCGTCCCCAGAGGACGTTCTCGATGCCGATCGGTGGGAGACGATCCTCTCCCTGACCGACGTGACGGGGATCAATGGG
>DATHUV010000042.1:0-6762 GCA_035461905.1 Acidimicrobiia bacterium | reverse complement strand
TGTTCGGTGATGAGGCGAAACTCGGCATCTTCCTCGGGTCGGCCGTGTCAGGTGCCGTCGGATACATGGTCCTGCGATCCCTGAAGAGCCCGGATCAGGAGTACGCCGTTCACGCCGATCGGCTCGCGGCGACGGGCGAGGTCGTCTGACCCACACACGGGGGTCCGGCCGGCGAAGCGACTCAGAGGCTGATACCCCGGGTCCCCATCCTGCCCTCATGGATTCGGCGCTCAGCGATCTCGAGGTACTCGCGTGAGAGGTCGAACCCGACGAAGTGCCGTCCGGACTCGACAGCCGCCACCGCAGTGGACCCGGATCCGAGGAACGGGTCGAGGATGAGATCGCCCTTGAACGTGTACAGCTCGATGAGCCGCCTCGGCAGTTCGACGGGAAACGGCGCGGGATGGCCCACACGTCGAGCCGACTCGGGGAGGATGTCCCAGATCGACACGGTGGCATCGAGGAACATGTCCTTGCCGATCGTGTCCTCACCCTGTCGTTGGCGGGCGTACGAGCCCTTCGAGGCGACGATGATGTACTCGTGGAGGTCCCGAAGGGTCGGGTTCTTGGCAGATCGCCATGATCCCCAGGCACATGAACCGCCCGCCGACTTCGCTTTCTGCCAGATGATCTCGCCTCGCAGGTCGAATCCGATCTCGGTCAAGGCGGCCGCAACGTATTGGTTGAGGGGGAGATACGGCTTCCGACCGAGGTTCGCGACATTGACCGCGACCCTGCCGCCGGGTTCGATGACGCGGTAGGTCTCCGTGAAGACACGATGCAGGAGACCGAGGTACTCGTCGATGTCGAGGTCGTCGTCGTAGTCCTTCCCGACGTTGTACGGGGGCGAAGTGACCATGAGCGCGACGCAGTTGTCGGGGATCTGGTGCATCGACTCGGAGGATTGGCAGAAGAGCTGGTCGATGATCGACGACGGTGGGTCGACGACGAGCCCGAGGTCTCCCTCGGCGCCCCGCTGGGTCATCCGCCTTGCATAGAAGTCGGACGCGTCATGCCCCTCGCGTTTCCCCGCGCCGAAACTGGCGGTACTCGTTGCCACGTCGCCTCCTGGCGCGGAACCGTACCAGTGACTCCCTCCGATCCTGCGCATCTGGCAATTCGTTCTTGCGTAACTGAGTTCCGCCCTGCGCGGAACTCAGTTACGCAAGAACGGGACAGATGGGGTTCAGGGGGTGGCGGCGCGGTAGCTGCCGAGGTTGAGGACCTCAGCGGCGTTCGCCGGCGGAGGATCGAGGACGTGTTTGAGGCCTGCCGGGCCGGGTTCGTGGACGAGGTCGATGAAGAAGCGGTAGTTCCACGCGTTGCCTGCGGGACGTGACTCGATGCGGGTGAGATTGGCGCCGCGAAGGCCCAGCTCGGTCAGGATCAATGCGAGCGACCCCGGCGTGTGCGACCCTGTCACGACAATCGTTGTCTTGTCGTCGTCCTCGTTCACCTCCGGATCACCGACGTGCAGGACCACGAACCGGGTCGTGTTGTGGTCCCTGTCGAGCACGTTGTCCTTGAGAACGACGAGGCCGTGTGCTTCCCCGGCGAGGGGCGGAGCCAGAGCAGCGACAGTCGGGTCACCACCTTCCGCCACCTGGCGGACGGCACCGGCGGTGTCGTGGGTCGGAATCGCATCCACCCCGAGCTCGAGGAGCGCGTACTCTGCCTGTGCGAGCGCCTGGGGATGCGAGCGCACTTCGCGGATTTCCTCGATGCGGGCTCCCGGCAGGCCGTGGAGGGTGTGTCGGACCTCGATCAGGTGCTCGGCGAGGATCGAGAACTTGACGTGCCGATCGTCGCCCGGCAACCGATCCAGGACAGGGAGCACGGACCCGGTCGTCGAGTTCTCGACAGGAACGACGAGGCGATCGATGTGATCGTGCTCGAGGGCGTCGAACGCGGCTGCGAAGCTGGGGAAGCCAATGAGCTCACCTCCGGGGAACAGTTCGGTCGACGCCTGATGGCTGTAGCTGTGGGGTTCACCCTGGAATCCGATACGCATGATCGGCGAACCATAGGTTGTCCCCGCACAACTCTGCAGTCGCTCAACCCGGATCGCTCTGCCACTCCAGGGGGAATACGACGTGTGTACCCTCGAGTCCCTTGAGTTCGAGGGTGACGGGAGGGCCCAGACGATACTCGTGTCGGTTCACCATCCCCGCCGTCGTGGCGGACACCAGTATCTGATCTGCCTCTGCCGCGGAGGCAACCCGTGCAGCCTTGTGAACGGCAAGTCCGAACAGGTCTCGTTCGCTGTCCATGAGATCGCCGGTGTGGATGCCGACACGGATCCGGATCACGCCTTCGGGAGCTGCGACGATCTCCTGCTGAATCCCGATGGCAGCGTCCAGAGCCGAAGCCGCTGACGGGAAGAGAAACATCGCCCCATCGCCCAGCCTCTTCACCTCCGTCCCACCGACATGTTCCACGATCCTTCGGAGGATCCCCATGTGGCCCTTGGTCGTCGCCATCCAACGTTGATCCCCCATCGCCTGGGAGAGGGCCGTTGAGTCGACGATGTCGGTGAACATCACCGTTCCGGTGTGCCTCGCACCATCACCGTTATTGGCCGACCCCTCGAGGGATTCGAGCAGGATGGATAGTCCGGGTGTCAGGTCGACCTGGTTGATCTCCTCCGTGTCGACCATGATTGCGAAAGTGACGTAGATGACCTTCCATGCACCTCCTTCGAGTTGCAGGACCAGGGACGTCTGATAGCTGTACGACCGCAACCCATGACGCGTTCGTCGCCCCTCCACCGCCGCCCATCCTGTTGGCCCGTTCTCGAATGCCTCGATCCGAACCACGGTGTCTGACTCATCGGGTTTGGAGGTCCATGTGTCAGTGACCACTCCAACTCCCTCCGCGCCGAGCCACCAGTCCCCCTCCTCGCTTCCGAAAGCCAGGAAGTGCTCAGACTCCGAGAAGAGGTTGAGGATCGCATCAGAATCATCTCCCGAGGCTCGGGTGGCGAACAGGCGTCTGACCAATGCCTCGATTTCCGGGGATCGCACAGCCATTCGATCATTATGGCGCGAGAGGACCCGGACGGGCGTACAGGATGATCACAGTCCTCGTCCCCTGCCGCAATGGCGGAGCGCCGACTCGAGGTGCCGATCAGTCCCAGTCAGCGGTCACTCATCGACGTCGCCACGGCAATCGTGTCGTGGGTGACGGTGATCGTTGTGCCATCGATCCGAGTATCTCCCCGAAGGCAACGCGAGCGCCGAGAAGCCGACAATGGCGGTCCTCCTCCTGGCCTTGATCGGGGTGGGCGGACCCACCCCGATTTCGGCATGCGGGCGCGGCGCTGAGCTATTCGATTCAGTGGGCCGCCACCGGCGGGGCGTCGATGTCGGCGGGTTCTTCACCGGCGAGCCATCGTCCCACGATTGCGAGTCCGAGAGCCAAGATCGTGAAGCCGACGGCTGCCCCGATAAACCACGCGACCGGGTAGTCGCCGAACTCGTCCCGGTGCCCGACCTCGGCGATGTTCGCGACCGCAAAGGCGATGGTGCCGAGGATGAACCCCGAACCCATCGCGAGGAGGCCGACTTGTGGGACCTCCGCAGAGGGACGAGCGGCAAGCGCCAACATCAGCATTCCGATGCCCTGTATGGCCATCCATATTGCAAAGGCCCACGTGAGTACGAACGCGACGACAACACCGAGTCCGGTGACCGCAAGACCGGTCATGCCGATGACCCCGAGGCCCCCGAGCCGGCTGCTGAGGCCGACCATGGCAACGAGGCCGAGCGATCCGGCGATGCTGACCGCGACAACGGTCGCGACGTACAGCGGCAGCGACTCGCCCGGATCGCGCCATGTCGAGAGTGCGATGAGGGCGAGGGCGGCGGCCCACGCACCTGCGGCTATGAGCGCGAGGTTTCCTGCTTGTTTGGTGAATGTGGTTGGCATGGCGATTCCTCCTCGATGGTTGGAGGCGAACGCCGCCTGGAGGACCTCGGGGTCCCCGAACCGGGCGAGGGTGGCTCGTTGGGCGTCAAGGCCGTCGAATCCCCGAGCACAGAGCCCCTCTGTCGTGGAGTAGAGATGATCCTCCATCTCCGCTACGACATCATCGAGATCGCTCCGCCATCGGATGCGGGACCGCATCGTCTCGAGGTAGCCGTCGATCAGGGCGTATCGGGCCATGGGGCTCCCTTCAACACCCTGGCGACGGCGTCTGAGAACTGATCCCACGCCAAGCGCTGCTCTCCGAGCGCACCGCGGCCCTTGTCGGTCAGCCGGTACGTGCGTCTCCGTCGTCCGTGCACCTCACTCCACTCGCTGCTCAGGAAGCCGCCCTTCTGCAGGCGGTGCAACGCCGGGTAGACCGTCCCCTCGGGGAGATCGAATGTGTCATCGCTGCGCTCACGCAGCTCGTCGATGACCGCGTACCCGTGCTTTGCACCGTCGGCCAGAACCGCCAACAGCAGCAGATCGAGATGCCCTTTCAGCGCTTGTCCTCGCATACCTAGGCAACCTATACTATGTTTCACTAGGTGTCAAGGATGATTCATCCTGACAATCGTCGGCTGGCCTCAGCCGACGATCGCCCACACGATCCACGTCACGAACATCGCAACACCGGCTCCGAACTGGATGGCCGATGCCACGAGCATCGATACCAGCGTTGCGAATGCCACGGGTATGGCGGCCCTGACATCCCTCGTCTCGCGAAGCGACGCAATCAGGATCCCGATCACGAAGCCGACCATGGCACCGACGAACGGGATCACGAACAGGCCGACGACGGCGAGGGCGGCAGCGAGGGCCTGCCCCCATACGGGCACACCGACCCGCGTGGCCCTGCGCTGTGGGAGCACGATGGTGACCAGGGTGCCTCCGATGGCGAGCGACGCCATGACGCCAAGGGCCACCCAGCCGATGATTCCGAATCCGGTGGCCACGCCATAGGCCACACCCGCAGCCAGGATCAACCACAGGCCGGGAACGACGGGGAGAACGGTCCCCGCCACACCGACGACCATGACAGCAGCGACGAGGACGGTCACGACCGTATCGGACATGATCGGAGCCTACGCACCGGCCCGGCCGCGTCGGCAACACATGGGATCCCGATGGCCTATCGTCGCGGCCGATGAGCAACCGCAGGTCGTCCGTCAACTTCGCGTTCGGGAACTTCGACATCGAGGCCGGCTTTGCCGTAAGTCACCAGTACGACCGGTCGCTCCCTGTGATCCGCCCGGGCGACCCCGTCACGATTCGTACGACCACGGTTGCGGAGTATGGCGAGGTCAACGCCTACGTCCTCGAGGGGGCGGGACCCCATACACCGCATGAGATCCGCGAGCACGGCACGATCATTCCGTTCTACCCCTCCGGCATGGGATGGACGGCGACCCTGAGCGGTCGGCCTGACGGCACCATCGTCAACTACATCGTCGAGGCGGTCCACCGCTCCGGTCACCTCCACTATGCGGACGGCCGCCTTCCGCACGAAGCCGCAAGGGTGTTCACCCACAGGGTCACATCTCGACGCCCGCCTCTGTGGACTGCCGATGCCGTCGTCTACCAGATCTTCGTCGACCGCTTTGCCAACGCCGACGGCCCTGTGCCGGTGCCCGACAACGACCTCGCCTTCGCGGGCGGCGACCTCCACGGTGTTACGGCGAACCTCGGGTGGCTCTCGGACCTCGGCGTCAACTGCATCTGGCTGACGCCGATCTTCACCTGTTCGAGCTACCACGGGTACGACACCGTGGACCTCATGTCGGTGGATCCACGCTTCGGCGGCGATGCGGGACTCCGATCGCTCGTCGAGGCGGCGCACGAACGCGGGATCCGCATCGTCCTCGACCTTGTCCCGAACCACCTCTCCAAGGAGCATCCGTGGTTCGTCAGCGCTTCCAACGGTGGCCCAGAGCGCGAGTGGTTCTTCTTCGAGGATGACGGGTCCTACCTGATGTTCTTCTCCTCGCACACGATGCCGAAGGTGAACCTCGATCACAGGGACGCACGCGAGGCGATGCTCGGCGTTGCCGAGTATTGGGTCCGCGAGTTCGGGATCGACGGGTATCGCATCGACCACGCCCTCGGCCCCTCGGAGTCCTTCTTCGCTGCGCTCACAGAACGGATCGAGGAGATCGACCCCGACGTCTGGCTCTTCGGGGAGGTCACCGCTACCCCGCAGCTGTCCAGGCGATACGGAGGAATCCTCGACGGGGTGACCGACTTCCCGTTCGCGTATGCGCTCAGGGAGATGCTTGCCGGCAAGCTCGATCCACGGGACTTCGCCGAGATCGAACGAGAAGCGGCGGCGGCGGTTCCGCCGGCCGACTTCACCTGGGTCCGCTTCGTGGACAACCACGACATGGGTCGCGCCGCAAGGCTGTGGAACGACGATCCGGCCGTCCTCGCACACGGCATGGAGATCCTCTTCTCCCTTCCCGGCGTTCCGAGCTTCTTCTACGGTACCGAACAAGGTCTGACGCATGACCGCACGGAGGCCGAGGGGGGACTCAACGTCGGGAGGGTTCCCATGACGTTCGACGCACATCACCCGATGGTCGATGTTCTCAGATCCGTGATCGCCCGACGTGCCACATCCTCGAACGTCGCCGGAACCCCCGTGTACTGGCAACCGGACGGCTCGTCCTGGAGGTGGGGCGACCTCGGCGGTCGCTGCACCTCCCGGATCGACGGAGGGCCCGGAGCGTCCTAGACGCGCACCTTCGGACGACCGGTGGACTGCCCGATCACGAGTTCGGCACGGAAGCGCTGCGTCGG
>DATHUV010000041.1:0-4884 GCA_035461905.1 Acidimicrobiia bacterium | reverse complement strand
GAGCCCCGCCGAGGATGCGATCCGACCATCGACGATCGCGTACTCGTCGGGATGGCGGAGGGCCGCGAACTCGTAGGCCATCGTGAAGTCGGGGAAGCTGAATCCCGCGACGAGATCAACCGCCGCGGACGCTGCGTCCCTCGCCCAGACCAACTCGTCGACGAGCGCGGACAGCTCCGCCTTCGTCGGGGCCCGATAGAAGCCTCCGACCCGTACGTTGATCGGGTGGATCTCACGCCCACCGACTACGGTCATGATGTCGTTGCCGAGCTTCTTGAGGCGCAGGGCGTTCGTGACGACGTCCGGCATGTCGCCGGCCATCTCGATGGCGCTCGGGTATCCGAGGAAGTCGGGAGCGTGGAGCATGAACACGTGGAGCGTGTGGCTCTCGATCCACTCGCCGAAGTACAGCAGCCGTCGCAGTTCGCGGATGGCGGGATCGACCGTGACCCCGGCAGCCTGTTCCATCGCGTTGACCGAACTCGTCTGGTACGCGACGGGGCAGATGCCGCAGATGCGCGCCGTGATGTCCGGTGCCTCGGTGAAGGCCCTTCCCCGCAGGAACGCCTCGTAGAAGCGCGGCGGTTCGAAGATGTTGAACCGGACATCCTTGACCTGGTCGCCGTCGAGCTTGAGGTACATCGCACCCTCGCCCTCGACACGTGCGAGATAGTCGACGTTGATCTCGCGGGTCCTACCGGTCATAGCTGTCACTCGCTTCCTTGAAGGCTGGCGCATATGCGTTGAACGTCCTCAGGGCGCGAACGAGGTGCGGGTCATCGACTCCGATCGCATGCCACGCATCACGCAGTGCCGCGACGTTCGGGGATTCGGATGGGCCGAAACAGCCGTAGCACCCGCGGTCGAAGGCGGGACAGAGCGCCCCGCATCCGGCGTGCGTGATCGGGCCCATGCACGGGGTGGAGTGGGCGACCATGATGCAGGTCACGCCCCGCAGCTTGCATTCGACGCACACGGTGTGTGCCGGTGTAGCGGGTTTGCGCCCGTGGACGAAGGCGTCGATCACCTCGATGAGCTGGTGCTTCGAGATCGGGCAGCCGCGCAGCTCGAAGTCGACCTCGACGTGGTCGGAGATGGGGGTCGAGGTCTCGAGGGACGAGATGTATTCGGGATGGGCGTACACGATCGAGGTGAACTCGTCGACGTCCGCCCAGTTCTTGAGCGCTTGGATGCCGCCCGCCGTTGCGCAGGCACCGATCGTGATCAGCGTCTTCGACGCGGCACGGATGTCATGGATCCGTTCGGCATCGTGGCGTGTCGTGATCGACCCCTCGACGATGGACAGGTCATACGGCCCGTCGCGCTGCGCCCTGGTCGCCTCTGGGAAGTACGCGATGTCGATCGCTCCGACGATGGACAGGAACTCGTCCTCGCAGTCGAGGAGCGTGAGTTGGCACCCGTCACAGGATGCGAACTTCCATACCGCAACCGTCGGCTTGCGGACCGCAGTGGTGGTCACAGCTCCTCCATTCCCAACCGGGTCGAGACGCTCTGGTAGCTCACGACGGGACCGTTCTTGCAGACGAATGCGGGTCCGATCTGGCAGTGCCCGCAATAGCCGAGCCCACACTTGAGGTTTCGCTCGAGGCTCACCCAAATCTGGTCGGCGGAAACACCGCGGTTCACGAGCTCCCTGGCGACGATGCGCATCATGATCTCGGGGCCACAGACGATCGCGGCCGTGGATCCGGGCTCGTAGGACAACCGATCGAGCATGGGCGTCACGACGCCGACGTCGCCGAGCCATGAATCGTCCGCCCTGTCGACGGTGACCTGGACGTTCGTGTCGAACCGAGACCGCCAGCGGTGGATGTCCTCGGTGTAGAGGAGATCGGCAGGCGATCGCGAGCCGTACACGATGGACACGGATCCGTAGTCGGGGCGATAGGTCATGAGGTGGTGGATCGCCGGACGCACCGGTGCGATTCCGATGCCGCCCGCAACGATGATGACGTCGTGGTCGGTTGCACCCTCGATCGGCCAGTGGGTCCCGTACGGGCCGCGGATCCCGATCGTTTCCCCGCGCTCGAGGGCACAGATCGCGTTCGTGACGGCTCCGACGGCACGCACGGTGTGTACGAGGGTCTCGGGCGTCGCCGGGTTGCCGGCGATCGAGATCGGGACCTCACCGACGCCGTAGACATACATCATCGTGAACTGTCCCGGTCTGAAGACCAGGGGCGCGCCGCCGTCGGCAGCCACGAGTTCGAGCGTCACCGTGTCAGCCGTGTCGCGACGAGTCGAAAAGACCCTGAACGGACGCAGGAGCATGGGGTCGGCTCCCACAACCGGCACTCGCGATTCCATCACGGTCGTCATGTCACGTCCTTCCGTACAGGTCGAGGAGCTGCATCCGCACGTTCTGGAGTCGTCGGGCGGCCTCTTGGGCGACGACCTCGAGGAGCACGCCGTCGAGTTCGGGATGTTCCTGGCACATCGTCCGAACGTCGAGTGCGTTGAATCGGAGGGCCGTCACGTCGTCGATGGCCTTGGCGGTCCACTGCCATCGGTGCGGAGCGAGGCGCCAGCTCAACCCGAGCAGGCCTCCGCGACCGACCGTCTGAATCGTGATGGGCGGGCGCGAGGGGCCCGCGAAGAGCAGGGCGACAGTGCCCGAAGCCACCACGTAGAAGCGGTCCGCTATTCCGTCGGCGCGGAAGAGGATGTCCCCTTTCGAGAAGGCCTCCTCCTTCCCGAGCGGGTCGAGCAGGGCGATACAACGGTCGTCGAGGGCCGCCAGCCACGGGCTCGATGAGCGCAAGGATGCAAGGGTCATACCGCGGCCTCCTGGCGTGCGCTGAGCCTGGCCACTTCCTCGGTGATGTCGATGGCGGCGGGGCACCAGGTGATACACCGTCCGCAGCCAACGCAGCCCGAGGAACCGAACTGGTCGTACCAGTACGAGAGCTTGTGCGTCATCCACTGCCGATACCGCGACTTGGTCGATGAACGGACCGCGTGGCCGTGGAGATAGGTGAACTCCCTGTTGAAGCACGAATCCCAGCGACGTTCGCGGCTTGCCGTCCCCAGGAGGTCGGTCGAGTCCTCGATCGTGTTGCAGAAACAGGTCGGGCAGACGAGGGTGCAGTTCGTGCAGCTCAGGCATCGCTCGGCAACGGCGTCCCACAGGTCGTCGTCGAAGGACTCGGCGAGGAGATCCCTCGCCACTTCCGGATCCATCGAACGCTGGAGCTGTGATGTGGTGTTCGCCGCGATCGCGGCTACTTGATCGTCGTCCTCGGTCATGGCCTCCCGGCCACCGAGCTCGGCGAGGACCGCTGCGCCAGCATCGGACCCTGACTCGATGATGAACTCATGATGATCGCCATCGAGGACCTCGGTGACGACGAGGTCGTATCCCTCGAACGCCCTCGGACCCGTGCCCATGGAAGCGCAGAAGCAGGTCGATGCAGCCACGGTGCAGTTCACGGCGACCGTGAAAGCACCGTTCCGTCGTGCCCCGTAGTGGGGGTCGGCATAGGGCGTGTCGAGGAACACCGTGTCCTGGATCGCCATGGCTGCGAGCTCGCACGGACGGACTCCCACGAACGCATACCGTTTCGCTGTCGGTTCCTCCGATGTGAACCGCAGGCCCGTCTCGGCGTGCTCGATGGTCAGGAGGGTCTGACGGGGAGGGAAGAGGTAGTGCTTGAGGGTCCGCGGGCCAATGACGAATGAGAAGTAGGCGTCGTCGCCTTCGTCACGGATGTCATATGACGCCGGTCCCTGCTCGTCGCGCCAACCGATCGGGAGGTCGGACGCCCCATCGATCTCGTCATAGACGATCACACCGTCGCGAACGGTCGGGCCGATCACCGTGTACCCGGCCGCGGCGAGGTGGGGGATGAGTGCGTCGAATCCGCCGGTACCGACCACCCGTGTTGTCATCACAACTCCGTCCCGGGCCGACCGGCCGCGCTCAGCGATGGCTCGCTGCGTTGCCGGAGTCGGCACCTCTGGATAAATCCTTACTCATAGTCTAAGGGTTTTGGCGTCTTCTGGGAATGGGGTTTGTGATCCGTCGATGGTCTCCGTGCGTACCATCGACCCATGGCCCTGGAGATCCCAATCGCCGGCGCGATCCTCACCATTCCTCCCGACATCGACCCACTCGTGGTGGAGGCGGACCCGGATGGCGAGCGCGCCAGGTGCTTCAAGAACGTCGCCCGTCACGTGTTCCGGTTCGTCCAGGAGATCAACTGGACGTCGTCAGGGCGAGCTGTGACGGTGGCCGTCGTCGGTGAAAGTCGCTCCGCTGCGACCGTAACCGTGAACGTCGGTGTCCTGCTGGCACCGCTGCTCGACGTCGGCGTGATCGCAGGGTCGGCGATCGACGAGATCACCGGGATGCTCGGACACCCCAAGACGGAGGCTGACTCGTTTGCAGGCGACCTCGTATCGCCGCGTGACCGGATGTGGATCGTCCCCGGGTCCGCGTTCTCGAACGACGAGGTGATGTCGCGTTTCGACCTCGCCATCGGCCCGGTCGGTGGGTCAGCGATCGCTAATGGCATCGACCTCGCGCTCGTCGTCGTCCGCCACGGGGACGGCATCTCGACCATCTCACGTGACGATCCGATGACCGAGCTCGCCGCAGTCCTCGTCGACGCACCTTCCGCAGACCACGCTGTAACGATCACCATGGGGTGACGAACGTGCACCGCTGCTCGCGAGCGACGCGGAGCGAAGCGACCCATAGAGGGCATCCTTCCTGTCTCTTCCCGCGGAGAGACGCGGTGCGAAGCGACGCAGAGAGGGCATCCTTCCTGTCTCTTCCCGCGGAGAGACGCGGTGCGAAGCGACGCAGAGAGGGCATCCTTCCTGTCTCTTCCCGCGGAGAGACGCGGTGCGAAGCGACGCAGA
>DATHUV010000040.1:0-3791 GCA_035461905.1 Acidimicrobiia bacterium | reverse complement strand
GTTCCTCACCGCGCTGATGCTCGAACTCCTCCCAGGTGATCCTGCCGTCGCGATTGCGGGCGGCGACACGTTCAATCTCACTGACGAGCTCATCGCACAGATCCGCGAGGACCTCGGACTCGACCAGAACATCTTCGCCCGGTACGGTCAGTGGCTCGGCAATGCCCTATCGGGCGATCTCGGGACGTCGTATCGAACCAACCAACCCGTCATCGATCTGATCCTCCCTCGGATACCCGTGACGGTCCAAGTGATGTTGCTCGCACAGTTTCTTGCATTGGCCTTTGCCCTGATCTTCGCCCCGATCGCTGCCCTGTACAGCGGAAGGTCGTTCGATCGCGGGGTGAGCACGGTGTCGTTCGCCCTGGTTTCGGTACCCACCTTCATCAGTGCAATCGTGCTGATCCAGATCTTCGCCGTGCAACTCGGCGTCCTGCCGGCGATCGGTTATCGACCAATCAGCGACGGGATCATCCCGAACCTGAAGTCCGTCGCGCTCCCGGCAATAGCCCTCGCAGCGGCCGAGGCTGGGATCTACACGCGCGTCCTTCGCTCCGGTCTCGCTGCATCGCTCGATGAGGATTACATCATGATGGCTCGAGCAAAGGGTCTCTCGACCCGGGTCGTCGTCATGCGTCATGCCCTCCGTCCGGCATCGCTCCCCCTCCTCACACTCGTTGGACTGAGCACCGGGGCCCTCATCGGCGGTTCGGTGATCATCGAGACGATCTTCGGACTTCCGGGCCTCGGTCGCCTCGTCGTCGACTCCATCAACACACGTGACATCATCACGGTTCAGGCATTGGTCGCGGTCATCGCCGTGACCTACGTGATCATCAACTACATCGTCGACATCGCCTACCTCGTCGCTGATCCGAGAATCCGATATGGCAAGTCCTGACACCCACCACGCGACCGATCCCGTCGTCGAGATGGTCTCGCTCGACGACATCGACGAACACGTCACCCGTCGTCGCCGATTCGACATCCCATTCACTCTCGCCGTCCTCTGGTTCGGAATGGTCGTGTTCGTGGCGATCTTCGCCGACCTCCTTCCAATCATCGCGCCCACAGCGCTCGACGGAACCGCTGGCAGGGCAGGACCCTCGGCAGCCCACTGGCTCGGTGCCGACGGTCTCGGCCGTGACATGCTGTCGCGCATCATCTACGGTGCCAGGACCTCGCTGACCGTCGGTGTCGTCGCAACATTCCTCTCCGGCTTCATCGGCCTCGTGATCGGTCTTCTGGCCGGCTACTTCCGGGGGTTCTCTGAGACGCTTTCGATGGGAGCTATGGACATCCTGTTGTCATTCCCGGCGCTCGTTCTCGCGATCGCCCTCGCGGCGGTGTTGGGCACAGGAACCGGCAACGTGATCATCGCGATCGCGATCCTCGCGCTCCCCGCCTTCGCCAGGATCGCCCGAGCCGAGACCCTCGCCTACGCCGATCGCGAGTTCGTCAAGGCTGCGCGCTCGCTGGGTGCCAAACACACGCGCATCCTCTTGCATGAGATCAGCCCCAACATCCTCCCAACCGTCGTTGCGTTTGCATTCGTCATCGTCGCCGTAGCGATCGTCGTCGAGGCGTCGCTGAGCTTCCTCGGACTGGGGGTGCCACCCGATGTCCCGACGTGGGGCGGCATGATCTCCCATGGTCGATCGGTGCTGGACGCCCACCCGCACATCAGCATGTTCCCCGCAACGGTGCTGTTCCTCACCGTGCTCGCCCTCAACACGATCGGTGACAAGCTCCGCCATCGTGACGACCTGCGAGGAGGTATACAAGCGTGACACTTCTCCAGGTTGAGGACCTCACGACATGGTTCCACACCGGACGCGGTGTGCTGAAGGCGGTGAACAACGTCTCTTTCGATCTCGAGAAGGGGAAGACGTTGGGTCTCGTCGGTGAGTCGGGATCAGGCAAGAGTGTCCTGACTCGCTCCGTCATGGGGATCCAGACCGGAAGCCACGTGGCTCGGGCCGCCGGTCGGGTGATCTTCGATGGCGTCGATCTTCGCGCCCTCAGCGCGCAAGACCTCCGCGACCGATGGGGCACGCGCATCGCCATCGTCCCACAGAATCCGCTCTCATCGCTCAACCCCGTCGTCAAGATCGGTCGCCAGGTGACCGAGATCCTGACGCGACGGATGGGGATGCCCAAGCGAGCCGCCGAGCGACGCGCCCTGGAACTCCTCTCATCGGTCGGAATCCCCTCACCGGAACGACGACTGAAGCAGTACCCACATCAGCTCTCAGGTGGAATGCGTCAGCGTGTCGTGATCGCGATGGCGCTCGCAGGGGAACCGGACCTCCTCATCGCCGACGAACCCACGACAGCACTCGACGTCACGATCCAGGCACAGATCCTCGTGCTGCTCCGAACCCTCCAGACCGAGCGCCACATGGCAATGATCTTCGTCAGTCACGACCTGGCCGTGGTGTCGTCCATGGCCGACGACATAGCGGTCATGTATGCGGGACGGATCGTCGAACGCAGTACCGCCGACATCGTGCTCCACCGACCGTTGATGCCATACACAGAAGCGCTGATTACATCGATCCCGCGTCTCGACCACGCTCGCCATCAGCTCCTCCCGGTCATTCCGGGTCGACCGCCGGACCTTGTCGACATCAAGCCGGGCTGTCCCTTCCATCCGCGATGCGCCAGACGAGGTGAGCGCTGCGACGTCGACAGACCCCCCATCGAGGGGAGCCCAGAGCACCAATATGCGTGTTGGTACCCGGTGGAGCGCGATGCGAGCTGACGGCCATTCCCACCTCCGGCCTGACGCCGACCTGCTGCTCGAGGTCCGCGATCTCGTCGTCGAGTTTCCGGCCGACGCCGGCGAGACAGTGCACGCCGTCTCAGGTGTGACCTTCGATCTCGCACGTGGAGAGACGCTTGGGTTGGTCGGCGAGTCCGGCTGCGGAAAGTCGACAACTGGCCACGCGATCATGCAACTCGTGCATGCCAAGTCCGGCAACATCCTTCTCCGTGGCAAAGACCTCAACGCTGCAAAGGGCGAGGACCTGCGATCCATGCGGCCACAATTCCAGATGATCTTCCAGGACCCTCTCGCGTCACTCAACCCTCGCCGTCGCATCCGCGATGTCGTCGCCGAGCCGCTGACGATCTGGCCTGAGCGATTCGACGGCCACGACGGGGACCTCGTCGCGGACATGCTCGAAGCTGTCGGACTCGATGTCGACTTGATGGGTGACAAGAAGCCGCGGGCCTTCTCGGGTGGGCAGGCCCAGCGCATCGCCATTGCACGTGCCCTCATCCTCGAACCCGCATTGCTCGTGTGCGACGAACCCGTCGCATCGCTCGATGTCTCAGTCCAGGGACAGATCCTCAACCTACTCGCATCCATGAAGAAGCGCTACGGCCTCACGATGCTCTTCATCGCCCACGACCTCGCCGTGATCAAGAACGTCAGTGACCGCCTTGCGGTGATGTACCTCGGTAAGCTCTGCGAGATCGGCGACAGCGATCAGGTCTACGAGCGGCCGACACACCACTACACCAGGGCACTCCTCGATGCGGTCCCGCGGCTCGACGACGACCGCCCGGCGGCCCCGCCGCTCGGCGGCGAGGTTCCTTCGCCGATAAATCCGCCAAGCGGGTGCCGCTTCCGAACCCGATGCCCTGCCGCCACCCAGGTCTGCGTCAACGAGGAACCGGTCATGAGGATCGTCGCGCACGACCACTACGTCGCCTGCCACCACCCGATCGAGTATGAGGCGCCGATCGCCGAGCCGCAGGTCGCCGTGGCAGGCTGACGTCAGGCA
>DATHUV010000039.1:0-18834 GCA_035461905.1 Acidimicrobiia bacterium | reverse complement strand
CGAGAAGGCCGTCCACGTCATCGGCAGGTATCCATCGGATGTCGACGTCGACCCTCGAGGTCCTCCCTGCATGGTTGAGGGCTTCGACCACTGAGAGGTATGCGTCCGGTAGGTCGACGTACTTGCCGACGATGCCGATCGTGGCGGTGCTCTGGGGGCTGGTCATCTCATCGACCATCGTCCTCCATGCGGACAGGTCTGCAGGAGGCGGATCGAGGTTGAGCTCGCGGCACACGACCTCGTCCAGACCGGCATCATGGAGTGCCAGGGGTACCGCGTAGATGTTCGGCACGTCGACCGCATTGATGACCGCGTCCGGTGCGACGTCACAGAAGAGGCTGATCTTGCGACGCGCCGATTCGTCGACCGGTCGGTCCGACCTGACGACGATCACTTCCGGCATGATGCCGCGACTGCGCAACTCGGCCACGGAGTGCTGTGTCGGTTTGGTCTTCAGCTCTTCGCTTGTGTTGAGGTAGGGAACGAGGGTGACGTGGACGTAGCACGTATTCGACTCCCCGACGTCCTTGCGGATCTGGCGAATCGCCTCGAGGAACGGGAGTGACTCGATGTCGCCGACGGTGCCGCCGACCTCTGTGATGACAACGTCGACGTCGTCACGCTGGCCGAGCTTGCGAATCCTGGCCTTGATCTCGTTCGTGATGTGCGGGATCACCTGCACGGTCGCACCGAGATAGTCGCCTCGCCGCTCCTTTCGGATCACGGACTGGTAGATCGAGCCTGTCGTGACGTTGGAGTCACGGCTAAGCCTCTCCCCCACGAACCGCTCGTAGTGCCCGAGATCGAGGTCGGTTTCGCCGCCGTCGTCGGTCACGAAGACCTCTCCGTGCTCGAACGGGTTCATCGTCCCGGGATCGACGTTGATGTACGGATCCAGCTTCTGGAGGACGACCCGGTATCCCCGAGCCTTGAGGAGTCGACCAAGGGACGCCGATGTGATGCCCTTGCCGAGGCTCGAAGTCACCCCGCCGGTCACGAACACGTGTTTTGTCACGTTGTCCTCCGCCTCGGAAACTTGGATGTTACCAGTGGATCCGCTGCGACCAACGACCGCCCTCACAGGGGCCCATCGCCCGCGGCGAGCGCAAGAAGATCCTTGGCGTGCTCACGGCCCGTATCGGATCCCGTGAGGCCGGACAGCATGCGGGTGATCTCCTCCAGCCGATCGGCGCCTTCGACCTCGGACGCGACGGCGCCTGCTTCCGATCGGGACACGACGATGTGCGTGTCAGCGAACGCGGCGACCTGGGGAAGGTGTGAGACGCAGATCACCTGGTGGTCGACAGCCAGTTCCTTGAGCTTGTGACCCATGGCGAGCGCCGTTGCGCCCCCGATCCCACTGTCGATCTCGTCGAAGGCGAGTACGGCGAGGTCCTCAGACCCTGACGCAAGCGTGAGCGCGAGGACGAGCCTCGACAGCTCACCGCCCGACGCGATGGCCGAGATGGGCTCCGGCACGAGGCCCTCGGCCGACGCGAACAGGATCACCGGTCTGTCGGCACCATCGGGTGTGGGCGGGCGGTCCCCCACATCGATCTCCACGTGCGGTGAGGAGAATCCGAGGTCCTGCAGGTGGCTCATCGCCTCACCGGAGATCACCTTCGCAGCGTCCGAGCGCGCCTCACGCAATCGCCGTCCTGCCGATATGAGCTGCTTCTCAGCGGCGACGACACGCTCGTCGATGTCGGCAGCGGATGCGAGCAGGGCGTCGAGGCGGTCACGGTCGGACCCAGCCCTGACCCCGAATGCGAGGATCTCCTCGACGGTTGCGCCGTACTTCCTCTTCAACGATCCGATCAGTGCGATCCGCTCCTCGACCGCGGCGAGTTCGTCGGGGTCCTGCTCGATCGACGCTGCCAACACCGCGACGTCCCCTGCGGCGTCGTTCAGCATCGTCGACACATCGAGGAGCCTTTCACCGATCGCTCCCGCTTCAGAAGCGAACGGGTGGGCTCGCCTCAGGGCGCCGACGGCTTCGTCGAGGAGGGAGCCCGCTCCCCCGTCGCCGAGTGATCGCATCGCCGTGTCGAGCTCGGCGAGGAGCGCGTCGGCGTTCCGCAGCAGAAGGACCCTCTGGTGCAGGTCGTCGTCCTCTCCCCGAGACAGGCGTGCGCGCTCGATTTCTTCGGCCTGGAACTCGGCGATGTCACGCTCGCGTTCGAGGGCTCGCGCATCGGATCCGATCGCGGCCCGTTCCTCGAGCAGAGCGCTCCGGGCGCGCCAAGCATCCTCGTAGTCGGACCGCGCCGTGAGACCATCGCGATCGAGGCGTCGGTCGACAAGTGAGCGGACTCCTGCCGTCGATCCGATCGCGAGTTGGTCGTGCTGGCCGACGATCGAGACGCGCTGCGCGAGGATCTCAGCCAGGGTTCCTGCGGTGGCGGTCATGTCGTCGACGTAGGCGCGCGAACGCTTGGCGTCGACGCTTCGGCGAAGCACGACCTCATCGCTTTCGTCGACGAAACGGACAGCGACCTCACAGGTGTCGCCGTAGGGGCCAATGAGCCCCTTTGCCGCCTTGTCGCCACGCAGGAGCCTCAGGGCGCCGAGCATGAGGGTCTTGCCCGTACCCGTCTCTCCCGTGATGACGTTGAGGCCGGCCGAGAGCCGAACGTCTGCTGAGGCGATGAGCCCCAGGTTTCCAACTGTGAGCTCGTCAAGCATGATCGAGACCGAACTGCTCACGAACGGCCTGCGGGAAGGGATGCCGACCGAGGCTGAGGAACTCCACGTGCCTGGCTGATCGGTTGACCGTGACGATCTCTCCCGGTTCCACGAGGCACAGCTCCCGACCGTCGACGTTCACACGCGCTGGTCGGTCGATTGCGACCTCGAGGCGGACAACGGCATCGGGTCCTAGCACGATCGCGCGTGTGAGGAGGCTGTGAGGCGCTATCGGCGTCAGGACGAGGGCGTCGAGCGACGGATCGACGACGGGTCCACCCGCGGACAGGCTGTACGCGGTCGATCCGAGTGGCGTTGCGACGATGATGCCGTCGGTTCGGTACGTTGCGAGCGGACGGTCGTCGATCGTCACCGCGACCTCGATGATTCGTTGGCTGACGACCTTCTCCACAACGACGTCGTTGACCGCGGTTGCCGAGGTCGTGCCCGTGGCGACCTCGAGCAGGCTGTGGCTCCTGATCTCGTACGTTCCGCGCGCGATCGCATCGACGAGATCCGCGATCTCGGCAACCTCGAACTCCGCGAGGTACCCGACCCTGCCGACGTTGATGCCACAGATCGGCACTCCACGCGCGATCGCTCCCCCGGCGGCGGCCAACACGGTTCCGTCACCGCCGATCGCGACGATGAGATCGGCATCGTCGGGGGTACCCACGGCGATACCCCGATCGCCCAGACGCTCGACGAGCTCACGCTCGACGCTGTGCGCATCCGCTCGATCGTCCCGGGACACGAGTTGGACGGTTCTCACGTCGTCGCCCCTTCTTCCGTCGTGGTGGCTGTCGTCACGGCAGCGATTGCGTCGTCATCGACACTTCTCTCGGCTCGAGTGAACATGGCAACGAACTCGACGTTTCCGTTCGCTCCCGTGATCGACGATACATCGAGTCTCTGACACCCGAGTCCGTGGCCGGCGAATGACTCGATGACGCCCTCGACGGTCGAACGTCTGACATCGGCATCGCGAATGACGCCACCTCTGCCCACGGACTCCCTTCCTGCCTCGAACTGGGGCTTGATGAGGAGGATCCATCGAGCTTCGTGGGTCCCGAGGCGGTCGAAGACGTCAACCAGGTAGCGAAGCGAGATGAACGAGAGGTCCGCGACGATCAGGTCGAACGGTGCGCCGAGGGCCTCGGTGTCCGCAGTGCGGATGTTCGTCCGCTCGATCACGGTCACACGGGGATCGCTCCTGAGGCGGTTGTGGATCTGGCCGTAGCCGACGTCGACGGCGACGACGTGATCGACGCCACGCTGGAGCAGGCAGTCTGTGAAGCCACCCGTCGATGCTCCGACGTCGACCGCTCGCAGGCCCTCGACATCGAGGTTCCACGCCGTGAGGGCACCGTCGAGCTTTCTCCCTCCCCTGCTCACGAACGGTTCCGGCGTCCCCTCGAGGTGCACTGGGTCGTCCGGCGATACCAGCGTCGAGGGCTTGGGTGTCGAGATTCCACCGATCCGGACGAGCCCGGCGTCGATCGCCCGTTGCGCCTCGACCCTGCTCGAGACGAGGTTCCTTCTCACGAGCTCGACGTCGAGCCTGCGACGCGTCAGGTGCCACCCTCCCGCCCATCGGGTCCGGTCTCCTCGAGGAGCTCTGCGAGCTCCGACGCAATCCGCTCCGCAACATCGGGTGCTTCTGCAGGATCGATGTCATCGAGTTCGCGGTGGATGTCGTCGAGCCTGGGACGGGGGTCGGGTTGTGGGGAGTCCATGGTCCATTATCCCCCGATGTTCGCCAGAAGTGCGGGAAGGTCTGCGACCGAGTCGATCACGTGGTCGGGCGTGTGCGACGTGGAGAGGTCGTCGAGAACCGAGGTGACACCGGTGAGGACCAGAACGGTCGTCCATCCGTACGCGATTCCGAGGGCGATGTCGGTCTCGGGACGATCACCCACCACCACGACGGATCCCGGTTCGATCATGTCGACGATGAGTGACCCGAAGTGCGCCGTCGGCTTCCCACAGTCGACCGGATCGACACCCGATGCCGCAGCGATGGCGGCGACGATGGTTCCGGCTCCCGGTGCGAGGCCGCTGGGTGTCGGATAGGTCGTGTCGATGTTGGTGGCGACGAACGAGCTGCCCGCCCTGATCGCACGCGCTGCCCGATCGATTCGCTCGTACGAGATCGCCCTGTCAAGACCGACGACGACTGCGTCGGGTCGCGCTGACAGGGACGAGTCGTGATCGACGATCAGGACACCCCTGGCGAGGAGCTCGTGCTCGATCGCGTCGGAACCCACGACGAGGGCATCGCGGCCGATCGAGGCAACATGACGGGCGGCGGACATCGCCGATGTGACCGCACTACGGGGATCAGCACGGAAGCCGGTTCGTTCGAAGATGTGCCTCACGACGATGTCGGCCGTCTTCGTCGAGTTGTTCGTTGCATAGAGGGGTCGCCAACCCGCCTCCACACAGGCCTCGAGTGCATCGCGGGCGCCGGGAACTCCCTCCGAGTCGAGGTAGAGGACCCCATCGAGGTCGAACACGACGGTCCCCGCGGGAGCGGGCTGTCGGATCATCCGGCCAACCGCGCGGAGAGCGCCGTCACCACATCGCCCAGGAATTCAGTGGTTCTCAGGATCGACTCCTCCGAGACCCGCTCGTCCGCCCCGTGGAACATGCCGAGCATCTGGGCGAGGGTCATCGTGTCGTCGAACAGGCCCACCCCGTATGAGGGGATACCCCGGGCACGGAAGAACCGTGCATCCGTCGTCACGGGCGTCATCGTCGGGGCGAGGGACGGCGAACCGAGGTGGACCTCGGCCGCATCCCCGATCGCCTCCCACAGCGGCCCGGACGTCGGGGATGTGTTTGCTGCCATCTCGAGGACGGGTTCGATGATCATCTCGTCATAGAGAGCGGGCCCGAGGACCTTGCGAAGGTGGTCATCGACGTCGGTGTGGTCCTGACCGGGCAGCAACCGCACGTCGATGTCGCCAACCGCCGAACTCGGGACGACGTTCGCCTTGGATCCGCCGACCAGCACGTTTGGCGAGAAGGTCAGGTGCGTGCAGGCGTGCACCCAGCGGGCAAGGGTGGGGTCCGAGGAGGCGATCTCGGCGATGGCGTCGTCGACCGTATCGGCATTCGAGAGCCGATCCCTGAGGTCGCCGGCAACGGGCAGGTACGGCACGAACGCGAGCCACTCGTCGGTGATGGCGACCGGCTGGTCTGCTGCCCCGATCCTGGCGAATGCCGTTGCGAGGTTCAGGACTGCATTGTCCCTTCCATACGGCTGGCTACCGTGGCCTGCCACGCCCCTTGCCGTGAATGACCGCCATGCCGGCCCCTTCTCGGCGACCGTGACGGGCAATGACGGTGTTGGTGGCCCCGGAAGGGTCGGACATGCGACCTCGGTGAGCACGAAGTCACAGGCGATGCGGTCCCAGTGCTCCTCGACGAGATGCTGTGCGCCGTAGACACCGCCTGCCTCCTCGTCTGCAACGGCTGCGATGATGATGTCGCCGAGCGGCGCAGGAAGGTCGCGGTCGCGCAGTGCCCGGTACACGCAGACCATTGCGGCCGTCACGTTGAGCATGTCCACCGCTCCCCTCCCCCAGACCATGCCATCTGCCCGTACACCGTCGAATGGTGGGTGGGTCCACTCCTCGGGGCTTGCAGGCACCACGTCGAGATGGGGGATCAGCAGGAGCCGTGGCGCCGTGGGATCCGTGCCGGGAACCCGATAGACCACCGATGCACGACCGGGATGCGGCTCGATGACGAGACCGTCCTCGCCGAGGAACTCCTGGATCGTCCGAACCGAGGCGATCTCGTTCCCGGAGTCGGGTTGTCCGGTGTTGACACACGCGTTCTGAATGAGCGACACCGTCAGATCGACGGCGGCGGATGCCCAGGGCTCAGTCACGGGGCTCGGCATCGGCGTGATGCATGATGATGGACCGCGCGGCGAAGCCGTGCGCCTCGAAGAAGTTCTTCGTCGCTCGCTGCCCAGGGCCCACAGGGGCGTCGAAGAAGCGGATTCCTATGCCCCTCAGTTCGTCGAGGACCGCCTCGAGCATCACATGGCCGACGCCGACACCTCGGGCCTCGGGCTCGGTGTAGATGAGCCGGATGCGTCCGATCCTCTCCCCGGCCGCACGATCGAGCATTGGTTCGAGCGTGGCCCAGATGAACCCCACGGTGGCGCCGTCGATCTCACCGACGAATAGCCAGGAGTCGTCTGCGCGCATTGCGTGGAACAGCGCGAGGTCGACGCGCTCGTCGAGGCCATCTGTGAGCGCCCACACCGGCTTCCTCGCCGTCTGCTCGCGCTCGAGGTCCTTGTACAAACCTGCGAGGTGCGCGACGTCGGCGTTGGTCGCCCTCCGGACGGTCAGTTCCATGGCTGGGAGGGTAGTAAGGGCTCAGGCCGCTGGGGTCCCGCGACCGCCACGGATCCTGCCGAATCCCCACTTGGTGACGAGCCCCATCGCCTCGGCGGCGATCGACATGTTCATCTTGGACTCCCCGCGCACACGCTCGCGGAAGGTTATGGGAACCTCGACGATGCACAGGCCGGCCTTCTCGGTTCGCCACGCCATCTCGACCTGGAACCCGTATCCGGAGGCCTCGCACGTCGTCGGGTCGATCTTGCGAAGCGTCGTGTCCCGGAACGCACGAAAGCCCGCAGTTGCATCCTTGACCGAGAGGCCGAGCATGAGGGCGGCGTACGCGTTTCCTCCACGTGAGATGGCGATACGGTGCCACGGCCATCCCTCGGTTCCCCCGCCATCGACATACCGGGACCCGATGGCGAGGTCGGCGCCGTTCCTCACGGCTTCGACGAGCCTCGGGAGGTCCTCCGGGTCGTGGGAGAAGTCCGCGTCGATCTCGCACAGGATCTCCGCACCCATGTCGAGTCCCCGCTGGAATCCTGCGGCGTACGCGGGACCGAGACCGGCCTTCTCGGTACGGTGGAGCACGTGGACACCGTCATCGCTTTCGCTGATCGTCTCGGCGATCTCACCTGTTCCGTCAGGTGACCCGTCGTCCACGATGAGGACGTCGTATCCGTGGGATCTGACAGCGCCAACGATCTCACGGATGTTGTCCCGTTCGTTGTACGTGGGGACGATGACGAGCACGCTCATTTCGAAAGATCCCATACCGGAGTATCGGACAGTACACCGCGGCACTTGAACGGGCCTCGTGTGAGGATCAGGAAGCGCAGTCGGTGCAGATCCTGCGGCGCTTGTTCGCCAGCTGGCTCGTCCGCTTGACGAGGAAACAGCTCGTGCAGACGAACTCGTCCTTGGTCGCCTCGTCGACGACCTCGCCCTCCATCGCGAGCTCGGCCCGCCGAATCGCCCTCATCTCCGCGGCCTCGTCGACGGCGAGGGTCTCGATGGACTCATCCTCGGTGAGCATCTCGAGCTCTTCGGCCTCCAGCTCGTCGAGGGCCTCGTCGTCCTCTTCATCATCGGCGTCGTCGGCATCCCCGTCGTCCGCGTCCTCGTCGTCGTCGGCGACGGTCAGCACGTCGTCGGAGAGGTCGAGCTCCTCATCATCGTCCTCGATGAGGGTCTCGTCGAAGTCCTCGGTGAGGTCTTCGTCGATCTCTTCTTCTTCAACGAGGTCTGTGTCGTCAGTCATGATTCTCCCGAAGGGCAAGGACGCGGCGCGCAGCATAACCACATCCGTCACATGATCGTTCACGATCGTCAGACGATGTAGTCGATCGCCGCGGGCATGACGTGCGCTGTCACGGATCCGTGCCCGAGGAGCTCCCCATCGGCCTCGATGGGCCAACTATCGGGACCGTCGATCGACACACGGGAACCGATGTATCGGTGCACGGCGCGGTGGGTGAGATGCGCACCGAACGCGAGTCGCGGCATCACCGAGAACGCGTTCGACCGCCGGCCTGCGAACACGAGGACGTCGAACCGTCCGTCCACGAGGGTCGCCCGGGGAGCCACGTTCAGGCCACCCCCGAAGAACTGTCCGTTCGCTATGACGACGTTCAGCGCCTCGCCCGTGAACCGATGGTGGTCGACCCTCACGTCGACCTCTGCGCCGGGGAACCGGGCGAGGGTCAACCAGAACGCCATGGTGTACTTCGCCGTGCCGAGCCTCCTTGGCAGGCGCCCCGCAGTGACGACACTCTGGGCGGCGATTCCGGCATTGGCGGCATTGATGAACCGCCGGGTCCCGAAGGATCCGGTCACCTCACCCACGTCGATCGCATATCGTTCGGCACCGACGAGACGGTCCATCGCTGCATCGATGTCGTTGTCTTGGCCGAAGGTCCGGACGAAGTCGCTTCCGCTCCCCGTTGGGATCACGGACAGGCTCACGCGGTCTTCGACATCGATCACGGGAAGCGCATTCAAGAGGTGGTGCGCCGTCCCGTCGCCACCGACCGCAACGAAACCGCGCACACCACTCGCATGGGCGTCGTGGACGATCGCGTGCAGGTCCGATTCGCCGTGCGTCGCGACGATGTCCACCTCGAGCATCCGCGATCGCGCCGCCGCACTGAGGGTCGCCAGGTGGTTCGCTCCCCGACCGGCGTTGCTGTTCACCACCATCAACCAGCGCGCCGACCCCTGCGAGTCGGTCATCGGGTGAAACCAACTTCGACGATGCCGCGATCGATGTGCTCGATCGCCGCGGTCGTGACCGCGCCGTAATGCGGGAACCCGTCACGAACCTGCCGCAGCAGGTCGAGCACCTGACGTGCCGAACGTACGAAGTCGCCGGCGCCGACATCCTCCGTCTCGAAGATGTCCTCGAGATCGAGGCCGCTCGCCCAACCGTGGAGCACGTCGACGAGCCCGACGTCGGGTTCACGCGTGGGTTCGACACCGTGGCGGTCCTCGATCACGGCGAGGCGTTGCCACGCCTCGAGAATGGCATCGAGGGGTGTGTGGCTGAATGTGGAGCGCGGAGACGGCGGCACATCGCCCCCTCGCGATTCATACGTGAACACGGACAGGACGGCTGCGAACTGTGCCGGGTCCAGATCGTCGAGGAGTCCGGAGCGGAGGGACTCGGACAGGAGCAGGTCCAACTCGTTGTAGAGGCGGCGCAAGGAACGTCCTGGTTCCGCGAGCTGCCATCCCTTCGTGTAGCCGAGATCGTCGAGGACGCCGTGGAGCCGATCAAAGTCCCGGACGACCGTGTGGTCGGCCGACTTCGCAAGGCGCCGCTCGAGGCGTCCGAGGTCCCTTTCGGCACGTCGCGCGCGTTCGACCCACGACAGATGGGTGTCGAGGTCGGGACAGGTTGCGACCGGCGATGCATCCGCCCCGCCGTACAGCGGAACGGGCCCACCGACGGGAATGAATGTCTCGAGGAGGAGGCCGGCCTCACGGCGGTAGGCGTGGTCGGAGGCTCGGACCGGCATCGGGAGGGACAACGACCCGACGAGGGTCGCGTCGCGAGGTAGATCCCTCGTGCGGATCCTCGATCGGTCGCCTCCCACGTCCGTGAGATCGATCCGAGGGCTGTCCCCGCCATACGAGCGGCCGATGACGAGGTGGTCGGTACCCCCGAACCGAAGGATGGATCCGGGTTCGATGAGGCCGACCGTCGGCCCGCTACGCGAAGGGACGCCCTTCTCCACGAGTTCCCAGATGTCGCCCCTGTCACAGTGCGCGGCAGCACGGAATGTCTCGAGGTCCGCTCTGCGCTCGGCGAGGTTTCCGGCAAGAAGGGCCCTGCGGTGGCCCTCGGCGAAGTTCGCAAACGATGCGGCGAGGAGCTCGTGGGCACGGGATTCGTCGTACCGGGCGATGAGGTTGACCGTCATGTTGTACGTGGGGGCGAACGACGACCGGAGGGGGTTCGAGCCCGTGGCAGCGATGCCGCTGACCCGTTCGAACGGGACGTAGGGGCTGTGGAGCACGACCGCGGTACCGTGGTCGTCGATGCCTCGTCGACCCGCCCTCCCCGTGAGTTGGGTGTAGTCGCTGGGTCCGAGGAGCTCATGGGACTCACCGTCGAACTTGCTGAGCGACTCGAGCACGACGGTACGCGCAGGCATGTTGATGCCGAGAGCCAGGGTCTCGGTTGCGGCGACGACTTTCACGAGGCCACGCAGGAACAGCTCCTCCACGGTCTCCTTGAACGCGGGGACGAGTCCTGCATGGTGTGCCGCTGCACCCTGGAGGAGGTGGGATCGCCAACGTTCGAACCCGAGAACGGTCAGGTCCTCCTCCGACAGGTGGGCCACCCGCCTGTCGACGATCGTGGCGATCTCAGCCTGCTCGGAGGCCGTGGTGAGGTCGAGCCCTGCGCCCGCGATCGTCTCGGCCGTTGCGTCACACCCCTTTCGTGAGAACACGAAGTAGATGACCGGAAGGAGCTTCTCTTCGGCCAGCGCGGAGACGACCTCGGTGCGTCGGGGCGTCGAGAACCTCTGGTGCCTCCCCCGTGACCTCCCGAGTGTGCGCGAGATGGCGCCGTTGGGTCGACCCGCCCTGTCGAAGACCGGCAGCATGGTCGAGGCCCCACCGTGGTTGCGGTCCCTCCACATGTACATGGACGTGAGGGGAACCGGACGGTGGGACTCGACCACCAGGTCGGTCCTTCCCCGTCTGGCATCCACCCATCCGGTGAACTCCTCGGGGTTCGCGATCGTTGCGGAGAGGCACACGATCGGCACGGACCTGTCGAGGTGGATGATGACCTCCTCCCACACGGAGCCGCGATGCCGGTCTGCGAGGTAGTGCACCTCGTCGAGGATGACCACGCCGAGCCTCTCGAGCGCGGTCGAACCCTCGTAGATCATGTTGCGCAGCACCTCGGTGGTCATCACCACGATGGGCGCGTCCCCGTTGATCACGTTGTCACCGGTGAGGAGGCCGACCTCTCCATGGCCGTACGCCTCCGATAGGTCATTGAACTTCTGATTGGATAGGGCCTTGATCGGCGTTGTGTAGAACGCGCGGACGCCCCGCTGGAACGTCAACGAGATGGCACCATCGGCGACGAGCGTCTTTCCCGCGCCGGTCGGGGCAGTGACCACGACGGAGTTACCTGCGGCGATGGACGCGAGTGCCTCGCGTTGGAACGCATCCGGTTCGAACGGAAGCGAAGCGAAGAAGGCGTCGAGCGGCGCAGCGGTCATGGGAAGCGGATGCTAGGGGCCCGTTCCCTCCGAACGCGAAGGTGCCGCCGACGAGTCGGCGGCACGGTCGCGGCCCCTCACCCCGGAACTTGGGCGGAACGTCAACCCTCGGAGGCGACGAGTCTCCCGAACCAGTCGTCGGAATCGAGCATCGCGACGAACAATGCGATCTCAGGCTCCGTGATGGGTGCCGTGCCGATCGAGATCTCGTAGCTGACACCAGTGGCGAGGAGGATGCTGACGACCCGTGCCGACGCGGGCCGTCGCTGGATGCGAAGACACGACGGGCAGGTGTAGCGATACGTTCCCTCGGCTCCGGAACCGTGCAGTTCCAGCGAGATGTCCGATGTCGTGAGCTCGACGTCCCCGCAGATCTCACATGTGGTTCGTATCGTTGTCATCCGTTACTCCATGCGCCAGTGTCCAGTTCCACATCGGCACATGGGGGGTGAGGTAAAGGACTATTCGACCCGTAGTCATTCCGGGCGGCGGTACCTGGTCAGTATCCGCTCACGCAGATCTGCCATCGCGAGGAGCACCTCGTCCCCGTCGATATCGCTTGTTCCGGCCCCGAGGGCGAGGAGCAACCGTGCAGCCACGAGCGGGTCTGCGACGGACATCGTGATCCGCATCCGACCCTCTCCCAGCTCCTCTGCGTCGACGGGGTAGTACTCGGCAACCCAGCGTGCGTCGGGTTCGATCGTGAACGACACGTGTGCATCCGATTCACTCGGTTGGTACCCGATCGGCTGGGTGGGGTCGTGCGCAGGCACGTCGTAGTGCTCGTCGAGCACCTCGAGCTCGGCAATGCGGTCGATTCGGAAGACGCGCTCGTCCTCGGCAAGCCTGCAGTGACCCGTCAGGTACCAGTTGCCGAGTGCGAACGAGACACTCCAGCCCTCCACGAGGCGCTCCGTGCGGCGATTCGACGCGATCCCGACATAGGCGATCCTGACGACGCGCCGTTCCTCGATGGCTGCCCGGAGGACGGGTACGTGGCCGGGCGTGGGGACCTCGAAGGCCACGGACTCCCCCGCTCCGGCTCCGATGACGGTGAGTAGCTTGTCGACGGCCGACCGGAGGGCCGCAGGGGCCTGCTCCGACTCGATGAGGGTCATTCCCGCGGCCAACAGGCCGAGGCCTTCGGGTGCGGTCAGCCTCACCGGCCGGGAGAAGTAGTCGGCGGCGTCCACGTAGACCTCATCGTCGAAGATGTCGACATCGATGAGGTCGCCTGGCCCGTACCCCGGCAACCCCGTGACGAAAACGAGGTGGAGGTCCTTGATGACGTCGTCCTTCGTCACGTAGTCGAACCGTTCGGCAAGCTCGTCGATATCGACACCGGGGTTCTCGATCACATATGGGAGGACGGCCAGGATCCTGCCCAGGCGTCGAACCGTTCGGTCACTCGTCATGCCGACACCTCGACGTACTCGATGAAGGCGGCGCGTAGGGATGCAGGCGAGACGATCTCTGCCCGGTCGTCGAAGCCGAGGACCCAGCTGATCATTGAAGCTTCGTCGGCCATGGGAACCTCGATGAGCGTCGACTCGTCACCGGCGTCGACGATCGTCGCTGCACGGCTGCGGTTCATGGCCACGTCGACGACGTCGTTGTCGAATCGGATCCGCGCCGTCTCGTCGCTGTCGGACGCACCGATGCCTTCGAGGACGGCCGAAGCGTCGAAGCTCTTCGGCCTCTTGAACTTCCCGGCTTCGGGGCCAACGGACGGCGATCCCATCCTGTCGATGCGGAACGCCTTGACGGTACCGAGATCGGCCGTCTCGGGTCCGACGAGGTACCAGTGGCCGTACCGGTGCACCATGCCGAATGGCTGGATCGTTCGCAAACGGCTTCGGTAGTCGAACCGAACCGTCCGTCGCTGTGTCACGGCACTGAAGAGCTCACCGAGGGTTGAGAGATCCTGCCCCAGATCAGCTCGAACGGGTGCCGCGGAGGTCGAACGGCGTGCGCCTCCGAGCTTGAACAGTGCATCGATCCCCGTTCGCTCGCCACCGAAGCGAACGGCCTCCGCCGCAAGGAGCAGTGCGCTTCGTTCATCGTCGGTGAAGCCGGGGTCCTCGAGCGTGTACTGGTCCGAGGGAACGATGTAGCCGAGTTCGACCTCCCAGATGTCGGTGTAGGTCGTCTCGAGAGGCACACCGAGCGTCCTGAGCAGGTCCTTGTCGCGCTCGAACGTCCGTCGGAAGGCCTCGTCGGAGGGTTGGTCGTACCCCTTGACAGTGTGGCGGATCTCGTCGGCGGTCACCGGCCGCCCCGCCGTGAGGAGGAACGCGAGGAGATTCAGGATCCGTTCGATGACCTTCTGCACCTGGCAAGCGTAAACCGTGGGGGCGGGGTTCGGAAGGAGTCCGGTGTGGGCGTATCGGATGTCAACCGGTTCATGTCGACCGATGGTGATCGCGTTGCAGGACCGGTTTCAGAGCGTCGCGATGAGCCGGTCGACGCGTTCGTCGTACGCCTTGAAGGGGTCCTTGCACAGGACGGTTCGCTGCGCCTGGTCGTTGAGCTTGAGGTGGACCCAGTCCACGGTGAAGTCGCGCCGCTTGGCCTTGGCTGCGCGGATGAACTCACCCCGCAGGCGGGCGCGTGTCGTCGCCGGAGGAGTGGTCATCGCCGTGCTGATCGCCTCGTCGGTGACCAGCCTGTCCACGAGTCCCGCTCGTTCGAGGGTGTAGAACAGGCCACGGCGACGATTGACGTCGTGGTAGTTGAGGTCGATGAGTGCGAGCCGTGCGCTCGAGAACGGGAGGGCATGGCGGACCTTGTATCGCTCGATGAGGTGGTACTTCGCGACCCAGTCCACCTCTCGGTTCAGCGTGAGTGGATCCTTCTCGAGTCCCGTCAGCATGTGCTCCCACATTCCGACGGCGCGCTCGACCTCCGGGCTGAACGAGGATGAACGCATGTAGCGCATGACACGCTCCAGGTACTCCCATTGGATGTCGAGCGCGCTCAACTCGCGCCCGTTGGCGAGGCGTATCTTGCGTCGACACGTCATGTCGTGACTGATCTCGCGGATGGCCCTGATCGGGTTCTCGAGGCTCAGATCGCGGAACACCACCTCGTCTTCGAGCATCTGGAGCAGGGCGACCATCGACCCGATCTTCGTGTACGTCGCGTACTCGGACATGTTCGAATCACCGGCGATGACATGGAGCCTTCGGTATCGCTCGGCGTCGGCGTGGGGTTCGTCGCGCGTGTTGATGATCGGTCGGCTCCGTGTCGTCGCTGACGAACTTCCTTCCCAGATGTGCTCGGCCCGCTGGGCGAGCGAGAACACCGTGCCCCGCGACGTCTGGAGCAGCTTTCCGGCTCCTGCCCAGATCTGGCGCGTGACGAGGAACGGAATGAGCGTGTCGATCATCCGCTGGAAGTCGGTCGAGCGCTGGATCAGGTAGTTCTCGTGGCAACCGTATGAATTGCCGGCGGAGTCGGTGTTGTTGCGGTACAGGTAGATCTGACCGCGGATGCCCTCCTCCGCGAGTCTCTGCTCCGCGGACTCGACGAGTCCCTCGAGGATCCGTTCGCCGGCGCGGTCGTGGGCGACGACGTCGAGGATGCTGTCACATTCGGGGGTTGCGTACTCGGGATGGCTTCCGACATCGAGGTAGAGCCGTGCACCGTTCTCGAGGAACACATTCGAGGATCGCCCCCAACTCACGACGCGTCGGAACAGGTACCGTGCGACCTCGTCGGGTGACAGCCTTCGCTGGCCGCGCAGCACGCAGGTGACACCGTATTCGTTCTCGATCCCGAAGATCCGTCTCTGCACACAGCCAGCGTACCCTCAGAACCCGGATCCGTTCACGCTCTGCGCTCAGGCGCGCGAGGCGACGATCTCTTCTGTTGTCAATCTGCGGAATGCCCTGCGCTTTGCATCACGCTGGAGGAACCCGGTCTCCCACATCTCGGGAGCGATCTCGTGATCGGTTGCCGCCTCGATCGCGGCACAGGCTGCGGCTACTGCGCCGGCGAGGGGTACGGAGCTGTCCCATGGTTCTCCGAGTTGCCGTGTGATCTCCTCCTCCTCGGCACCGAGAACCGCGATCCCCTCCGCATCGCGCAGCGTTCCGTCGAACTGGATTCGGAACAGTACGTCCTCAGCGACGGCCGCACCGACCTCGGCGATCACGATGTCGACCTCGTACGGCTTGACCTCGTGCGAGAAGATCTGGCCGAGCGTCTGGCTGTACGCATTGGCGAGGCCCTTGGCCGTCACATCCGCACGGGCATAGCTGTAACCCTTGAGGTCGGCATAGCGCACGCCTGCGACGCGCAAAGTCTCGAACTCGTTGAAGCGCCCGACGCCGGCGAATGCGATCCGATCGTAGATCTCCCCGATCTTGCGGAGCGACGGTGACGAGTTCTCGCCGACCAGGAGGATGCCGGATTCCAGCTGGACGACGACGATGGGACGTCCGCGGCTGATCCCTTTGCGAGCGAAGTCGGCCCGATCCTTGACGAGCTGCTCCGGCGGAACGTAGAAGGGCATCATGGGCGGCGTCCCAATACGGTGTCCACCATCGGTGCGAGTTCGTCGTCTGTCAGCTCGCGCAGGCCATCAGCCGTGACCGTGATGACGTTCGGGTAGATCCCCCGCCTGGGATCAGGGCCCCCGGTGGCCGCGTCCTCCTCAGCAGCAGACACGAGCGCCTCGATCGCGATCAGCATCGCGGATTCCTCGTCGAGGTCGTCGCGCCAGGCCCCTTTGAGGAAGCTGCGGGCCTCACTGCCTCCCGACCCGGTCGTTGCGTAGTGCAACTCGTCGTATTGGCCGCCGACGACGTCGAAGCTGAACAGCCGACCCCTGCCTACGACGTCGTCGTACCCGCAGAAGAGCGGGATCACGACCAGTCCCTGGAAGGCGAGGGCGAGGTTTCCCCGGACCATCCTGGCGAGGAAGTTCGCCTTGCCGTCCAGGGACAAGCGGGAACCCTCGATCTTCTCGTAGTGCTCGAGCTCGGTCTGGAACAGCTTGATGAGCTCGAGCGCCATGCCAGCGGTTCCCGAGATCGCTACCGCGGACAGATCGTCGGCCGGATACACCTTTCGGACGCGCCTGTGGGCGATGAGGTTCCCCGCCGTTGCCCGTCGATCACCTGCCATGACGACCCCACCTGGCCAGGTCAGGGCGAGCACCGTCGTCGCCTCTGGGATCTCGATGGTGTGATCGGCTCCCGGCTCCCACCTCGGCTCGAACCCGCGGTGTTCGAGCACCGAGAAGAAGGAAGCGTCGAGGAGTGGCTCCCCGATGCGGAGTGGGCCCGTCTCTCGCGCGCCGTTCACTCGCCGCCCTTCTGGACGTAGTTCTTGACGAACTCCTCCGCGTTCTCCTCGAGGACCGAGTCGATCTCGTCGAGGAGGTCATCGATCTTCCCTGCGACGTCCTCGCCGCGGGATGTTGTGGCCGCCTCGTCGGTGACCTCCGCCTCGCGCCCATCACGTTCTTGGGCTCGTTCCCGTTCAGTCATCATCGCCTCCGAGGTTGTCGATCAGGGTTGCGGCGTCCGGGCTCGCGTCGAAGAGGGTCTCGACGAGGGCTCTCGTGCCCCGCGCAGGCTCCATCATAGGAACGCGGACCAAGGTGGACGCCCCGGTGTCGAACACGAGGGAGTCCCAGTTCGCCGCAACGACCGCAGAGCCGTATCGACGAAGCGACTCGCCTCGAAACCACGCCCGCGTCGACTCCGGGGCGTGCGCGGTGGCGTGGTCGACCTCGTCGACACCGAAGAGGGTCCTGATCATGCCTGCGCGCACGAGCTTGTGGTAGAGGCCCTTCGCCGGGTCGATGTCGTGGTACTGGAGGTCGAGCAACTTCATCTTCGGGCTCGTCCACTCGAGTCCGTCGCGCTCGCGGTAGGCCTCCAGCATCACGAGCTTGCCGGCCCAATCGAGGCGATCAGCAACGGCCGTGTATCCGACCTCGAGGTCGGTGAGCAGTCGGCCCCACTCACGAAGCACCTGCTTGTAGATGGGGTTGACGGACGTCTCGGACGCGAACTCCTCGAGGATCGCGAAGTACTGCAGCTGGATCTCGAGAGCGGTCATCCTCCGCCCGTCCTTGAGGGTGAGGGGCGTGGTGAGGGACCTGTCATGGCTGACTGCCGTCACTTCGGACACGGGGTCCTCGAGCACGAGCGGTTCCCCGAGCGCACCCGCCTCGAGTGCGTGCAGGAACAGGGCGAGGGACCCGAGCTTGACGAACGTCTGGATCTCCGACAGGTTGGCGTCGCCGAAGATGACATGGAGCCGTCGGTACTTGCCGGGATCGGCGTGTGGCTCGTCACGGGTGTTGACGATGGGTCGCTTCAACGTCGTTTCGAGGCCGATCTCCTCCTCGAAGAAGTCAGCCCTTTGCGTGAGCTGGAAGGGAACGTCGTGCCGTCCGTGTTCGGCTCCAACCTTGCCGGACCCCGTGAGGATCTGGCGGGACACCAAGAACGCTGTGACATGGCGGGTCAGGGCGCCGAACGGGACCGTCCTGCTGATCAGGTAGTTTTCGTGGGCGCCGTAGGAGTTCCCCTTGCCGTCCGAGTTGTTCTTGTGGAGGACGATGCGCGACCCGTCCGGCAGGTATGCGGATGCGGCTATGGCTGCGCGATGCATGACCACCTCGCCGGCCTTGTCGTGGAGTGTCGCCTCGAGTGGATCACCACACTCTGGCGTCGAGTACTCGGGGTGGGCATGGTCGACGTACAGGCGGGCGCCGTTGTGGAGAACCGAGTTCACGAGTCCGGAGTCCATCTCGTCGGCTGGGATCTCCCCGAAGGTGAACCCGCGGGCGTCCCGACCGGGGCTCTCCTCGTCATATGACCAGCGGATGCGATCCGCTCCGTGCTGGTACCCGTTCACCACCGCGGCTGATGCCGTGACGGGATTGAACACGGCCTCGCCGACCACGGTGATGCCGTATTCGACCTCGGTGCCCAGGACGCGTGTCTGGTCCACGATCAGAGGTACTGCCCCGGGGAAAGGGCCTCGATGGCCCGCTGGTCGGCGTCACCCTCGATGAGCGTCCT
>DATHUV010000038.1:0-7072 GCA_035461905.1 Acidimicrobiia bacterium | reverse complement strand
AGAGTGGCGACTGTGTCGGGCTCGACGGCCGTGACGGACACGACCTCCTCGTCGATGCGGACCTGCGTGAACCCCAGCGCCGTGACTTCCGCGATCTCCGGTGCGGACCTCAGCTGTTCGGTGAACTGTGGGCTGATGCCCGTCGTGAAGTTCGACGAGCTGATCGTGAGGTCCGCGGGGAAGATGTCGGCAAGCGCCGAGGAGACGGATGCCTTGACCGAAGCCCCGAAAATGGCGACGAAGACGACGAGCGCGACGCCGATCATCAGGGCCGACGCCGTGGATGCCGTGCGCCGCGGTTGCCGACGCGTGTTCTGGCGTGCGAGGTCGCCGGGGACACCGAAGAGGCGGGGCAGCGGCCATCCGATGAGTGCCGTGACAGGACCGGCGGCGAGGGGGGCGAGGATCGAGATCCCGACGAACACGGTCAGTGCACCGATCGCAACGAACCAGATGGCGTTCTCGACCGAGGTGAAGAGCCCGATGCCGAGCGCGATCACTCCGATGGCAGTCACGGCTGTTCCCCAAATGGCGCGGTTCGTGAGGCTCTTGCGGGTGGGGGCGGACATGACCTCCGACATGGCGGCGACCGGTGGTATCGATGCGGCTTTCCTCGCAGGGAGGAGGGCCGAGATGACCGTGACGATGATGCCGACTGCCATGCCGATGAGCACGGTGCGCGGAAGGATCGTCAGCGGACCTTCCGGGAGACCGGCATTCGCGGCACGGAGCAGGGCTTGGAGGCTGAGGGAGAGGAGGATGCCACCAATCACACCGATGATCGACGAGATCACGGCGATGATGAACGCCTCTGCCACGACCATCCGTGTCACCTGGCCACCGGTTGCGCCGATGGCGCGCAACAACGCGAGCTCCCGTGTGCGCTGCGCGACGATGATCCGGAAAGTGTTGGTGATGATGAACCCCCCGACGAAGACCGCAATCGCGGCGAAGGCGAGAAGCCCGATCGTGAGGAAGCTGAGTGCCTCGCTGATCTCCTCGCTGTCCTGCGCATTCGACTCATCGACGGTGATGGCGATCACGTCCTCGGGAAGGACGGGCTCGATGCGTGTCACCAGCTCTTCAGGTGTCACGCCGTCAGTTGCCGCGACCTGGATGCCCGTGATACGACCGTCGAGGTCGAGCGCGCGCTGGGCTTCCGAGAACTCGAACACCACGAGCGTCGCGCCTGCGAGGTTGTCCTCCTCGCCGAAACTCGCCAGGCCGACCAGGGTGAACCTCTCGACGGGACCGGCGAACTGGATCCCTATCTCGTCGCCGACGGCGAACTCCGCCGTCCGTGCCGTGCCGACGTCCATCACGACTTCACCCGCAGCCGTCGGTGGCCGCCCGTTTCCCTCCCTGATCTGGAGGGGGTTGAGGGTGGTGGAGTCCATCCACGACGTGGCGAGGGTCGGGGGCCCCTGACCTCCTATTGGCTCTCCGTCCTTGCCGATGACCTGTGCGAAACCGTCGACGCTCGCCTCGGCCTCGGATACGCCGTCGACCGCCTCGACCGCATCGAGTGTCTCGGCGGGCATCGAGAGGATCAGTTGGCCGAAGTCGTTCCCGAAGTCGGGATCGGCCGCTCGGACGTACACATCCGTTCCCGCGGAGATGTCCCCGAGGAGGGAGTCGAAGCGGGCGTTGATCGTGTCGGTGAAGACGAACGACCCAGACACGAAGGCAACGCCGATGACGATGGCGAGCGAGGTGAGCGCAAGGCGGACCTTGTTCACGCGCAGACCCGACAGGGCGACCTTCAGCACGTCATTCCCCGAGGGTCTTCATCTTGTCGAGGATCTCCTCGGCATCGGGATCGTGGATCTCGTCGACGATGTGCCCGTCGTCGAGGAACACGACCCTGTCGGCGTGGGATGCGGAGAAGGGATCGTGGGTGACCATGACGATGGTCTGTCCGAACTCGTCGACAGCGTGTCGCATGAACGCGAGGAGTTCGGCGCTCGACTTCGAGTCGAGGTTCCCGCTCGGCTCGTCTGCGAAGACGATCTTCGGGCGTGTCACCAAGGCGCGAGCTGCCGCCACACGCTGTTGTTGCCCGCCGGAGAGCTCCGAGGGGCGGTGCGTCAGCCGGTCGCCGAGGCCGACGGCGCCGACCACCGTCTGGTACCAATCGTCGTCCGGCTTCGTCCCAGCGATCGCCAGTGGGAGCAGGATGTTGTCCTCGGCGTTCAGGGTCGGTACGAGGTTGAATGCCTGGAACACGAACCCGACCTGCTCCCTACGGAGGATTGTCAGGTCCTTGTCGGACAATGATCCGAGCTCCGTGTCACCGAGGTGCACCGTGCCGGAGTCGAGCGAGTCGAGGCCGGCGAGGCAGTGGAGGAGTGTCGACTTCCCGGAACCGGACGGTCCCATGATGGCCGTGAACCTCGCCGCCGTGAACTCGGCGGTGACTCCTCGGAGGGCAGTGACGGCGGCGTCGCCCTTCCCGTAGATCTTGACGGCGTCGGCGACGCGGACCGCGATGGCTGACATGGCTCCCCTCCGGTGTTCGACGCGATCCTAGGTGACCCCGGTCGCGTGTCGCACGGCCGGTGGACGCGATGAGCCCCCGCCGCATGCGGGGGCTCATCACTCGCTCGTGGCGTAGGCGAGGGGTGTGGCCGACCCTGGGTCAGGCCGCTCGTCTGCTGTCGTCGGTCCGGTGACCCGTGAGGACGAGCAACTCTCCGCGCATCGCGTCCGAGGTGTCGGGGGACATTCGGGTGCCCATCTTCACCATGGTCCTGGCAAGGGTCCTTCGCGTCGCGGTCACGGGACTCTCCGTTGCACGGGCTCCCCGCAGGTCCGAGGACAGTTCGGAGAGGTAGGCATTCAGGTAGCGGTCGTTCTGGTGGTAGGCGTGGGGAGTCACGAGGTCGTCTCCTCTTTGTCGGGGGTGGCATTGATGTAGCAATCGAGCATTGCGGCGGCGTCGCCGAAGGTGTCGGAGCGGAGCGAATAGCGCTTGTCCTCCCCGACCTGGACTCGAACGAGGCCGGCTGCCCGCAACAGCATGAGATGGTGGTGGAGCGTCGACTTCGCGATGTCGACGGTCTCGGCGAGCTCGGCGAGGGAGGCGTCCCCCTGGGCGAGCGTGCGAAGCACCCTCAGTCGACGTTCGTCGCCGAGGGCACGGTGGAGCTTGACGAGCCACTGGGGTGGCGCGTCGCCGTCAGCCTCGAGATGTTCGTCCGCGACCGGGTAGCCGAGGACGAAGAAGTCCGAGCGGGCGGCGACGACGACCCAGGGTCGGGCGACCATGGTCGGCATCAGGACGATCGGGCGGCGAGCGTGTTCGTCACTGAAGTTGATTCCCGATGTTGCGACCTCGAGGAGCCGCTCGGGGGAGACCCTGCGCTGCATGGTGCGCTTCGATCGGAAGTCGGCCTCCAGGTACGGTCGGAACTCCTCCTCGATCTTCGAGAACGCCTCATCCTGAACACTGCGCAGCACGCCCACGATCAGTTCTCTCGTGTCGACCGGGTCGAGGGCGAGGAGATGCTGGAGCGAGCCACGCCACTTCTTCATCTCCGGCGTCGAGAGCTCCTCGACGCTGAGGAGCGCCTCGATGGCTTCGGCATTTCCCTCGGCAGCATCGGCCATGAGCTCCCGATGTGACTCGTCGAACACGTCATACACGGTGATGAGGCGGTATCGGAGGTCGGCGGGATCCATCTCCGCGAGGAACTCGATGAACTCCGCGATGGTGGCTCCCTCACCGGCCTCTGGGAGAACGGGTATCAATGCGATCCACGCGTCCCCGTTCCCGATCAGGGAGAGCTCCTCACGAGTGGAGGGGGTGAGGGCTGCCTCGAGGTCGGTGAACCACTGGTCGCCGAGCTCGTTGTCCTCGAGGGCGTTGTCCCCTTCGGATCCGATGATCCAGAGGGCGCACAGGAGATCGATCGCCGAGGAGTACGTGACCCGGAGGTTGAGGGGAGTCTTGGTCGTGGAGGTGAAGTCTGCGATCTTCATGGGGTTCTCGTCCTGTATGGGGATCTGTCGCCAGCCCGTCTCGAATGTCTGGGTTTGGGTCTAACGATTCGAAGATTATCGAACGTCTAGGGCAATGTCAAGCAAGTTCTCGAACCATTCGATGAATGTCGAACGGGTCAGGGAATCGTCGGGATCGACGTGGGGACGGGGCTTGCGTCCTCGGTCTCCTCGATCCACCGCACGATCGTCGAGACCGTCCTCCCGATGCGTGCGGACGCCTGGGTCGAGAGAAGTTGAGCCGACGGCGGGCTCTCCGGCCCGACGAGCTGTACGTGGACGACGTCATTGCTGATGGTCAGTTCGGCGACCCTCAGCGACGTTTCATCGCCCAGCCACTCTGTGACGGCCGCAGAGGCTCGCCGAAAGTCCGCCGATTGCTGGATCACGTTCCGAGCCGTGAACGCGAGCGGTATGGAGATGATCAGGACCGCGAACGCGACGGTGGCGAACGCGACACGTACCCGATTCCGGCTGTGGTAGAGGTGGCCCCACGATCCGTATCCCACGAGGACGAACACAATGCCTGCCATCAGCACGATCGAGAAGAGGTTGGTGAGGAAGAGCAGCAGTGCTCCGGCGGCCTGGCCGAGGTCCTGTGCGTGGAGCGTCACGCCTATGACGGCCAGCGGCGGAACGAGGGCGATTGCCACGGCGACCCCTGGCAGGGCATCCGTCGATTCGGCTCGCGACACCCCATATGCACCGGCCGCTCCCGCGGCGAGTGCGATGGCGAGATCAAGCAGGGACGGCGCCGTGCGGGTGGTCACCTGGCTGTTCTGCACCACGGTCTGGATGTCGGGAATCGCTGCCGACAGCAACCATGCAAGAGCGACGGATCCGACGGATCCCAAGAGGACGATCGTCGCCGAGAGCAGAGCCGACCGCGTTCGCCCATTGATGAGGCCCGCGGCGACACCCAGGATGGGGGTCATGAGGGGTGCCACGAGCATGGCGCCGATCACGACCGCCGTTGAGTCGGTTCCGATGCCGAAGGTGGCGATGGCCGTCGCGAGCCCCATGAGGATCGAGAACCGCCACAGCCGGTCCCTTGTCGGACCGATGTGGAGGAACACGCGTTCTTCGACCTGTGCGGCATCGGCTGCGGTCATTTCGCGGCTGGCGAGCCAGTAGGCGATGATCCCGAACGTATCCGACGGCTCGACCGCACCGGATGCATCCGTGAGGGTTGCCATGAACCACACGGCGACGATCGCGCGCCCGAGGGCGATGACCGCCCCTCCGACGACCACGAACAGGACTGACTGGGCGGGGAAGAGAAACACGATGAAGGCGAGCGTCAGCGACAGGAGGCCCCTGATGAACACCCACGAGTTCGCGCCGAGGTCGTGCCAGCGACGGATACCCGCCCAGATGTCGAGCATCCCTCGAACGGCGACGACCCCGGCGATGACCAGACCTGCGACGACCCGTGTCTGGGCCGGCCACACGATCAGCGCTGCGCCTCCGATGAGAACCACGGCCGGCTGTATGAACAGCGACGTGGAAGCCTTCCGGCGGGCGAGTGAGGAGACCTCGAACACCCCGAACACGATGAGTCCGAAGCCGATGAGTTCCTCGGTCGCCGTGAACACGTATGGGTCGACGGCAACGAGGAATATCACGGCGGCCCCGAGGAGCCCCTGGATGATGACGGTGCGCGTTGCCATCCCATTCGGTCGAGGAGGCACCACGGCGGGGTGCTCGACAGGATCGAGACCGTCCGCGTCGATGTGGTCCGCGGTGAGGGGAGCAGGATCCAGCCAGCCCGGATCGAACAGATCGCCGTCGTAGATCGGCGCGCGGTCCTCTGGCACGACGGGTTCGAGCTCTCCGGTGGACTCGAACAGATCGGGATGCTCGTCGTCAACCACGGTGCCAGCATACGAGAGGACCGTCGCGACGTCGTGTCGGGATTCGTGCCAGTCGGCGGGGTGTATGCTTCCCGCCTCATCAAGAGCAGCTGAGGGACAGGCCCAAGGACGCTGCGGCAACCTGCCCCACGGCAAGGTGCCAACGCCTGACGATGAGTTCGAGCCTGTCCCGCACACCACGAAAGGGCAGGAATGGGCGTATCGACCACGGAGCGCCTCGCGTATCGGCTTCTCACCGGCTCGGGCGACCGGGCCTTCTGCGAAAGGGTGTCCGAGGCGCTGGCAGACGGCTACGAGCTTCACGGATCACCCGCCATCGCCGTCGAGGACGGGGTGGTGGTCGTTGCCCAGGCAGTCATCCTCCGACGGGAAGACACATGACCTACGCGGGCGACGTCGATCCGACCACCACGTATGCAGCCCTCTCCGAGGATCCGACTTCGGTTCTCGTCGACGTTCGTACCAATGCGGAGCTCGCGTACGTCGGATATCCGGAGCTCTCCACGATCGGCAAGAGCCTGATTGCCATCGAGTGGCAGCAGTTCCCGACGGGAGCACAGAACGCTGGATTCGTGGAGCAGCTCGACGCCCACGGCATCGATCGCGACGCTCCGATCTACTTCATCTGCAGGTCAGGGGCCAGGTCCCGCTTCGCTGCGATGGTCGCCACGTCTGTCGGGTATGGGAGGGCGTACAACGTCGCACACGGTTTCGAGGGCCCACCCGACGCTCATGGACACCGTGGCTCCGTTGCGGGTTGGAAGGCGTCAGGACTGCCGTGGAGGCAATCGTGACGGATGCGTCGCGACGCCGGGCGACCGAACTGGTCAGGGGCGGGCTCGAGCGCTCCGCGTGGGATGAGACGTCAGAGGCCCTCATGCTCACCTCGGGGTTCGTCTACGGATCGGCGGAGGAGGCCGAGGCGGCATTTGCCGGTGAAACGGATCGCTACATCTACTCCCGGTACGGGAATCCCACGGTCACGATGTTCCAGGAACGCATGCGGCTGATCGAGGGCGCCGAGGCGTGTTACGGGACCGCCTCCGGCATGGCTGCCGTGTTCACGTCGCTCATCGCGTTGGTCGGCCAGGGGGACCGGATCGTGGCCTCTCGTGGCCTTTTCGGTTCCTGCTTCGTGATCCTCGACGAGCTGCTCCCGAGGTTCGGTGTCGAGACAGCGTTCGTCGATGGCGACGACC
>DATHUV010000037.1:0-3826 GCA_035461905.1 Acidimicrobiia bacterium | reverse complement strand
AACACGCACAGCATGAGGAACAGCGGGAACAGCCAAAGTGTCCACGCCACGTGGTCGGCCAACAGGACGAAGAACCAACCCGGTGTCAAGTCTGTGGGGGGACCCTGGGCCACGGCGAGGGAAATGATCGATTGGAACGCCAAGGCCGCCCCAATGGCAATGAGCAGCCACCCTATGTGGCTCTCCTTACTGCGTGACACGATGATCGAGCCGAGAATCGCATACAGGGGAGGCAGCATGGGCCACAGGATGTCAATGGGATTCGGGTCATTGAGGAACCCGGCGACCGCAAGGAAGCACGACGCCACGACAACGATGCCGGTCACCGTCCAGGCGAGCCGCGATGGGTTCGGCATCGGTTGGGCGCCCTCGGAAGCCGCGGTTACGGATGCTGTCTCCCTCATGCGTATTCCACTGCGGATGTACGCGGCACGGTGCCGACGATGCGCGGCTGGTCAATGTCATCGGAGACGGTGAGCGTGCCGTCGAGGGCGTCGACACGGTCGGTGACCGCGGTGAGGTCCCGAGGAGGTACGTCGACATCGACTCGGAACGAAACACTGTCATCCCCGCCGGTCACCGAAATGATCGCTCGGGTGGCACCAGCATCGACAGCCTGGATCACAATGTCGAGGACCGCGAAGTAGACGCCCTCTTCAACGTGCCGGCCATAGCGTCGGATCCGTGAACCCACGATCTCGACAGGGATCGGGATCGTGCGTTGCGCGGCGTTGAGTGCAGCCTCGAGGCCCTCGGCTTCGAGCAGCGGTGGATAGATCCCGTGCGCTACCGCCCGCATTCCATCCACCGCCTGCTGGACCGTGTCCGAGAGGGCCGTCACAAGGGTTGCAACCTGTTCTGCCCCCTCGCGCTCTGCCAACGTCCGGGCGATTCCCAGCTTGACCTTCAACGCCACCACTTGCTGTTGGGCACCGTCGTGGAGGTCACGTTCGAGACGATGCCGCTCGGCATCATGGGTTGCCACCAACCGGCGGCGAGACAACCTCAGTTCCTCAGCCCGTTCTGCGAGTTCGGCGTTGAGACCCAGGTTTCGCAGCAGGGCACCGGCCCCAGCGGCAACATCGGCGAGGACCTTCTCGTCGGCTCCACTGACGGAGTCGCCTCGCGGCTTCGTGATGGACAGGGCACCCAGCACGTCGCCGCGATGGCGCACAGCGATCACCGAACCCCCAGGAATGCGGGACAGTGAGTCCGTACCGGGACCGACTGAGGCGAGCCCTTCGAGAACAGCCGCAGGGGATGAGGCGCGGGGATGCATCGCCTCCCCGACCGCGAGCCATAGCACTACCTCGGACGCCCCTGTGCCATCGACAACGAGTTGGGTGATCTCCGAGAGCACCTCGTCGGGGTCGCTCGTGTCAGCAAGGCGTCTGGTGGCGTCCGCGAGGACCTCGTATGGGGTCGCTCGCCTTCCGTACACGAGGACATTCGCCCAATGCTGAACACGTTTGCGCAAAGGCTCGAACGCGACCGCAACGATTGCGACGGCGGTGATCGACAAGGCGAGGTTCGGCTCATCGCCACCTCCGAGCAGAGAGCCGATCCCCACGACGACCAAGGCATACACCCCGGTGATGAAGGCGGCCAGCACGCCATACGTGATCGACCGGGAGATGATCACATCAATGTCGTATAGATGAAACCTCAGGACCGCAACGATGATCGCAACAGGGATCCCCGCCACGCCCGCTATCAGGGCAACAGCCAGCATCAATGAGTCGTCGTCCGCAGCGAACGTCGAGAGCAGAAATGCATACGCGAGACCGAAGACGAACACCGCGTACAACATCCACCTGAGCTGGGCTCGCGCGACATCATCTGAACGTCGGTACCTCAGCACAATCGACGTGACAGACCCGAGGACCAGTGCCACGAGCCCAAAACCCCATGGAACCATGAACGCGGCCGACTCGTGGAACGCGCCGTCGATGAAACCCACCGGGTTCGCAAGAGTCCATGCATCGTTCGCAGGGCCGATCTCGGTGCCGAAGACCAACAGGGTGGCGAGGGTTGTGAACATCACGACCTGGAGCATCGGTAGCCACCGCCATCGCGGGGACAACAGGCGTCCGGCCGGGAACGTACACAGCATGAGGAACAGCGGAAACAGCCAGAGCATCCACGCCAACTGATCGGCCAATAGGACAAGGAACCAACCCGGTGTCAGCCGCGCCGGAGGGCCCTGGGCTACCGCGAGTGAAATGATCGACTCGAACGGCAGGGCCGCGCCAATGGCAATGAGCAACCACCCGATGTGGTTCTCCTGACTGCGCGACACGATGATCGAGCCGAGAATCGCATACAGGGGAGGCAGCACGGGCCACAGGAGGTCGTCGATAGGACTCGGGCCGTCGAGGATCTCGGCGACTGCAATCAAGCACGACGCCACGACAACGATGCCGGTCACCGTCCAGGCGAGCCGCGATGAGTTCCGCATCGCTGGTGCGCCGTCGCCAGCCACGGTCGGGGCTGCTGCCTCACTCATGCGCAATCCATCGCATGCGAGTTCTGCACGGTGCCGAAAAGGCGAGGCGTGTCGTTGCCACGGCGACCGGGCTCACATCGGCCGCCTCGGGAATCGGAACGCTCCCACCGGTGTCTCCCTGCCCTTCACGAGCGTGGCTCCGAGCTCGTCAGCGTCGGGTGGGTCGGTCAGTGCCTCCCACGTGGGCAGGCTCACGACGGTCTCGCCCGGCTCCGCCCACTGCTGGAGGCGCTGGGCGAGGTTCACCGTGTCGCCGATGACTGTGTACTCGAGGCGCTCCTCAGATCCCAGCAATGCGGCGGCGACGAGCCCTGTCGAGAGGCCGATCCCCAGTCCGAACGGCTCCTTCGCCTCGGCCTGCCACTGCTCGTTGAGTTTCTCCTGGGCGGCGTGCATGGCGATAGCGGCATTGAAGGCATTGGAGGCGTGGCCCTCCTGTGCCATCGGCGCGCCGAAAACGGCCATGACCGCGTCCCCGACGAATTGCATCACGGTGCCCTCGTGACCGAGGATCGCTCCATTCATCGCCGAACGATGCTCGTTGAGCTGGACGGCGAGGGTGCTCGGGTCTGTGTGCTCAGCGATGGTCGTGTATCCCCGGATGTCTGACATCAACACCGTGACCGTCAGCTCCTCGGTCTGGCCGGGCTGACGACCACCTTCGATGATCTGGGCGGCGACGCCACCGGGGAGGAGCCTGCTGAGCGACTCACCCTGCTCCTTGCGGTCGACGATTGCCTTCTGCAGGAGGCGGAGCCGTTTCAAGCTGTCGGTGTTGCCAGAGGTGAGGCCCTCGGCGAGCCGCAGGAAGAGGGCTTCGATCGCCGCATCGGCGGCGGCAGGCGTCGTGTGCATCTGCGCGGCGATGGCCTTGATCGTCCGCCCCTCGGCGACCTGTTGCAGAAGAGCTTCCTCGCGCTCGGTCAGGTCGGCATCGGTTCGCACCGGTGTGGTGAGGCCGTCAACGATCTTTGGGTCGAGCACCGACCCACCCGAGGCAACTTCCCGCACAGCCCTGGCCAGCTGGTTCCCCTCGCCGACACGGTCCTTGAGGAGGTAGGCGTACCCAGCCGCACCGTCGGACAAGAGCGAGATGGCGTAGTCGGGATCGTCGAACTGCGAAAGGATCACGATGCCGGTGCCCGGATGCCTCATGCGCACGAGCTTCGCAGCGTCGATTCCCTCGCGGGAGAAGTCGGGCGGCATGCGAATGTCGGTGACGATCACCTGTGGATTCGTAGCCTCGGCGCCTGCCACGAGCTCCTGGAAGTCGGCGGCTTGTCCGACGATGTCGATGTCGTCCTCGAGGTCGAGCAGGGC
>DATHUV010000036.1:0-4713 GCA_035461905.1 Acidimicrobiia bacterium | reverse complement strand
CCCACTGGTCGCCCAGGTCGTACATCACCGGACGGACCACTTCTTCGATGACCTCGGTCGCCCGGTGGCGAAACGCCAGTCGGTTGAGGCGCAGCCGGGCCGCATCGCGCTCGTACTCGATGAGCTCCGCCATGAGGGCGGGTCGTTCGTGCGCGGCGTCGAGGGGAGCGGCGCGGAGCGAGTCGGACTCGACGTGAAGCGTGAGGACGAACACCGCGCCCGGGTCTCCGGCCCGATACTCGAGGAGGCCACCCATGTCGGCGACGATCGACCTGGCCACGGCCAGACCGATCCCGGTTCCCATGCGCTGTCCGCTGTGTCCGGTGCGGAACGGCTGGAAGATCGTGGGGACCTCGGTGGTCGGGACTCCGGGTCCGTCGTCACGAACCTCGAGTACGAAGCGGTCTGCCTCGGCCGTCGCCGCGATCTCGATGTGCGGACCGCCGTACTTGACGGCGTTCTGGACGATCCCGCGTACGACCTGGGTCAGTCGACGCGTGTCGACGAACACGGCGACGTCGGGTTCCCCTTCGAATCGCACCGCGATGTCTCGCTCGAGGAAAGCCGATGCCACGCGCTGCAGCGCATCGAGCAAGGGGCCAACCGGGGAGGCTTCCGTGTTCACACGCATCCGGTCGGAGCTGACGAGTCCCGACGTGAGGAGGTCGTCGATCAGGGCGATCATGCTCGCAGACTCCGATCCGATCAGCCCGACGAGCTCGGCGGTCTCGGTGTTGGTCTCTTGCTCGAGGATGACCTGGGCGAGTCCGCTGATCGAGGTGACCGGTTGTTTCAGTTCGTGCGCCACTTGGGCGAGAAGTTCGTACGCACGTTCCCGGGAGGCGAGAGTGTCCTCCAGCATTTCGACGTAGCGGTACTGACCGGTGATGTCATGGGCGAGGACGCTCCACGTCGTGGTCCCGAGGCGGCTGAACACCACAGACCACGAAGTGCGATCCCGCTCCAGGTTCCAGTGCCGGCCATACGTCCCCAGATCGTCGACGATCACCATGACCGAGTCGGACTCGCCCGCCTCGAGACCCGAGACGATCTGTTCCCAGCCGTCGACATGGCCGAGTGGGAACCATGGGGGGCCACCGCCTGAGAGGTCTTGGGCCAACCGGTTCGGGGTGGCATGGAGTTCGCCGTCCGCCCCCTGCTCGACCACGAGTATCGGCATCGGAGCTTCCGTGACCAGCCGTGTGAGGTGATCGGGAGTTGGAGATGGAGTCACATTGGCTCCCGTCACGTTCGGAACGCTCGGCGTCGGCCGGACGGGATGCATTCAACCCGCGTCGCCGCTGCCTCGTCAGCGTAATCCCGCGGGGCTGTGGGCTCGCTGCTGGGCCGGACGCCTGATGTGAGACCACAGTGGAATCGTGCGGCGCGACACTTGCGGCTACCCTCGTCGGTGCTGTCCGAGTACCGGCGGCGCTGCCCGAGACCCCGGCGGCCGACCCCCCGAGTGGAAGGCCCGACGATGTCGACGCAGACTGTGTTCCCCCCTGAGTTCGCTCCTCACCCCCCACCCTTCGCGGTCGAATCGCAACTCGATGGCGACCTCCTCACGATCGCCATCGTCGGCGAACTCGACATAGCCACCGTCGGCGTCCTCGAGGGAGTCTTGCGGGACCTGCAAGGCAGGTATCGGACCCTCCACTACGACCTGGCCGATCTCGTGTTCATGGACACAGCCGGTCTGCGAGCCCTCGTGGCACCCGCCGGTCACGACCCTCCCGTCAGCGGGATCTCGGTTCTCGACCCCGCACCCTGCGTCCGTCGCCTGCTCCAACTCGGGGGGATGCAGGGGCTGGTCCCGGCCTGACGGGGGGTCGCGGGCGAATCGTCGGCCTACGAGGTCACAGCTCACGTGCCTTTTCACATCGTTGGAGCCCCTTGCGGCTAGGATGGGCTTCACGGCCCTCGGGTCGACCGCCTGGACCTCGCGGATCCATGTCTGACGTAGAGGTGGCGAGGTGACGACCGAGCGGCGACTTTCCGAACTCCTGAGCGAGTTCGCCCGTACCCTGCTGACGGATTTCTCGATCGAGAGCATTCTCGACCACCTCGTGGTTCGGATCGCCGACGTCCTACCGATCGGGTCGGCCGGCGTCACCCTCATCTCCGCCACCGGCAAGCCCCGCCATGTCGCCGCCTCCGACGATTCCGCACTGAGATTCGTGAAGCTGCAGACCGAACTGGGGGAGGGGCCGTGTCTGACGGCTCATGGCACCGGCCAGACCGTGACGGTCCCGGACTTGCGGTCCGACGACCGGTTCCCGACCTTCTCCCGCAGGGCACTCGAGGAGGGTATGAGGGCTGTGTTCAGCTTCCCGTTGCAGGACGAGACCCATCGACTGGGCGCACTCGACCTCTACCGGGAATCGGCCGGTCCGATGGACGCCGAAGCGATGGAGACGGCCGAAACGCTGGCCGATGTGACCACCGCCTACCTCCTCAACGCCGAGGCGCGGGCCGATCTCGAAGCCTCCTCGCAGCAGGCCCAGCACAATTCGCTCCACGACCCTCTCACTGGACTCCCCAATCGCACCTTGTTCGTACAGCGCCTCGACCACGCCATGCTGCGGGCTCGCCGTTCGGAGAAGCTGGTGGCCGTGTTCTTCGCCGATCTGGATCAGTTCAAGGCCGTCAACGACGTCTTCGGGCATCACGTCGGCGACGAACTGCTGATCGCGGTCGCAGACCGACTGGGGCGTTTGATGCGTCCGGGGGACACCCTCGCCCGCCTTTCGGGCGACGAGTTCGTGATCCTCTGTGAAGACCTCGACGACGCTTCCGCCGTCGAACCGCTGGCGGCTCGGATCGGCGCGGCCCTGGCCGAGCCCTACCGGCTGTCGTCAACCGAGGTCACCGTGGCAGCCAGCGTCGGGATCGCGTTCTCCGGTCTCGGCGAAGACGTGCCCGAACGCGTGCTGGAGGAGGCCGATGCCGCCATGTACCAAGTGAAGCGACGCGGCGGTGGCAGGCACGCCGTGATCGACCTCCGTGAGCATCGAAGCGTCAACCATCGGGCTCGCCTGAACCGCGATCTACGCGGCGCCCTCGGGCGGGGGGAACTCGGTGTGCAGTTCCAGCCCATCGTGGCCACCGGCACCGGCCGGCCCGTCGGCGTCGAGGCTCTCCTCCGGTGGACACATCCCGGCTATGGCCCCATCGAGCCGGCCGTTCTCATCCCGCTGGCGGAGCAGTCGGGCGTGATCATCGAGATCGGAAGATGGCTCCTCGAGAGGGCGTGCGTCGACGGTCTACGATGGCAGGAATTGGGTCTTCTTCCCGGCTTCGGGATCTCCGTGAACGTCTCCGTTCGCCAACTGATGGCGACGGAGTTCGTCGCGCAGGTGGCTTCGGTGCTGCGCGAGAGTGGAATCGACCCGGGGAGTGTCACGCTGGAGCTCACCGAGAGCGTGCTGGTGCACGATGAGGAGCGAGCCCTCTCGGTGGTTCGGGCCCTGAAGCGCCTCGGCGTCAAGGTTGCCGTGGACGATTTCGGGACGGGCCACTCCTCGCTCAGTCGCCTCAAACAGTTCCCGGTTGACACCGTGAAGATCGACCGCGAGTTCGTGACCGACCTCGAACACAATCTCGCCAGCCGGCTAATCGTCGAGGCAGTCGTCGGATTGGCTCACGGACTCGGCATGAAGGTCGTGGCCGAAGGCATCGAGACCCCGGGACAGCGAGACGAGGTGGCGACGCTCGCATGCGACTACAGCCAGGGGTTCTACTTCGCGAGGCCACGTCCGGCTGGTTGGATCGATGCGCTGGTGTCGAGCCACGACACCCTTCCGCGCCTCGTTCCCCGCGACCTGATGCTCGTGGGCGCGGAGAACTCTGTCCCTCTGTCGTCGTGGCGGCGCCACGCATGACCGATGCTGTACGGGTTGCGCGCGTGGCCTCGACCTTCGCTCGCCACCGGCGCGCTCGTGGCACGTTCTGTTCGGCGAGCGCCGATGTCCTTCAGATCGCCTCAGCGGGTGTGACTCTGATGAGCGAAAACCACAACGGCCCGGTCTGTCATTCGGATGAGCGTTCCCTCGCCCTCGACGAATTGCAGTTCTCGCTCGGCGAGGGACCGAGTCTCGATGCGTTCGCCAAGCGTGAAGCCATCCTCGAACCTGATCTCGAACATGCCCGGTTGGCGCGATGGCCCATCTTCACCGCGAGTGCGCTGGAGCTCGGCACGCGGGGCGTGTTCGCCCTGCCTTTGAACGCCGGTTCGAAATGCATCGGCGTGTTGACCCTCTACAACGACGTTGCCGGAGCGTTGTCCGAGGAGCAGCGAGCGGACGGAATGGTGGTGGCCGACGAGGTGGCGAGATCGGTGCTGGAGGCGCAACGACGCGACGGTACGGACCTGTTGGCAGCCGACTTGAACGATGCGGCCAGCCACCGCGCCGAAGTTCATCAGGCGACGGGGATGGTCGCCGTGCAGCTCGGACTCGCGGTCGCGGACGCCGAGGCTCGGCTGCGGGCACACGCCTATGCAGCGAACCGGTCCGTGGTCGACGTGGCCCGGGAAATCGTCGATCGGCGACTGCGGCTCATCGACGATGGGCCTCTCACGGGGAGCTATGAGTAGTGTGAATAGGGCCAGGCCCGAGGCGAGGACGATGGAACGCGAAGATCTGATTGCGGACACCTTCGTCGGGATCGTGGACTCACTCGTCGACGATTTCGACATCATCGACATGCTGA
>DATHUV010000035.1:0-38897 GCA_035461905.1 Acidimicrobiia bacterium | reverse complement strand
CGGCTCGCTTCCGGCGCCTCAACTCTCACGGTCGAAACCATGTCACCCCCGCATGTGCGGGAACGCGTGAAGCACGTCCACCCGCCAAGGGTACCGGTCCGCACCGACATCGCACACCGGTTCGCGATTCGTCCGATGCCCATGTTCGCCATGGCGGGCACACCGGTAGCCTCCGGAGCCATGACGATCAACCATGAGGCACCCGAGGACACACCGGTGATCACGACGGAGTCGGCCATGCCCGACGACCCCGAAGGGCCGACCTCACCGCTCACCCACGATGACACATCCTCCCCGACACGACGGTCCTGGGTTCGCTATGCGATCGCCGGGTCGATCCTCGTCGTCGGGCTCCTCGCTGCGAGCCAGCTGTATCTCATCTCAACCCTCAACGACACGCGCGATGAGCTCTCCGCTACCCGAGGTGACGTCGCGACGCTCTCGAGACAGGTCGGAGAGGTGACGGAGTCGGTTGACGCGCTCGGTTCCGCACCCGCGTCCGCCGGCGCACCGTCGACAGGGAACCCTGTAGCCCCTGTGGTTCCCGCCGGCTTCTTGCCGCGATTCGAACAGGGGCAGCAGGACACGGCACTGGGTATGCGCCTCGGGGTCATCGAGGGCCCTGACGCGTATTCGGGCGACACCGTGTCAATCGACCCCGCAGACGGCACGAAGCGCGTGTGGATGGTCTGGGCACACTGGTGCCCGTACTGCCAGCAGGAGCTCCCCTCGTTGTCTGCCCTCTACCCCGGCTTCCGTGAGGAGTATCCCGGGATCGAGATCGCGACCGTCACATCGTCCATCGATCCGACCCGCGGCAATCCGCTCGACGCGTATCTCGCCGCCGAGCAGTTCCCGTTCACGGTCGTCGTCGACGAGGACCTTCGACTTGCGAGCCAGTTGGGTGTGAATGCGTTCCCCTTCTGGGTGGTCACCGACGGGGACGGCACGGTGCTCCTGCGCCTCACCGGCTACCTCGAGGATCAGCGGCTCATCGATCTCATGGCAGGCCTCGACGATTTCGGGGCCTGACGCCGATTGCGGGTTCAGCCGAAGCGGGTGGCGAGGCGTCGGAGGTTGGACCGCCAGATCGCCGTCACTATGGGTTTCGCCACGATCTCACCGAGACGGCCGCCGAGCGTCATTGGCAGTCTGATGTCCTCGTCCCACACGAACCTGGTTCCCCCGTCGACCTCCTCGAGTGTGAACGCTCCGACACCAGAGACGATCCCGACGTGGATGACGCCGATCCTGCGCCGGTCCTCCCACTCGGTGACGATGATCCAGTCCTCGGTCGTGAGGGGCCCGATCCGGGTCGGCACGATCAGCACGGTACCTACGCCGGATCGGAGATCCCCTGCGAAGGTGATGTGCTCGGCGTCTGCCATCCATTCGCTATGGGACGCCATGTTCGCGACATCCGCCCAGACTTGGTCGACCGGGGCATCGATGTCGACCGCCACCGTCACCCGCATCGGCACGAGCTCCAGCTGCCGCCGTGCGTCAGGAGTGTCGCACCGATCATCGCCGGTGGCTCCGCGCCCTCGCCATCTCACGCTGTTGCTGGCGCTCGACGATGGTCTGGCGCTTGTCGTGGCGACGCTTTCCCTTTCCGAGCCCGAGTTCCACCTTCGCCTTGCCCTCGGTGAAGTAGATCAGGATCGGCACGAGGGTGAGGCCTTCCTCTCGGATCCGACCGAACAACCTGTCGATCTCACGACGATGGAGGAGGAGCTTGCGTTGGCGTTCGGGATCGTGCCCTCCGTTCTCCGCGAACGAGTACGGGGAGATGTGGGCGTTCACGAGCCACACCTCGCCGTTGCGGATGTCGGCGTACGAGTCCTTCAGCTGGACGTGCCCAGCGCGCAACGACTTCACCTCCGACCCGCGAAGCGCGATGCCCGCTTCGAACGTGTCGAGGATCTCGTAGTTGAACCGTGCCTGCCGGTTCGTGGCGACGACCTTGCGACCAGACATGGCGCGGAGGCTACAAGCCGCCCTAGAAATAGTTCGTGGGGTTCACGGGAACCCCGTTGATGCGAACCTCGAAGTGGAGATGAGGGCCCGTCGACTGACCGGTCGACCCGATGTACCCGATGACCTGCCCAGCAGAGACGTTGGTTCCGACCGATGCCCCGAGCCTCGACTGGTGTGCGTACAGCGTCACCATGCCCCCGCCGTGATCGACCATGACCGTGTTCCCGTAGCCCCCCTTGGCGCCGGCGAAGATCACCCGACCAGATCTGGCGGAGCGAATCGGGTCACCCTGTGCCGCGTTCATGTCAACCCCGTTGTGCATGCGATTCTGTCCGGTGATCGGATGGATGCGCATCCCGAACCCCGACGACACGGCTCCCGGAACCGGTCTGACGAAGCCGGACGGTGAACTCGCAACGGGAGTGGAGGTCGGTGCCGATGCGGCGGCGATGTCCGAGCGGATGGATGACTCCTCGCGGGCGAGGGCTGTGAGCTCGCCTTCGAAGTGGGCGATCTCCCCGTCGAGACGCTCGAGCAGCTTGACCTGTTCCTCGTAGGCGGTGGCGAGGTGCTCGCGGCGCTGGCGGAGATCCTCCTCCAGGCGGTCGAGCTCGGAGACGAGCGATTCGAGGTCGCGCACTTCCTGCGCCATCGACTCCTCGACGCGACGGATCTCCGCCTCCTGGCGTTCCTCCTCCGAGACGAGGGCACCGTACCGATCCGCCGCGCTCGAGCTGTGAACGGTGAGTGCGTCGAGATACGCAACACCCACGGAGATGTCGTTGACGACGGTCGCGCTGAACGCGATGGATGGCTGGGCAGTCCCCCCACCCATGTAGGCCTGGAGCGCCCACGTCTCGGCCTCCGCGCGCGCATCATCCCTGAGGCCACGTGTCTCGGCGAGGGATGCGAGCTGCTCGCCGAGTTCGACTCTGATCGCACCGAGCGTCTCCATTCGCACGGCGAGGGCGACGTCGACGATGCTGACCTCGTTGGATGCAGCGAGTACCTCGCGCTCTGCCTGCTCGAGGGCGTCACCGGAGGCGATCAGTTCCCTCGCGAGGGCCGAGCGCTCCGACGCGACGACCGAGATCCGGGACCTCACCTCCGCCATCTGCTCCCGAACGCGGTCGAGATCCGAGTCGAGATCCGCTCCCACAGCGGGATACGCGGATGCCCCGACGAGGGTGACAACGAGCGCGAGGAGGAAGAGTCGCCTGGTCACGAGCGCAAGGTACGGTGGACTGCAAGGCTCAAGGAACTGCCGATGAGACCGGCAGCAACCCCGAACAGCAGGACCAGCGCACCCTGCCTGAGGAGGAATTCGTTCTGGATCGCGAGGTTGATCCACTCCGGGAGGTCCGCGAGCCTGTCGACAGCCAACTGCTGTGCGACGACGATGAACGTGACGGCAAGCGCGCCGCCAAGCAACCCTTCCAAAGCCCCTTCGATGAGGAAAGGCGTTCGTACGAACCAGTTGCTCGCTCCGACGAGTCGCATGATCTCGATCTCCTCGCGGCGAGCATAGATCGCCATGTGGATGGTATTGGCGATCAACGCGACCGCGGCAATCCCGAGCGCCACGGCCAACAGCCAGAACATGATCTGGAGGCCATCACGGAGGGCGATCATTGCGTCGATGGCCTCGCCCGCGGACTTCACCTCCTGCACTCCTGCGGTGGCACCCAGCCGCGTGACGATGAGGCCGTAGTCCTCGGGATCCACAGGTTGGACACGCAGTGACGCAGGCATCAGGTCCGGGTTCTCATCGAGGACCCGGAGAATCGCCTCGTCATCCGCAAACAGCACCTGCGCCTCCTCGAAGGCGTCCTGCTTCGACACGTAGAACACGTCCTGAACCTGGGGCCACGAGGCCACCTCCGCCTGGAGCTCGACCGTGTCCTCGGTCGTCACGTCATCCTGGAGGAAGGCGATGACCCGAACGTCTTCTGCCCATTGAAGGGTGTTGACACGCACGATCTCACCGAAGACGACCGTGCCAAAGGTCAGCGTGAGGGAGATGAACACGGCGAGGATCGCACCGAGCACAACCAGGGCGTTCCGGCCGAGGTTGTTGAATGCCTCCTTGAACAAGTACGAGATCTGGGTCACGAGACCACCTCGATCTCGTCGGTGTCATCGGTGTTGCCCGATCCGTCAGGTGTATCGGGTGATTCGAGTTCGTCGTCCACCTCGGCGATCTCGGTCTCGTCCGCCTCGAACACGGCATCGACGCCTGCCGTCACGGTCTCCGTGGGTTCGGAGGACTCGTGGGACGGATCGACGACGGCATCGTCCGACAGCTCTGCGGCATCCACCACGAGCGGGGGCGACGAACCGTCATGGGTCGCCACGGCGACGATCTCGACGTCACCGGATTCGGTGGTCACTGCCGTGATCTCACGTGTCTCGTAGATTCCCCGCGACTCGTCCCGAGAGATGCGCCCACGGTCGAGCTGGACGACGCGCCTTCGCATTGCATCGACGATCGCGTGGTCGTGCGTCGCCATCACGACCGTTGTCCCTGTCCGGTTGATGCGGTCGAGGATCCTCATGATGCCGACGGACGTGCCGGGGTCGAGGTTTCCGGTCGGCTCGTCTGCGAGGAGGATGAGCGGCCGGTTCACGAACGCGCGTGCGATAGCCACACGCTGTTGCTCTCCTCCCGAGAGCTGGCGGGGCAGGCTGTCCGATTTCGCCGAGAGCCCGACGAGCTTGAGCACCTGGGGAACCTGGTTGCGGACGACGGACCGGTGCTTCCCGGTGACCTCCATCGCGAACGCCACGTTCTCGTAGACGTTCTTCGTCGGGAGGAGCTTGAAGTCCTGGAACACGGTGCCGATCGAGCGACGGAGGTGCGGGACCTTCCAGTTGGCGAGATCGGACGCATGCTTGCCGGCGACCCACAGGTCGCCGTTCGTAGGAGCCTCCTCGCGCATCATCAAGCGGATGAGCGTCGATTTGCCGGAGCCGGATGCGCCGACGAGGAAGACGAATTCGCCCTTTGCGATGTCGAGGTCGACGTCCTTGACGGCAACCGTGCCGCCCGGATACACCTTGGTGACGTTTTCGAGTTTGATCATGGGATTTGACTCAGGGAGTGGTCGGGCGCTCTGGCATCTCGCCGACCGTCCCGCGAGGTTACCCCCGCATCTCGGGAACTCTCGGCATTGGCGATGTTCGGTGCTCCAACCGGTGACGTCAGCCCTCGGCGAGCCCTGCACCGACGGAGACTACGCCTCGTCCTGCTCCGAGCGTCGCCAGTGGAGGTACGAGTCGATGAGCCCGTCGATGTCCCCCGCCAGGACGCCCTGGATGTTCCCGACCTCGAAGTCGGTGCGGAGATCTTTGACCATCTGGTAGGGCTGGAGGACATAGCTCCTGATCTGCCTACCCCAACCGGCCTCGGTCTGCTCTCCCCGGATCGCCGCGACCGTCGTCTCCTGGTCCTGACGGGCCTTCTCGGCGAGGCGGGCAGCCAGCAGTTGCATGGCCCTCGCGCGGTTCTGCATCTGTGATCGCTCGGCCTGGCACGACACGACCACGCCGGTCGGGATGTGGGTGATCCGAACCGCCGAATCCGTCTTGTTCACATGTTGGCCGCCGGCACCGGATGCCCGGTAGGTGTCGATGCGAAGGTCCTCCGGATCGATGTCGACCTCGGCGACGTCCACCTCGGGAATGACGTCCACGCCGGCGAATGCGGTGTGTCGGCGCGACTGGGAATCGAATGGGCTGATCCGCACGAGTCGATGGGTACCGCGCTCGGACTCGAAGGTGCCGTAGGCGTTGTCGCCCCTGATGGTGATGGTGGCGGACTTGATGCCCGCCTCCTCTCCTTCGGAGACCTCGTCGACGACGAACGAGAACGACGACCGCTCGAGATACCGGACGTACATCCTCAGCAGCATCTCGGCCCAGTCCTGGGCATCGACCCCTCCGGCACCCGCGTTGATCGACACGATCGCCGGATTGTCGTCGTACTCACCGAAGAACAGGGACTCCCTTTCGAGGACGGAGAGCTCCCGCGAGATGCGCAGGAGCTCGGATTGCACCTCCGCGAGCGAGCCCGCGTCTCCCTCCTCGAGGGCCATCTCGAGGAGGATTCCGACGTCCTCGATGCTCGATGCGAGGTCGGTGACCTGATTGATCGTCTGCTCGTGGCGAGAGAGCCGACTGGTGACCTTCCGAGCATTCTCCTGGTCGTCCCACAAACCGGGCGCCGAAGCCTCGATGCGAAGGTCGACGAGCTCCGTCTCCTTGCCCTCGACGTCGAGGAACGCACGGGCATCATCGAGGCGACCTGTGAGCTCGGCGACGAGCGCTCTGAGTTCGACGGGTTCCATGCGGGTGAGCGTAGCGACGCTCAGACGGGCAGCGGCTCCGAACCGGGGGCCCCGTGGCAACGCTTGTACTTCTTGCCAGAACCACAAGGACATGCGTCGTTGCGGCCGACCTTGTCCCCTTCGCGCTGGACCTGACGGTGTGTCGTCCCGTCACCCTTGCTCGAGGACGTCGCAAGGTTCGTCGGACGCGGCTCCGCGGGCCGACGTGCGACCTCGACGTGGTACATGTAACGGATGGAGTCCGCCTTGGTGGTCGCGACCAGGTCCTCGAAGTAGGCAAACCCCTCACGCTGGTACTCGACGAGCGGGTCACGCTGGCCCATCGCCCTGAGGCCGATTCCGCCGCGCAGGTAGTCCATTTCCCCCAGATGTTCACGCCACTTGTTGTCGATGACCGATAACACGACGGTTCGCTCGAGGCTCCTCATCACCTCGGGTGTCAGGTCCTCCTCGCGCCGTGCGTACACGGCTTCGGCGTCCTCCAGATAGGCGTCGATGACCTCCTCGACGCTCAGGTCCTCAGGATGGTCGAACGAGTCCCGCGAGAGCGTCGTGGGATACAGGGTCGTCATGCGCACGGTGAACTCGTCCCAGTCCCAGTCGAACGGAGCACGACCGTCCGCCATCTCCCGAACCGTGTCCTCGATCACGTCCTCGCGCCACTCGGCGATCAACGCGTCCGTCCTGTCACCATGGAGGATCTGGTTCCGCCAGCGGTACACGATCGTTCGCTGGGTGTTCATGACCTCGTCGTACTTGAGGACATTCTTTCGGATCTCGAAGTTCTGGGCCTCGACCTGGGACTGTGCCCGCTCGATCGACTTGGAAACCATCTTGGCCTCGATGGGCACCTCGGGAGGGATCTTGAGGCGCTCCATGATGGAGGCGACGCGCTCATTCGCGAAGCGGCGCATCAGGTCGTCCTCGAGCGACAGGTAGAACCGGCTCTCGCCGGGATCGCCCTGGCGGCCGGAACGACCGCGAAGCTGGTTGTCGATGCGACGGGACTCATGCCGTTCCGTGCCAAGGACGTACAGGCCACCGGCGTCGAGCACCTTCCTCCTGTTCGCCTCCGTCTCGACCTCGAACACCTCCGTCGCACGCACCAGCTCCTCGTCGTACGACGGATCGGACGGTTCGATACCGCGCTTGCGAAGCTCGACCTTGGCCATCTCCTCGGCGTTCCCACCCAGTTTGATGTCCACACCTCGGCCTGCCATGTTCGTGGCGACGGTGATCGCACCAGGCATGCCAGCCTGGGCGATGATGTGGGCCTCCCGTTCGTGCTGCTTCGCGTTGAGCACCTCGAACGTCATGCCCCTCTTCTTGAGCGCTGCCGCCAGCCGCTCGGACTTCTCGATCGAGACCGTACCGATGAGGATCGGCTGACCCGCCCTGTGCCTCTCCTCGATGTCGTCCGCGACCGCCGCGAACTTCGGCTCCTCCCCGATGTACACGAGGTCTGCCTGATCCAGTCGGGCGATGGGCACGTTGGTCGGGATCACGACGACCTCGAGGCCATAGATCTCGACGAACTCACCCTCTTCGGTGATCGCGGTACCGGTCATGCCGGCCAGCTTGTCGTACATCCGGAAGTAGTTCTGCAGCGTGATCGTGGCGAGTGTCTGGTTCTCCTCCTTGATCGCGACGCCCTCCTTCGCCTCGATCGCCTGGTGCAACCCCTCCGAGTAGCGCCTGCCCTCGAGTACCCGACCGGTGAACTCGTCCACGATCATGACCTGACCGTTGCGAATCAGGTAGTCGACGTCCTTCTGGTAGAGGGTCTTCGCCTTGAGCGCGACGTCGAGGTGATGGATGAAGTCGACGTTCGCGTGGTCGTACAGGTTCTCGACGCCGAGGAGCTCCTCGACACGGGTCACCCCGGCTTCCGTGGTCACCACCTGACGCTTCTTCTCGTCGACCTCGTAATGCTCCTCGACGCGCAACCTCGACGCAATGCGGGCGAACTCGCTGTACCACTTGCCGGTCTCCCCCACACGCCCCGAAATGATCAACGGTGTGCGCGCCTCGTCGATGAGGATCGAGTCGACCTCGTCGACAATGGCGAACGCATGCCCCCTCTGGACCATGTGCTCGGGGGTCATCGTCATGTTGTCGCGGAGGTAGTCGAAGCCGAACTCGTTGTTCGTACCGTGGGTGATGTCGGCGGCGTACTGCGGTCTGCGTTCCTCGGGTGACATCCACGCCTGGATGATTCCGACCTCGAGGCCGAGGAACCGGTGGATGCTCCCCATCCACTCCGCATCTCGGCTCGCCAGGTAGTCGTTGACGGTGACGAGGTGGACGCCCGTGCCGGCAAGGGCGTTCAGGTATGCCGGCATGGTCGCAACGAGCGTCTTGCCCTCACCCGTCTTCATCTCCGCGATGAGGCCCCTGTGCAGCGTTGCGGCACCGATGATCTGGACGTCGTAGTGCCGTTGTCCGAGCACTCGCTTGGCCGCCTCGCGAACCGTCGCGAAAGCCTCCGCCTCGATGTCGTTGAGGGTCTCCCCCGCAGCAAGACGTTCACGGAACCATGGCGTTCGCGCCGCAAGCTCCTCGTCGGACATCGCCTCGAGGTCGGCCTCGAGCGCGTTGACACTCCTGACGACGGCTTCGAGTTCTTTGAGGCGCTTGCCCTCACCGAAGCGGAGGGCCTTCTGGAAGATCGACATAGGCCATTGATACTACGACGGACCCATGGTTGTGAACCCAGGGCTAGGGCATTCGGATCAGGTTCTCCCGAATGGCGTAGAGCACGGCCTCATTGCGTGAGTGGAGGCCGAGCTTGTCCAGGATGTTGCGGATGTGGTTCTTGACCGTGTTCTCCGAGATATACAGGAGGTCACCGATGTCCCGACTGGTCTTTCCGTCTGCGACGAGTTCGAGCACCTCGATCTCGCGCCCTGTGAGGCTCGGCTTGCGTGCGCCGACAAGCTCGTGGTGTCGGAGAAGCTGGCGGGTGACATCGAACAGCTTGCCGGCCATTCCTGCGGAGATCGCGGCACCGCCTCTTGCGATGTTGTCGATGGACCGAACGAGCTCGTCGAATGGCATGTCCTTGAGGATGTAGCCGCGGGCGCCGCCCCTGATCGAGGCGACCATGTCCTCCTCGGACTCGCTTCCCGTGAGGAGCACGACCGCCGACGTGGGGGATACGGCATGGATCTTCTCGAGGACGTCGATGCCCGAGACGCCGGGCATGAGGACGTCGAGGAGGATGATGTCCGGCTGCTCTGTCTCGGCGAGGGCGACAGCGCCCTCACCGTCGGCTGCCTCGCCGACGACCAAGTACCCGGCACCCCTCAGAGCGGCCGTGAGGCCTGCCCTGAACAGGGGCACATCGTCGACAACCAGCAGTCTCTTCATGTCCGCTCCGGCTCATTCCGGTTCAATAAGTCCTACGTCGCCGTCGTGCCGGTGATACACCACACAGTGTGTATCCGAGTCTGCGTTGAGGAAGAAGAAGAAGTCGTGTCCGAGCATCTCCATCTGCAGTACAGCTTCCTCAGCGGTCATCGGTTTCATCGCGAACCTCTTGGTTCGGACGATCCCTGCGCCACGGTCTTCATCTACATCGGAGGGTCCACCAGCGTGGTTGAGACCTTTGTTCGCTCCCCGGTTGCGCTGGATGAGGCGTTCCTTCAGGCGCCGGAGCTGACGCTCGTACCGGTCGGCGGCGATGTCGAGCGCAGACTTCTCATCAGGTGCGTCTGCTTCGATTCGCACGATGTGCCCTGCGACATTCGATGTGATCTCGACGCCGAACCGGTCATCGATTCGTGGATTGTTCCGCTCAGAGAACTCCACATCGACTGCGCCGCCGTCGTCGAAGATGCGCGCAGCATGGGCGAAACGCTCTTCTGCGAACGATCGGATCTCCTCGGGCACCTGCATGTTCCTACCGTGGACGCGAACGGTCACCCGTCCTCCTTCCGTGGACATGGCGCGCCACACCATCATGATGCGGCGTCGGGGTTCGGGGCGGAAGCCAGCGCACGACGGAGGCGATCCCCAGGTGCTGAGCAGCAGCTGGTCGGTCGCTCGACACGTCACCTCCCGGCACGGGATCGATTCCCGCCCTCGATCCAATAGTACCCGCGGACGTCCCCGAGACCACGGACAACCTTGTGTGGGGAACCAGGGAGATCACACTGGCGACGGTGGACCCGGACGTGAGCACGTCGTCGACGAGCACAGCGCCGCTCGGTACCGGCGCACCGAGCGTGAAGGGGACCTTCCCCCGGTGTTCGCGATCCATCCCGGCGCGCCGACGCCACCACGGTGGCGCCGACACGGCATCGACGACTGGCACCGACCATCGGCGTGCCAACTCGACGGCGAGCACGGTGGACGGATCGATGCCGTACCGAATCCTGCGCACCAGCGAGCGCGGAACCGGAATGACGCAGGTCACCTCCGAAGGCGAGAGCACCGCCATGGCGTCGGCCAGCAGGAATCCGGATGCAAGGCACCTTCGATACTTGAGGTTGTGGATGAGCCGGACCGCCGCACCGACGTGAGCGTACGCGGAGAGCGCCTCGACCCCGCCGATCATCCTCGGCGAGGCGGGCCTGAGTGATCGTTCGCACGTCGGACAGAGTCCACGGGACGGCATCGAGCAGGCAGGGCACACCATTTCGATACCGTAACGATCGGCACCGACACGGTGGTCCGCCGACGCTATACGCTCACGTTCCGTGCTCCCACGACGCCAGGTAGCTCTCCTGCTCGTCGGTGAGGACCTCGAGCGATCCTCCGAGGGCCTCGAGCTTGAGCCTCGCGACTTCGGCGTCCAGCGCGTCGGGAAGGCGGTACACCCTCGCTTCCAGCTCATCGGCGTTCTGGACGATCCATTCGGCTGCGATCGCCTGATCCGAGAACGACATGTCCATGACGTCGGCGGGATGCCCCTCCGCCGCACCGAGGTTGACGAGGCGGCCCTCTGCGACCACGAGTATCCGCTTGCCGCTCGGGAGCGTGTACTCCTCCAGATTGTCCCGAATGATGCGTCGTGACACAGCCAGGGCGTCGAGCGCGACCAGGTCGAGTTCGACATCGAAGTGACCGGCGTTCGCGATGATCGCGTTGTCGGGCATCGCAACGAAGTGCTCGCCACGGAACACGTGGATGTTGCCGGTCGCCGTGATGAACACGTCACCGACCGCCGCCGCCTCATGGCTCGAGAGGACACGATGGCCCTCCATCGCAGCGGCGACGGCACGCACGGGATTGCTCTCGACGACGATGACGTCCGCACCAAGACCTTTGGCCCTCGTCGCGATCCCCCACCCGCAGTCCCCGAATCCCGCGACCACCACGCGACGGCCCGCGAAGAGGATGTTCGTGGCCCTCAGGATGCCGTCGAGTGAGGATTGCCCCGTTCCGTGCCGGTTGTCGAACAGGTGCTTCGTGTCGGAGTCGTTGACGGCGACGACCGGGAACCGCAGCACTCCGTCCTCCGCCATCGCCTTGAGTCGGATGACACCCGTCGTGGTCTCCTCCATGCCGGCGATGATGACCTGATCGACCCGCTCGCGATGGAGCACCGTCGTCATGTCGGCGCCATCGTCGAAGATGAGGTGGGGATCGGTGTCGAGGACCGCATTGATGTGCTCGTAGAAGCTGGTGTCATCCTCGCCCCGGATGGCGAACACAGGGATGCCGGCATCCACGAGAGCGGCGGCGACGTCGTCCTGCGTCGACAACGGGTTCGACGCGCACAGTGCGACCTGCGCGCCACCCGCCACCAGCGTCAACATCAGGTTGGCCGTCTCACTGGTGACATGCATGCACGCCGCGATGCGGTATCCCGCCAGCGGCTTGTCACGCTCGAACCGCTCACGGATCGCCGCAAGGACAGGCATCCTGCGCGCGGCCCACTCCACGCGGAGGTGACCCTGTTCGGAGAGCCCGATGTGCGCGATGTCATGGTTCATGTGCCGTCCTTGTCCGGAGCTCCCGATGCTAGGCACGCCGCCATCACCACCTGCCCGATCAGGCCGCTACACCACGGGACTACCCTTGGCACCATGGCATCACGCACCGAAAAACCGTGGGGACACGAGCTCCTGTGGTCGAAGACCGAGCACTATGCGGGCAAGATCATCCACATCGAACCCGGGCACAGGCTGAGCCTCCAATACCACGACCACAAGCACGAGTCGATCCTCGTGATCCGCGGACGTCTGCTCCTCACCCTCGGTGCCGACGAGCAGTCGCGCGTCGTGGAGCTCGCTGAGGGCGAGTCTGCCGACATCCCGGCGGGGATGGTGCACCGGTTCGAGGCGCCGCACGATTCGTCCGTCGACCTGATCGAGGTCTCTACACCTCAGCTCGACGATGTTGTTCGGCTCGCGGACGACTACGAACGCGCCTGAAAAGGCGAGGCGCGGGGGCCGATCCCTGTCCCGCCGACCTCGGACGAGTGGTTCAATCGATGCGACGAATCTGCCGATGAACAGGCGCCGAATCAACAGCCGAGTGAATCGATCGGAGCGATCGTGAAGAAGGCCCTCTCCGCCATCTCGTGTGCATTGGTGCTCGTGGTGTCGGCGTGCGCAGACGGTGGGAGCACCTTTGACGACGAGACGACCACCACCGTTGTCCCGTCCTCTGAGACGACCACCACAACCGTGGGTACCGATGTCACCAGGACGACGTTGGCTGGCCAGTCGGTCTCGATGACATTCGAAGAGCTCATGTCGAAGATCGACGATGCACACGAAATCAGCTCGGCGCGGATCGAGGGATCGGTCACGCTGACGGGAATCGAGGCTGGGTTCGCCGGCCCGAGTGATGGATCGATCGCGTTCTCGAATTCCTTCGACAACGCGGCGGAAACGAGCGCATTCGTGATCGACCTGTCGTCGATGGCAGGTGCGATGGAATCGGATCCCGACGATCCGTTCGGCGGGTTCGCCGAGGCCTTCGTCGGGCCGATGGAGTTCCGGAAGGTCGGCGATCGCGTCTACATGAGGGTCGCACTCTTCCAGCTCATGCTCGGGTCGTCGACGGAATGGGTCTCGGCTCCTGCTGAGGACCGGGGCGAGTTCACATCAGGCTTCGAGACCGTTCCGCCGCATCCGAAGGACGTCGTCGGCGCGTACGACGGAGTAGAAGCGACAGTGGAGGACCTCGGCCGCGAAGCCGTCAACGGCACGGACACGACCCACTACCGGGTCACGTTCGACACCGAGAAGCTCGCCGCAACGCTCTCGGCCGAAGAACGGGCGGACCTCGAGGAGTCGGGCATCTTCGCCGTCGGCGTCGTGCCCATGGATCTGTGGATCTCCAACGACGGGCACCTGGTTCGTCTACACCTCGAACTCGATGGAGCCTCGATCGAGGCAGCATCCGGTGAATCCTTCGAGACGATGACGATCCGCTACGACATGTACGACCTGAACCAGCCGGTCTCGATCATTGCGCCACCCTCGTCGGAGGTCACCCCCATCGAGGATCTGGACATGGACTTCGGCTTCGACGGGTCGTCCTTCGACACGTGATCGCCGCACGCGGCGGAATGCGCGCCTAACGCCCGGCGTTCGGTGGCTCCGCTTCAGAGAGCAACATGATCGGGATGCCGTCGACTACGCGATACCCGCGACCGCATTCGGAGCACACGAGGGCTGGCGGCTCGGGACGTTCGAGGAGTGTGCCTTCACAGGCAGGACACTGCATGATCGCAAGGAGGTCGGCCGGTATCAGTGACGTCGGCTCCGTCATCACGACTCCCTGATGATCGCGGACACCGTCGCGACGAGGTCATCGACGGCCTCGTCGTCTGGACCCTCGACGTTCAGGCGAAGGACCGGCTCCGTGTTGGAGGGGCGGAGATTGAACCATCGGTCCCCGAGGTCCACGGTCAAGCCGTCCAGGCGATCTGACCGGTGCTCCGTAAAGGCCCGCTCTACCGCCGTGTCCGCTGCCTCCTTGTCCCGAACCGTGAAGTTGATCTCGCCCGACTGTGCGTACGGCTCATATCGGGTGCGGAGCTCCGACAGGGGCACGCCCGCATCCGTGAGGACCCTCAGGAGGACCAGCATGGCCATGATGCCGCTGTCGGCTCGGAAGTTGTCCCGGAAGTAGTAGTGGCCGGAGTGTTCCCCACCGAAGATGGCCCCCGTCTCGGCCATGACCTGCTTGATGTACGAGTGCCCGACCTTCGTCCGCACTGCGAGTCCACCGGCGGCCTCGATCGTCTCGGGGACCGCTCGGGAGCAGATCAGGTTGTGGACGATCGCGCTGCCGGGGTGTCGTGCGAGGAACCAATCGGCGATGATCGCGGTCGTCGTGCTGCCGGGAAGGGCGACAGCCTTGTCGTCGACGAAGAATGCCCGATCGGCGCCGCCGTCGAATGCCACACCGATGTCGGGGCGACGATCGACCACGAGGGCAAGGAGGTCGACGAGGTTCTCGGGTCGGAGCGGATCGGCGGGATGGTTCGGGAAGGTGCCGTCAGGCTCCATGTACAGAGGGATCAGTTCCGCGTCGAACCTCTCGAACACCTGGGGAAGCACGGCACCCGCCATGCCGTTTCCGCCATCGGCTGCAACCGTCTTGCCCGAGATGCCGTCGGCACCGGTGACGGAGATCACGTGGTCGACGTATCCGGGCTTCATGTCCTCCGTGCGAACCGTTCCCCTGGTCGCAGACGGCGTCACCCCGCGCTCGGCCATGGCCCGGATCTCCAGCAGGCCCGTGTCCTGGCCGATCGGTGCGGCTGCGGGTTGGCAGAACTTCAACCCGTTGTATTGGGGCGGATTGTGCGACGCGGTGATTACCACGCCGGGAAGCGAGAGGGCGCCTGAGGCGTAGTACAGGAGGTCCGTAGGGATCTCGCCGATCAGCCGCACGTCGACGCCCTGCCCTGTGATCCCGTCGATGAGGGCTTCCCGAATCGATGGGGACGACAGCCGACAGTCGTGGCCGACGATCACCTCGTCGGCGTCCACGAACTCGGCGAACGCCGCGCCGATCCGGAACGCGATTTCCTCGTCGAACTCGTCGGGGACGATCCCGCGCACGTCGTATGCCTTGATGATGTTGGAGAGGTCCATGGTCGATGAGTCTACGCGCCGCGCGAACCCCCCGGATCCCCGGCCCGTATCCGGCGCAATCCCTACACTCACGGGCTGTGTCCCCCACGAACAACGATCTCACCGCGGTGTCGGTAATCATCCCCGCGTACCAGGAGGCCTCCGGCATTGCCGAGGCCCTCCGTCGCCTCCTTCGAGCCCTCGAGGGCACGGGGCGTGCCTACGAGGTCCTGGTCGTGTCCGACGGAAGTACCGACGCCACGGCGGCCAGGGCCCGCAGCGTCGGGGATCCCCACGTGACCGTGATCGAGTACATGCCCAACCGCGGCAAGGGCCACGCGTTGGCGTTGGGCGTGGAGAAGACCCGCAACCCGTTCGTCGTCTTCATGGATGGCGACCTCGATCTCGACCCCTCCGTGCTTCCCCGCTACCTCGACCTCCTCGATACCGGTGAGGCCGATGTCGTCGTGGGTTCCAAGGTCCATCCGGAGTCGATCGTGGATTACCCGTGGTCACGGCGAGTCCTGTCGCGCGCATTCAGAATCCTCACCAGGGTCCTCGTGGGACTCGACCTCGGGGACACCCAAACGGGCCTGAAGGCCTTCCGCCGCACCGCGATGGCTGACGTCGCACGCGAATGCGACTCAGAGGGGTTCGCGTTCGACCTCGAGCTGCTCTGCCGACTGAACGACCGAGGTGAGACGATCGTCGAGGCGCCTGTGATCCTGAACTACGACTTCGCGTCGACCGTCAAGGTGTCGACCGGTGCGGCAGCGGTGCGAGACCTGTACCGCGTGAGCCGGTGGCGTCGGGCGCAGGCCCGCGCCCGCTCGGACGCCTGACTCTCGTCAACCGTCGACCGGAGCAGGGGCAGGAGCCGATCCGGCAGCGTGCTCGCCGAGTGCGCGGGAGAACACCACATCGCGGTACCCAGCGAGCTTCGGGAGGATGAGCAGGCCAGCCGCACCAGCCAGGGCTGCGTTGTAGCCGAGTGTGTCGAGCGGGCCGAACAGCACCTCGGCGAGCCCCATGATCCCGATGGTGGCGAGGTAGGCGAATCCGTTCACGGCGAAGAACGAGGCGGTCTCGGACGTCGAGACCCGACCATCGGTGAGATCAAACGTCCAGCGGCGATTGACGACGTACGACATGAAAGTCGTGAGGACGAATGCCGTCGACACCGAGGCGAACCACGACAGCCCGAACGCGAGGAATACGTTGAACAGCGTGATGGAGACAACTGTGTTCGCGACGCCGACGAGGGCCACCTTCACGGCTTGGACCGCTGTCGTCCGATTGGCGAACGTCTGGAGGTAGCGCTTCACACCACGGCTCTTCGTCGTTTTCGTACCCGGACGATCGCGTACGCGACCAATCCGAGCACAGCCGTCACTGTGAGGGCTGTACCAACAACTTCGACCCAGGTGATCCCGAACTGGAGCGAAACCTCGGTGTCCGTGGGGATAACGAGCATCAGCGATGGCGCAACGCGGTAGACACCCTCGGCGCCTTCGACCTGCCAATTCGGGAAGTAGGAGACCTTGACGAGGTGGGGTACGCCGACCGCATCGGTCGTGAACGAGAAGGCGTGATCGTCGAACTCCGTCACGACTGCGGTGCCCGTCATCGCGTACGGGCGGAGATCATCGAGGCGCTGGTCGACCTCCGTCACACGGCGCCACTCGTCTGGCCCATCCTCGACGAGCCACTTGTCGAGGTTCTCGACGTCGTCGTACCACTCGAGCGCCGCGCCGACGAAATCCCCCTCGCCCGCCCAGACCACGGGCTCGAACGACGCGACCTCGATGCGATCGGCCTCGGGCACGGCGAACACCGTCCACGGTGAGGGCTCGGCGAGAACCTCGAGGCCGTGGGCGGTGGCGGCATCTCGAGCCTCGGACGTGAAGGAGATGTAGTACTCGATGTCGTAGACCGGCAGGTGCTTCTCTGCCCTGGCGAAGTCCATCGGTCGGTACGACAGACCTCGGACGGGGTTCGACGGGCGATGGCTGACCTCTGACGCGTTGAGGAAGTGGAACGGCGTCGTGAGGGAGCTCTCGAAGAAGACCCCCTCCATGGACGGATGGCTGTCGGTCCAGAATGGGAGCAGCATCAGCGCCATCGGCGTCCCATACGCGTTCTGATCGGAGTTGACCTCCCACATCACGCGGCCGTCCGGCAGCGCGTCGACCGTCTGGAGGAGGTTCTCGTACTCACCCCACGTCTGCTTTCCCTCGTATCCCTCGAAGTTCCATTTCACCCAGCCGGGAAGGTCGTGCATGGAGAGGGCGACCGATCCGACGAGGAGGACGACAGCGGTCGAGGTTGCGATGAGCGTTGCACGCCGTCTGTCAGCGAAACGCCGGCCGATCGCGACCACCCCGAGGCCGATCGCCAACCCTGCGAAGACATGGACTCCATAGAACCAGTACGGCAGCAAGCGGGCGTTGTAGAGGATCGTGAACTCGAAGTGGGCGATGAGGAAGTACCCCGCGAGCGGGAACAACGTCATCCAGAGGGCGATCAGGATCCGATCCCTCCGCAGCAGCGTCCACAGGATGCCGATCACGGCCACAGCGAGCACCGGCACGAGCTCACCGGGGATCGGCGATCCGGGGTTCTGGTAGTTGCCGACAACGGTGCGCACCGGCAACCACCCCATGTCCGTCGTCATCCCCTCGAGCACGCGAACGCCGAGCGCGAGCGACCAGAACGCAGACAAGGCGAATCCGACGATCCACGACGCGCCGACGCCGATTGCGCCATTGCGGGAGCGAGCGAACCGCTCTCGATCGCGAGCACCGATGAACGAGACGAGCGGTGCCAGGAGGAGTGGTAGCACCGTCACCACCGCGACGATCGTCGTGATGATGTGGGCGAGCGCGGTGAAGGCGAGGACGATGCCAGCCCACGGGTCGAAGAGGGTTCCACGGCGGTAGTTACGCACCGACAGGCCGATGTACAGGAGGGACAATGCGAACGACCACGAAAACGCGAACTCGCCCGCGAGCGTCGACTTGATGTTCGCTCCGAAGATCGAGTAGCTCTCCATGAAGACGAAGAGCGATCCGGCAACGCCGGCGACGACGGCAACGATCCTGGTGAACCCGAGGAACCGGACGAAGAGGTACGAGCACGTCGGCAGTGCGACGAGGCCGGCGATCGTCGTGAGCTTGAACGCGACGCCGTAGGGCAGGACCAGGTCGAGGCCGACCGTTACGAGCGCCGGGAGCGGGAAGTAGAAGTACAGCACGGGGAAGCCTGCGTACCAATCCATGCTCCAGCCGAGGATGCGCCCCGACGGCAGTACGTTCTCGAGGAGCACCTTGGGAAGGAGGACGTGGGCTCCCATGTCGCCACCCGTGGGCGTGTTCGCGATGAGGAGGTACGGGAGCCGCCACAGCGACTGGCCGTCCCTGAGGATCGGTCCGAGCACGCCCGACATCGTCAGGAGGATCAGGACGGTGGGAATCGCCACGAGACCCGCAACCACCCATTTCGACACGGGTTCGGACCCTCGGGAGGGGGGCGAAGGCGCAGGCGTCGCCCCGGACTCCACCGGTGCGTCTGGAGGGGCTGCGATCGTCACGGGCCGGGAGGCTAGCCCCTGACCTGAACTGTCGGACTCGATGTGTAGCTAGTCGCCGACGAGGTCGATGATCGCGTCGACCGGGATCGCCTCGCCCTCGCGATCCCACCACTTCGCCTCACAGACGTGGCACGAGTTGAAGTAGACCTCCGTGCCGTCGGGGAGCGTCATGTCGATGCGAATCACCGATGTCTGCCCACACGACGAACAGGTGAGCCCTGCGTCTGGTGCCTTCCTCATGGTTCCTCCTCGGGCGGGCGCCGCCCAGGCGACCGCTTAGAGTATTGACTAGCGCGCTCTACGTGACCTGATTGTCGTCCTCGGGGAGGTCGTCGTATCTCCCGAGATACTTCGATCTCTGCCTGCCGTCCTCGCTCCAGTATGCGTACACGTACGGTCCATGCGGACACGTCGTACACGAGTCCTTCCCGCACCTGATCATCTGTTTGCGAACCTTGACGTCGGGGCCGAGTTCGGGGAACGAATGGCCACGACGCTCGAGTCGTGCCCGCGTGAGCATGAAGAGGCGACGGAGCTCTGGTTCATCCATCTCTCGGACGGCCTCGATCACATCGCGGTCGATCGACATTGCTCAGCCCTCACCGGCGACGTGGGGCAACGCGCACGCCGTACGCCTGTCGATGAGCGACCAACCCCGCGGCGGGACAAAGCGGCCCGCATGGGCGGCGCACAGCCGAAGCCCCTGATAGTTCTCCTCGGTGCCTGTGGCATCGTCGAGGTAGGCCTCGGCACCACGGTGGTCGTAGGTGAGGAGGCTCGATGCGCGGGACGAACACCGTATGCAGGAAGAGATCATCGACCCATGAAGCTAGGCGAACCAGGACTCCAAACCAAGGATCGTCGGCTCCAGGTGCGGCACGGTCACGACGTGCGGCGCTCGATCCCAGCAGCGGAGAGCGCCGCGACCAGCGAGGCCTTCCTCGGTGATCCCGAGAATGTCCGGACGGCGGTGCCCCCCGCGTCGACCACAACGGTGAGCGGAACGGCGACGACTCCCCACTCCTCGAACCGTTGCGGTTCGAGTTCGTTGGTGACTTCGCGGAAGGGAACGCCGAGGTGCTGATACATCGCGATCGTCTCCTTGCACGTCGAGCATGTCGTCGACGTGAACAGGACGACGCCGGGACGATCGCCGACGTCGCCGACCGAGATCCCGGGATGGGGCGGGCGGGCGAGCCTCCCGATGACGAAGGCAATGACGGCGGCGACGACGATGACAACGGCGACCACCGCGAGCCTGACAACAACATCGCTCATTGCACGGCGATCCCCGACGCGAATGCGACGCCCCTCTGACCGTGGATGGTCCATGCCACCGTGACGGGACCGTCGGCGACGACCCGGTACCCGAAGTACCCGATGCCGACCTCGACCGGGACACCCAGGATCGACTCGGGAGCGATGACGACGGGTTCACCGAGGACGTACTCGAGTTCGCCGAGGGGCTCGTATACGACCGACACCGGCTCCAGGCCCGCGTTGAGGATCCACATCGTCGTCTCCGCATCCGGAAGGGTGTCGAGCGGAACGAACCACTCCGAGGCGGGTCGTGCGAGGCCCACCGTCCCGGCGAGACCCGTGACGAACGCACCGTCGGGAGTAGACGTCGTCGTGTCATCGAGGGTCGTCGTGGTCTCGTCGTCGGGCGGGGCCTCGCCACCCACCTCGTCGGGGTCGGCCGTCGGGACAACCGCGATCACTGATGCACCGATCGGGGCACTCGCCCTCACCCTGACGCCGAAGGGTGGTGCTGCGAGGTCGGAGAGGGGAATGACACCGGGCACCGAGGATTCGACGGTGATCTCGCGTGCGTTGCGGATGGCCCCTTCTGGAGTGATGATGTCCACGGTCACGACGATGTCGTCGCCTCCAGCTGACATCACCGCGATGAACGGCTCGAGACCACCCGCTGTCACGATCGGGAAGTCCCAGGTTTCGGCGGGGCCGGTTCCCGGCCACATCGCCTCACCCCGGTCGTCGGAACGAATGAGTGCCGGGATGACGAGTCCGCGCGTGGCGGTGACCGTGAGCGCGAGCTCGTCACGGAACGGAAGGTAGGGATCGAGGTCGATCGTGGTCCACGATCGACCCGCCACATCGAAGCCATCGAGCTCGGCGACGAGGTCTATTCCGAATTCGGAGTAGGCCGTAATGGTCACCTCGGCGTCGTCGGCAAATGGGTTGAACAGCCGCAGCTGGGTGGTGGTCCCTGTCCTGGTCGATCCCCCGGGGAGGTACCAGATCTTCGGCACGGACACGATGCATTGGTCGGCCGAGATGAACTTGTCGGCATACTGCATCGATGCGGCGGCGGCCGGTCCATTGGAGATCTCCACGACTGCAGGCGATTCCCCGACCCTCAGCACCGTGCCGGTTGCGATCGCGACGGCACCTGGCCCGACGAGCTCCGTCTCGAAGAACTCGGGCACCTCGTTCGAGATCGGGTGCAGCAGCGTCAACCCGATATCCACCGTGGGCTCGCTGACCACGATGACGTCGGAGTCGACGATGTCGCCCGATTCGACCCATGGGCAGTACCAGGCACTCGGCGACGCGACGGCGCCGCCACCGGGCTCTTCCGTCGTTGGGGAGCCGAAGTCCGGGGCACTCGCCGGAGGAGGCGCAACCTGCATGAGGCCGATCGTGCCGACGACGCCGGCGAGCAGCAGGAGCAGTACGCGCCTCACGCCGACCGCCTCCCCCACACGGCGACACCGATGAGGGCCACCAGGGCCAGCGCCACCCCGATCGCCTGCCAGCGTTCTGCCCCATCGGCGGCGTAGGTGACAAGGCCCTCTCCCGCTCCGACTTCGTTGGCGAAGGCCGTCTCGCGCCATGGAGTGGGCCCGAAGCGCGGATCGGGGTTCTCGGCGACGAACACCCGCCCGGGTTCAGAAACCCCGCGGTAGACCCAACCGTCGCGGGACCATTCCGTCGCAGAGGACGTCAACGCGCGCGAGACCGGCTCGATGTCAGTGACGAACACAGCCTCCTCCACACCTGCGCTGAGCGGGAGCAGGTCGAGTTGCCCCGCAAAGACCTGCCTCCACGCGACGCTCTCCTCGTCTGCATCTGATCCATCGCTGTCGCCGAGGATCACGATCCACCTGATGCCGAAGGGGGCGAGCTCCCCTCCCGCTCGGCGCGTCTCCCCGGAGACGATCACCCCGAGACGCTCCTCGAGGAACCGGTCGAGATCGCCACGATCAGCAAGCCTCGCCTCCCCGAGGTCCGGAACCGGTGCAGACACGACCCGGTAGGAACCCCCCTCGAACGTGCGGCTGTCCCCCGGCATCAGGTGGGACGGGCCCACGAGGAGCACCCGACTCCGCTGGGCCTCGCCCTGCGTCGCGAGCGTGAACGACAGGAGGTTCGTGTACCGGTCGCCGGGAAGTCCGATTCGTCCGCCGAGGAGGATCACGGACGAAGCGACGAGAAGGACGACGACGCCCACGCCGCCCACGCCCGCAGCGAACCGGCGCCACCGTATCGCGTCGTACGCCCCGATCACATCCGCAACGATCCCGATGGCGACGGCCAGCCCGATGCCGGCGATCGCAAGTCCTGCAGATTCGGTCTCGGTTCCCAGGCCGATGTTTCCCGAGCGCGACAGGTACACGCCCGTACCAAGCAGGACCACACCCCACCCTGCCACGAGCCCCCGTGCCCGATCGGCGGCCACGACGGCCGCTATCGCCACCGCGATCGCGGCCCCTGCGACGATCGATGAGACGTTCCAGTATGCGTACCCGGCTCGCGCGATCGCCTCGAAGGTGTGATCCCAGATCCAGGGGCTCAGAAGGAGTGAACCCCCCGCGGTCCCTGCGAGGGCGATGATGACTCCGCGCCATGCGATCGAGTCAGATACCCGTGCGACGGCATACAGGGCAAGCATCGGAACCGGCGCGAGGATCAACAGAGGCGACACCGCGCCGAGCAGGCCGAACACCGCGATGGCGCCACAGACTCGCCCTGCCGCCGGCCTGAACCCGTCTCGCAGAGGAGCAAGGGACATGCGAAGCGCCCAGGGGAGGATCCCGAGGCCGACCATGGTGCCGATGTGCGTGTTCCCCGCGATTCCTTGCGCCGTTGGTCCCGCCACATAGACGATGCCCGCCAGGAGGGCGGGAGCTGCTCCGATGGACCACGTGCGGAGGAGGCGCGTCATGCCCCAGATGCCGAGGATCATCGCTCCGGCACCGAGGAGATACTCAGAGACGTTTCCAACGCCGAATGTGAGGACCTGAGCGGCACCGGCGATCGCAACGAGCGGCCGGATCGCGATGTCACTCCCGAATCCCGCCGGATTCCAGCCTCCTGCGTACGCGCCCAGCGCATCCCACCCGCTGGCGGGGAACGGGAGCGTGTATCCGACGGCGGGAAGCCCCTTCGACCACAGCTGCCTCGCAGACAGGAGGACGAAGGCAGCCGCCAGGATCCCGATGATGAAGGCGGGCTGTCGCACGTCGCGACCGATCGACTCGATCGACAGGGTGTCGTCCCCGGGAAGCCGGTTCCGCAAACCCGCGAGCGAGCGCGACACGAGCCTGCCGACGGTGACGCTCCCGCGGCGCTGGAAACGGAAGAGCTCGCTGTCACCGACGACCCTGTTGCGGCGGGCAGCCGCTCGCAGACGGAGCGTCGATGGGAGCTTGGCGATGTTCCATCCCCAGGACCTGGCGAAGTCGAAACCGAGCCACTTGCCGAAAAACAGCGAGACGAGAACCTCGACGATGCCTATCAGGAACGCAAAGGGGATGACCCACGCGAGGGTCAGCCAGCCATAGACCTTGAGCGATGACCGAATCTGGCTCGCGCCGTCGCGCCATCTCGGCGTGGTCGCCGGCGTCTTCGGGAACCACACCTCGGCAGCAGGCGAGACGATCACCCGTGCACCCTTGAGGCGCGCCCGTTGCGCGAGGTCGATCGCTGCGGGGCCTGCCGACATCGCGGGATCGAAACCATCGAGGCCGACCATCAGGTCGCGCCGAACGAGCATGGACGTTCCCTCGACCGCGGCGACATCCCTGACGACGTCGTACTGGCCCTGGTCCCGCTCGGACCGATCGAGGCCCGTGTACGGCACCCCGAAGACATCGGTGATCAGGCCAACGGACAGCAGCGCACCATCGTCACCGACCACCTTCGATCCGACGATGCCCGCATCGGTACGTCCTGCGTCGCGAACGAGGGCGTCGAGCGAATCCGGGATCGGTACCGCCCCCGCCCTGACGATCCAGATGTAGTCGGTCGTCGCGGGAGTGGCGCGGATCGCGTCACCGATCGTCGGAAGGGCGCCCTGCACACCGAGACCGACGGTCACGACGTCGACCGTCTCGTACACTTGCGAGCCGATCGCCGCCATCGTGGCATCGAGGCCACCGGTGCCTTCGGCAACGACGACCGCCGCAACGGTGGCGTGCCGGATGTGGGTCATTGGCATGTGAGGTGCATTCTGGAGTCGTATCCGCCGCACGGCAATCATCGGGTGACGCTGCTGGCGGGGGGTGTCGGTGGTGCGAAGATGGCGCTTGCCCTTCGCGGCGTCCTCGATCCCGGCTCGCTGACCGTCGTCGTCAACGTGGGCGACGACACCGAACGATACGGCGTTCACGTATCTGCCGACCCTGATACGGTCCTCTACACCCTCGCGGGCGTCGTCGGACCCCACGGCTGGGGCCGCGCCGGGGACACATCCGCGGTCATGACCGAGCTCACCAGACTGGGTATCGATACCCCGTTCATGCTGGGCGACGTCGACCTCGGCCTCTGCCTCGCACGAACGATGATGCTGCGATCCGGGATGCCCCTGTCCGCCGTCACCGAAGCGCTCTCGGCATCTTTCGGCGTGACCGACGTCCGCATCATCCCGGCGTCCGACGACGACCTGAGGACATGGGTCCAAATCGACGACGAGAGCTGGATCGACTTCCAGTCCTACTTCGTCGACAGGGGTCACGCAGACGCGGTCCGAGCGATTGCGTACCACGGTTCTCTGGACGCAGAGCCAGCGCCCGGCGTCATCGAGGCGATCTCCTCCGCCGACGTCCTCGTGATCGCCCCGTCCAATCCCCCGCTGTCCATATGGCCGATCCTGTCCGTGGATGCTATCGACGAGGCCGTCGCCACCCATCCCCGCACGATCGCGGTGAGTCCACTGTTCGGGGGAGCACCCCTCAAGGGACCGGCGGACGCGGTCATGCGCGGTGTCGGCCTACCTCCAGGAACCGCCGGTGTCCTCGAGGCCTACCGTGGACGGATCGACGCCCTGGTCGTCGACGAATCCGACGAAGCCGACATCGGCCTGGGGTCGCAGTTCGGCGTCGAGGTGATCACGGCACCGACCCGTATCGGGGCCCGCGACGGCGGATCCGCCCTCGCCGCTCGAGTGCTCGGATGGACGCCATGACCGATCTGTGGGTCTTCGGCGTCGACGGCATCGGGGAGGTCCGTCCCGGCGACGACCTTGCGGGGATGATCGTCACCGCACTCGAGGGTCGAGGTGAGCGCCTCGAGCCGAATGATGTCGTCGTCGTGACGCACAAGGTCGTCTCCAAGCAGGAGGGACGGGTCGTCGAGATCCTCGACGAGGAGGCGTACCGGAGGCTCGTGCTCTCGGAAGCGACTCGCATCGTGCGGCGGCGCGGGGATCTGGTCATCGCACAGACCCGTCACGGTTTCATCTGCGCGAACGCTGCTGTCGATCGCTCGAATGTCGCAGGCGGCATGGCCGTTCTGCTGCCCGTCGATCCGGATCGGTCCGCCCATCGACTGCGCATGATCCTCGAACGTGCATCGGGCGCGAGGATCGGTGTGATCATCACGGACACCTTCGGAAGGCCATGGCGCAGGGGCCTCGTCGATGTCGCGATCGGCGTCAGCGGTGTCAGGGTGATCGACGACCTGCGAGGAACCCGCGACACCCACGGGAACGAGCTCCATGTCACCGAGGTCGCCGTCGTCGATGAGGTGGCTGCCGCAGCCGACCTTGCGATGGGAAAGGCGTCGAACATCCCTGTTGCGATCGTCCGCGGCCTCGACATCGGCGGGGACGGGCGCGCGACGGACCTCGTCCGGCCTGCCGAGGAGGATTTGTTCAGATGAGAGGACGCGGTCGAGGCGATGCCTGAGCTTCCCGAGATCGAGGCCTACCTCCACGCCCTCCGGCCGCGCATCGTCGGCCGGGTCGTCGAGGACGTGAGGATCGCATCGTTCTCCCTCCTGAGGACCTTCGATCCCCCTGTCGACGCCGCGAGGGGCAGGGCCGTCGAGGGTGTCCATCGCATCGGCAAACGCGTGAGCATCGACCTTACGGACGACCTGCACCTCGTCATCCATCTGATGGTCGCCGGCCGCTTCCAGTGGAACGACGTTCCCAAGCCGATACCCAAACGGGGCGGCCTCGCAGCCTTCGACTTCTCGGAGGGCTCCCTCGTGCTCACCGAGGCAGGCACGAAGCGAAGGGCATCCCTTTCCGTGCTCGCGACGGCCGACCTTCCTTCGGTGGATCCCGGGGGAATCGAAGTCTCGGAGGCGGACCTCGATCGCTTCACGGAGGCGCTCCTCGCGGGGAGGCACACCCTCAAACGTGCGCTCACGGACGCGCGGAACATCTCGGGTATCGGAGGGGCCTTTGCCGACGAGATCCTCCACGCGGCCAGGCTGTCGCCGACGCAGATGAACACGAACCTGAGCGCCGAGGAGATCGCACGGCTCTGGGAGGCCTCGCGGACGGAGCTCGACCGGTGGACCCGGATCCGCATCGAGGAGACCGGGGACGGGTTCCCGACAAAGGTCACCGCGTTCCACCCGGGCATGGCCGTTCACGGCAGGTTCGGCCAACCGTGCCCGGTGTGCGGAGCTCCGATCCAACGCATCGTTGCATCGGATCGCGAGACGAACTATTGCCCCGGCTGCCAGACGAACGGCCGGATCCTCGCTGACCGGAGCCTGTCGAGGCTGCTAAAGGATGATTGGCCGAGGCACCTCGACGAGCTCTGAGCATCGCCGTGTGACCGACGTCAGCGGGCCGCACCCCTCCACCAACGGACGGTCTCGGCGATCCCTTCGTGCATCGGGGTCCAGGCCTCCCACCCGAGGTGCGCCCTCGCCGCCGAAGCATCGAGGCACGAACGGAGCTGCTCGCCACGGCGCCCTGCCGCCATGACGGGAGCTATGTCGGATCCCGTCGCCTCGACCACGACCTCGAAGAGCTTCGCGATGGACGTCTCGACACCGGTACCGATGTTGAGGTACCTCGATCCCCCGATCCTCGATGCTCGCAGCATCGCATCGGTGACATCCTCGACGTAGACGAAATCCCTCGTCTGGCTGCCGTCACCGTAGATCGTGGGTGTTCGACCCCCGACGAGGTCACCGATGAAGATCGCAACGACGCCAGCTTCGCCGTGCGGGTCCTGACGTGGCCCGTAGACGTTTGCGAACCCGAGGGACACGTAGTCGAGCCCGTGGGTATCGCTGTAATAGCGAAAGTACTCCTCGACCACGAACTTCGAGACACCATACGGCGACCCCGGCCGTCGCTTCTGGGTCTCGGGCGTCGGGATGTTGAAGGTGTCGCCGAACGTCGCTCCTCCCGAGGACGCGAACACGAAGCGCTCAGCATCGCAGTGGCGGGCGGCCTCGAGCATGTTGAGGGTTCCAAGGATGTTGATGCGTGCGTCACGGACCGGATCGCTCACGGACATGCGCACGTCGATCTGGGCGGCGAGATGGTGGATCGAGTTCGGGCGGAAATCTCGGACGAGCCCGACAACCCGATCGTCCGTCACGTCGATCTGGTGGATCGTCACGTTCCCGCGCGACCGGGCATCCTTGAGGTTCGCCAACGATCCGGAGCTGAGGTCGTCGATGACGAGTACGTCGAACCCCTCGTCCACCAACCGGTCGACGAGGTTGGATCCGATGAACCCGGCACCGCCGGTGACAACGGCACGCTGGGACGTCATATGCGCACAGGCAGTTCGGATTCCAGGAACTCCACCAACCGCGACACGACATCGTCGAACCGGTCAGGCCTGAAGCCGGGTGCATCGTCGTTCCAGAAGCCGTGCTCGCCGTCGGCGTAGACCACGAATGTCGTCAGTGGGATGCGCTCCCTCTGTGCGACGGAGCCATCGATGTCTGCTTCCTCGTCGCCTCGGCTCCCGATGTAGAGCACGGGCGTGCCCGCAGCAGCAAGGTCGTCGACGGTGGTGTCGTCGAGCGACGAACCCACGATCGCGACCGCGACCACCCGTCCGTCGGTCGCTGCAAGGCGCGCCGCACCAGACGTACCCGCACCGAACGCGACGACACCGAACCCGTACTCGGCATTCGACCAGTCTCCGTTCGGTGCGCCGATGAAGTTCGCAATGGCCCTGCCGATCCGCCGATCCGCTTCGGGTTCGCCGGTGAGATCGGGCGACAAGGCTGCGATCCCGTGCCGGGCAAGCACGCGGCAGATGTTCTTGATGCTCGACGTCGGGGACGCGTCAGGACCGTAGACGAGGACGGTGGGCCACTCGAACTCGCCGTCGGGTCTGGCGAGGTACCCACCGAACACGCGGGGCCCCGCAGGAACGCTCGTCGAACCGTAGATGATGTCTTCTGTGCCTTCGCCGGCCTGAACAGCCACGATCGTCTCCCACGGTGACGCGTCGTCGCAGACTAACCGTGCTCGAGGAGGTGTACGTCACCCGAAACGAGCACATGGATGCCTTCGGGGCCGCTCACGACGAGCCTCCCATGATCGTCCACGTCCGTCGCACGTCCCGTGCCTCCGTCCCAGGCCACATCGGCTCCCAACGTGATGCAGGCGGACCGGTACGCGTCGACGGGCCATGCATCGGGCACATCAGACATCAGGTCGAGCACAGCATCGGCCCACGAGCGCGCCAGATCCGCGGCGAGTTCCTCCGCCCCCGGCGACCGAAGCAAGGCAGTGGCGTACGGAGGAGGCTCGGCCCACCAAAGGTTGAGCCCCCAGCCGACCGTGACCCTGTCGCCGCTCGCCTCTGCGAGGAGTCCTCCGACCTTGCGTCCGCCGACGACGAGGTCGTTCGGCCACTTGCAACCGACGGAGAGACGTGTCATCGACTCGACGGCACCGCGTGCAGCGACACCGGCGCACAACGGGATGAGCGGGAACCGATCCGGCGGCCACGCGGAGGTGAACGAGAGCGAGGCAAAGACACCCTGGTCGGGTGCGAGCCATGTCCTCCCTTGTCGACCTCGACCGGCGACCTGTGCATCTGCAATGACCAGTACCGTGTCGATCCCCGTTCCGACGACACGTCTCGCCTCGTCCTGGGTCGAACCGACTCCGGCGACCCGGACGATGTCGTATGGTGTAGCCATCGGGGCTCCCCGCGAGTCGAAGTGACCGTACCCGGAGAGAGTACCGGGAGGACCGGTGAGCACAGAGAAGAAGATCGAGCGGCTCCGCGAGCTCAGGGCCAAGTCGCTCGAGCCGGAGAACCAGAGGGCCGTCGAGCGCCAACACGACGCAGGGAAGCTCACCGCACGAGAGCGTGTCGAGGTGCTCCTCGACAAGGGTTCGTTCCAGGAGATCGACCCCTTCGTGCGTCACCAGGAGACAGCCTTCGGAATCGGTGAGAAACGCCCCCTCGGCGACGCCGTCGTCACGGGATGGGGAACGATCGACGGACGAAGCGTGTTCGTGTTCGCGGAGGACTTCACTCGCTTCGGCGGCAGCCTCGGGGAAGTCGTTGCGGACAAGATCTGCAAGGTGATGGATCTTGCGATGGATACCGGCACACCGATCATCGGGCTCAAGGACTCCGGCGGAGCCAGGATCCAGGAGGGTGTGCTCGGGCTGAACGGTTACGGTCGGATCTTCGAGCGCAACGTCCGCGCATCGGGCGTGATACCCCAGATCTCCATCATCATGGGTCCTTGCGCCGGAGGCGCGGTGTACTCCCCTGCCCTCACGGACTTCATCTACCAGGTTGAGGGAACATCGCACCTTTTCATCACCGGTCCTGACGTCATCAAGACCGTCACCGGGGAAGAAGTCACGATGGACGACCTCGGCGGTGCACATGCACATGCCAGCCTCAGCGGCGTCACGCACTTCGTCGTCGCAGATGACCGCGAGGCCCTCGAGGAGATCCGGTTCCTCCTGTCGTTCCTGCCGTCGAACAACATGGAGGTTCCACCCTTCTTCACCCCCATCGACGCGGCCGACCGCATGGACGAGCACCTCACGACGGTCATCCCCGACTCGGCGAACCAGCCGTATGACGTGCGGGACGTCATCGAGAGCATCATCGACGATGGAGAGTTCTACGAGGTGCATGAGCACTACGCGGGCAACATCGTCGTGGGTCTCGGTCGCCTCGACGGCTATACGGTCGGCATCGTCGCCAACCAACCCGCCGTTCTCGCAGGCACCCTCGACATCAACGCCTCGGTGAAGGCAGCGAGGTTCGTGCGGTTCTGCGACGCCTTCAACATCCCGCTGGTGACCCTCGTCGACGTTCCTGGGTTCCTGCCCGGTGTCGATCAGGAACACGACGGCATCATCCGGCACGGAGCGAAGCTCCTCTATGCGTTCTCGGAGGCAACCGTCCCTCGCGTGACCGTCATCCTTCGGAAGGCTTACGGAGGTGCGTTCCTGGTCATGAACTCGCGAGCCGTTCGAGCAGACGTCGTGTTCGCATGGCCGTCCGCCGAGATCGCCGTCATGGGCGCTCAGGGGGCCGTCAACGTCATCCATCGCCGAACGCTCGCGGAGGCCGATGATCCGGAGGCCACGCGGGCCGCTCTGGTCTCGGATTACGAGGAGCGGTTCAACAATCCGTACGTTGCCGCCGAGTACGGCCTCGTCGACGACGTGATCGAGCCACGCGAGACGAGGCCCAGGCTGATCAGATCCTTCGAGATGCTGCGCAACAAGCGTGAGACGCTTCCGCCGAAGAAGCACGGCAACATCCCACTCTGAAGGCCCGGATCGGTCTGATCACCGGAATGGCCGGCTCGCCGGATCGCCACGTGCGGCCCGATACAGTTGCGCCGTGACGACACCACGCCGACCGTCCCCCGGTGGCGCCGCCATCGGCCTCGTCTCGGTGATCGCGCTCCTCGGCGTTATCGCGATCCTTTCGAAGACGGCAAGCGGGAACCCGGAGCTCGACTCCACCTCTGACACGACGGCCTTCGGCCCACTGACGACCACGACGGAGCCGCCACTGCTGGCATCGTCGGAGAACCGGGTCGACGTGCCATGGCTTCTCGTCCCGAACCCGGTGCTCGATCCTTCGCTCGCGGGCACCACGATGATCTGGAACGGCACCGAGCTGCTGTACGTGTGCCTCGACGGCGTGGGCGTCGATTGCATCGGCGGGTGGGCGTACGACCCGAACACGGATCTCCAGAGGCGATTGCTCGACTTCGACCCGGGGCGACGCGGCGGGACCGCCGTGTGGACGGGGGAGGACTTCGTCGTGGTTCGCGGCATCACGACTGCGTACGATCCCTTCAGCGTCGAATGGCGGACCGCCACTCCTGCGCCGGAACTCGGGCGGCCGCCGATCGGGACCTGGACGGGATCCGAGGTGATCTTCTACGGGTCAAGCGACACGCTGGCGGCTTCGGGCACCGCGTACGATCCCGCGAGCGACACGTGGAGCAACGTCGCTCCCACTCCGCTCGAGCCCGTGATCGATCCGATCGTCGCATGGTCGGGTTCCGAGATGTACGTTCTCGGGGGGTACGCCTTCGACGTCGATGGGAGGACCTGGTCACAGAGCGGTGCGGCATACGAACGGGAAACTGACACGTGGCGATCCCTCCCACCCCTTCCGGACGACCGGACGCTGTCGGGCGCCGTCGGTGGGATCGTCGGCGATGAGCTGGTCGTCGTCGGCGTCGAGGGACGCAATGCGGTGGCCGAGGGTGACACGGAGGATCGACCTGCGATGGCAGGTCTTGCGTACTCGCCTGCCACGAACACATGGCGCGAGATCGCGGCTCCCCGAGGTCCGTCAGGGAACCTCGACGTCGTCCCCGGTTCGATGGCCGCCGTCTCGCACGGTCGCCAACTCGCCGTGTACTTCCCTGACGGGCCGAACGGGCAGGCGACGATGGGGTTCTACCGGGCATCCTCGGACTCATGGACATTCGTGGACGGCATGCCACTCCACGCACGCGTGCCCAGCCTCGTGTCGGGGCAGCTCGGTTCGGGCGAGCGGTTCGTCGCCTATCTCACCGACGCGGGAACCGTGATCCTGCCGGACGATCGAAGATGACCTACGAGCTGGATCCGCAACCGAGACGACCCGGTGGCTTCCTCGGGCTCGTCACCGTGCTCTGCCTCCTCCTCCTCGTGGTCGCCCTGTCCCTCTCGGCCCCGTCGAACGGGGGGGACGGCCCCGCCGAACGGGCCATCGACTTCGCACCGAGAACGACGACCACCACGACCCTTCAACCGATCATCGATCACAACCCCGACCCCTCGGTCCGCGGACCCCGTGTGGAGGCCTCCGCTCCGGGTTGGGAGAACCTCGGCACGTCCGACGGCGTGCACCGGTCGGGCTTCGAGGTGATCGACGCAGCGAACGGTGTGTTCGTGTTCGGAGGCGTCACAGGCTCAGGGGAGGGCGTGCCGAATGCTGCGTGGTACCGCGACGATGTGTGGACCACCGTTGCGAGCGCTCGTATTCCCAGTGGACCCGAGCCCGTGGTGCTGTGGACAGGCGAAACCGTCGTCGTCTACACCGGTACGGTCGCTGCGTGGGATCCCGAGTCAGACGAGTGGGGGGTACTCACCTTTCCTCCTCAGGGCGGAACGTTCTACTCGGGTGCGCCCCTCGCAGGTGTCGTCGCGGACGACCGCACCGTGATCCTCGGCACGAAGACATACCCCTCCACAACGGGGAGCAACGTCTTCGTCGCTGGCTACGGAGCGGACCTCGGCTGCTGCTTCCCATACCAGGACCCACCCTTCTCCCTCTCGTTCGCCGAAGCCCACTGGACCGGTTCGGACATCCTGGTCATCGGTTCACGCACGCTCCCGAACGGACGACCCATGGCCGATGCCCGTGGTGAGGTGCTCGCCTCCCTCGACCCCGATACCGGTGTCTGGACCGTCCTCGATCCTCCCCCCTTTCCGAACACGACCGCCATGTCATCGACCTGGACGGACGGCCAACTGATCGCATGGTCTGCCGACGGTACCTCCGCCCGGTGGTCGGAGACGGCGGGTTGGGAACCACTGACGGAGGTCCCGGTTCAGCATGGGGATTGCGCGATGCACACCGTCGCCCTCGACGGTGGGGACGTGCTCGCCATGCGTTGTGGCACGGCCGCCCTGTGGTCAGCAGACGCCGGTGGATGGAACAGCATCAGCGTGCCGCCAAGGTCTCCCGCGTGGCCGATCGACGAGTGCACCCCGGCGGGCCACGGTATCGACGGAGCGGTTCACGTCTGGTGCTCCAACGCTGACACCGGCCAGTCGTTCTGGCGCTTCGTGCCGGGTCTCGCCAAGGTCCTCTCGGACGCCGATCAGTAACGAACGTGCACACCGCGGGGTCGTACCCCTGAGGACGAGCCGCTGGGTTCCCCTCCCCCGCACGTCTCCACCTAGGATTGCGCCCGTGGAATCAGTCCTCATCGCGAATCGTGGCGAGATCGCCGTACGCATCATCCGCGCCGCCCGCGATCTCGGCATGCGGACCATCGCCGTGTACTCCGAGCTCGATCGCGATGCCGTCCATACCTCCATGGCGGATGAGGCGTGGAACGTGGGCCCTGCTCCCGCAGCCGAGTCGTATCTGAACGTCGCCCGCATCCTCGAGATCGCCCGGGAGTCCGACGCAGCATCCATTCATCCCGGGTACGGATTCCTCGCCGAGAACGCGGGTTTCGCCAAAGCGGTCGTCGAAGCGGGCCTCATCTGGATCGGACCGCCTGCCTCGGCGATCGCCATGATGGGCGACAAGATCGAGTCCCGCATCGCAGCAGAAGCAGCCGGTGTTGCCGGTGTGCCCGGCACCCTCGAACCGCTCACCTCGGTCGACCAGGTCGCAGCATTCGCCGCGAGCCATGGCTTCCCCGTCGCGATCAAGGCGGCCGCTGGAGGTGGAGGTCGGGGTCTCAAGGTCGTTCGCGAGGAGTCGGACCTCATCGAGGCGTTCGAGTCTGCAGGTCGCGAGGCGGAATCGTGGTTCGCAAACCCTGCTGTGTACGTGGAGCGATACCTCGAGAATGCTCGACACATCGAAGCCCAGGTCCTGTTCGACAGGCATGGGAACGGCGTGTTCTTCGGTGAGCGCGACTGCTCCCTCCAGCGCCGTCACCAGAAACTCGTCGAGGAGTCCCCCGCCCCGAACTTCACGTCCGCCAATCGAGCGAGGCTCGGAGAACTCGCACTCGCACTCGGCACCGCAGCCGGATATGAGTCGGCGGGAACCGTGGAGTTCCTCTTCTCGGACGGCGAGTTCTACTTCCTCGAGATGAACACCCGGATCCAGGTCGAGCACACGGTGACCGAGGAGGTCTTCGGGGTCGACCTCGTCGCGGAACAGCTGCGCGTCGCAAGGGGTGAGCCGCTGTCGGTGACCGAGACGCCGCAACCGACGGGACACACCATCGAGTTCAGGATCAACGCCGAGGATCCATCCCGAGGCTTCATTCCGACTCCGGGGACCCTCGTGAAGTATCGCGAGCCCGCCGGGCCCGGCATTCGTGTCGACTCGGGCGTCGTCCAGGGAAGCACCATCAGCCAGTACTACGACAACATGATCGCGAAGCTGATCGTCTCGGGACGGACGCGCGACGAAGCCATCGTCCGTGCGAGGAGGGCGCTGCGCGAGTACCAGATCGGTGGGGTCGACACGACGATTCCCGCACACCTCGCGATCCTCGAGAACGAGGCGTTCCTGAGCGGCGACGTGAGCACTCGGCTCGTCGAGTCGTCGATGGACTTCTCCGGCATCGAGCGCCCGACGTCGCCGAGCCTTCCCGAGGACGAAGAGCGGAGCCAGCGGACCATCACCGTGGAGGTCGGCGGCCGACGTTTCGAGGTCACCTACTGGGCGGAGGTCCTGACGGCTCCGGGTTCCGGAAAGCGGGTTGCCCCGCGACGGAAGGCCCCGAAGCTTGCCAAGGGCTCAGCGGTGGGGAGCGGCGCGGGAGAGGTCACCTCGCCCATGCAGGGGACCATCGTCAAGATCAACCACAAGGCTGGCGACACCGTCCACGAGGGTGAGCCGGTCTGCGTCCTCGAGGCCATGAAGATGGAGAACGAGATCAAGGCGCCGGTCACAGGGGACATCATCGACGTGAGGGTCCAGGTCGGGGACACGGTGTCGTCCGGCCAGCTCATCATGGTGATCCGCTGACGACACCATGCCCGGTGATCAGACCTGATCGGCGTCGACGTGAGCCGCAAGGCGGGAGTCCCAGCCTTACTCGGCAGCCTCGCTGATGCTCTCTACGAGGCTCGGATGGACCATCAGGGTTTCGACGAGCACGTCCACGCGTATGCGGCCCTGTGTCGCGAGTGCGATCGGTGCAATGAGTTCCGAGGCATGGTGACCGACGACGGTACCTCCGAGGACGACGTGTGTGGCTGGATCCGAGACGACCTTGATGAACCCCGCCGTGTCTCCTGCGATGATGGCCCTCGGGTTCGACGCGAGCGGAACCTTTGTGATCCGGACCTTTCGACCTTCAGCGGCAGCGTCGACCTCCTCGAGACCGACAGAGGCGATCTCGGGTTCGGTGAAGATGGCCTGGCTCACCTTGCGGTAGTCGATCGGGGTCACCTGTCGGCCCGCGAGGTGATGTCCGATCTTGCGCCCCTGCATGGTCGCGACAGAGGAGAGCGGCATCTGTCCCGTGACGTCTCCAGCGGCATAGATGTGGGGGACGCTCGTGCGTTGGAACTCGTCGACGACGACGTACCCACCGTCCTGGGTGACGCCTGCCGCGTCGAGGCCGAGTCCTTCGGAGTTCGGCACCGAACCCACCGCGAGGAGCGCGTGCGAACCGGTCACTGACCGTCCATCCTCCGTGCGCACGGTCACGACGTCGCCTGCACGTTCAATGGCGGTCGCGCGGGAACCCTTCAGCAGCTCGACCCCCCTACCGAGGAAGTCCTCCTCGAGGACCGCAGCAACCTCCGCGTCGCGATGTGGAAGGACGTGATGGCGGCTGACGAGGAGCGCGACCCGCGAACCCAGGGACGAGAAGATGTGGACCATCTCGACACCGGTGACTCCCGAACCGACGATCACGATCCTCTCCGGGAGCTCCGCCACGTGATACGCGTCACGCGTCGTCATGATCCGCTCGCCATCGATCGTGGCCCACGCGGGCACCCGTGGACGTGAGCCGGTCGAGATCAGGGCGTAGTCGAACTCGAGGGGCACCTCTCCGTCGTCCGTCACCGCGACCGCTGATCTCGGGCCGGTGAAATGGGCCTTCCCACGAATGATGTCGACGCCCTGGGAATCGAGCATGTCGGTGACCGACCGGGCGATGGTGTCGGCTATCCCGTAGACGTGCGACGAGAGGTTCTCCATGTCGAGCGCGGCGGGCGGTGGCTCGAGGATGCCGAGCTTGGCTGCATGCCGTATGGCCCGCAACCGCATCGAGCTTGCGACCATCGCCTTGGACGGGATGCAGTCCCACAGGTGGGCTGCACCACCGACGATCTCGGCCTCCACCAATGTGACCTCGAGACCGAACGTCGCTGCCTGTGTCGCAGCGGAGTGGCCCGCAGGTCCGCCCCCGATGACGAGCAGCCTCGTTGCGCCCGGAGTCGTGTGCACGTTGCCGCTCCCCTCGATCCTCAGAACGCCTGACGGTACCGGCCGAAGACCGACACGAGGGCATCGGAGACCTCCCCGACGGTCGCTCCAGCCTCGAGGGCCGCCTTGATCGGATACAGCAGGTTCTCGTTCGTCCTCGCAGTGGCGACGACTGCATCGAGACGATCCACGACCACCGATGCATCACGCTTCGAACGGCGATCGCAGACGGCCTCGACCTGTTGGCGCTCGAGATCGCTGTCGACGACGGTGACATCGGACTCGGGCCCGTTGTCCTCGATGTACCGGTTGACACCGACGATGACTGTGCGTCCCGCATCGACCGACATGGCGTGGGCGTAGGCGGCATCGTCGATTTCGCGCTGTTGGAAGCCTGCTTCGATCGCGGGGATGGCGCCACCGAGCTCGTCGATGCGCTCGATGAGGGCCGATGCGGCCTCCTCGATCTCGTTGGTGAGCGACTCGACGTAGTAGCTCCCTGCGAGCGGATCGACGGCTGCCGTGAGGCCTGCCTCGTGGCCGAGGATCTGCTGGGTGCGCAGAGCGATCGTCGCGGACCGGTCGGTGGGCAGGCCGAGTGCCTCGTCGAAGGCGTTCGTGTGGAGCGACTGGGTACCACCGAGCACCGCAGCAAGCGCCTGGTACGACGTCCTCACGATGTTGTTGAGCGGCTGTTGTGCGACGAGGGAGGACCCGGCGGTCTGGGTGTGGAAACGCATCCGCCACGACGCAGGATCGGTCGCACCGACGCGGTCACGCATGAGCCTGGCCCACAGTCGTCGTGCTGCCCGATACTTGGCAGCCTCGACGAAGATGTCGTTGTGGGCGTTCCAGAAGAATGAGAGCCTCGGAGCGAACCGATCGACGGCGAGACCGGCCGACGCAGCTGCGCTGACGTAGGCAAGGCCGTTGGCAAGCGTGAACGCGACTTCCTGTGCCGCTGTCGATCCCGCTTCACGGATGTGGTATCCGCTGATCGAGATCGTGTTCCACAGTGGCATCACGGCCTCGCAGTATGAGAAGACGTCCGTGATGATCCGCATCGAGGGCGACACCGGGAAGATGTACGTCCCTCGGGCGATGTACTCCTTGAGGATGTCGTTCTGGATGGTGCCGCGCAGCTCCGCCGGCTCCACACCCTGCTCCTCGGCGACGATCTGGTACATGAGCAGGAGGATCGCCGCCGTCGCGTTGATCGTCATCGAGGTCGACACCTCACCGAGGGGGATTCCCGCGAACAGTGCCCGCATGTCGTCGACCGAGTCGATTGCCACACCGACCTTGCCGACCTCGCCCGCCGCAAGCGGATGGTCAGAGTCCAGTCCCATCTGGGTCGGGAGGTCGAACGCTACCGACAGCCCTGTCTGGCCTGCTGCCAGGAGCATGCGGAACCGCTCGTTCGTCGTCGCTGCCGATCCGAATCCCGCGTACTGGCGCATCGTCCAGAGCTGGCCCGCGTACATCGATGGATACGGGCCACGCGTGTACGGGTAGGAACCGGGTTCGCCGAGGTCCGTCTCGGGATCGAACCCCTCGAGATCCGAGGGTCCGTACACGTTCGCTCCCGTCATGCCAAGTCCATCCGCTATTCGAAGTCGATTCCTATGCTGATTTCGCGTGCCGATGGTACCGGTAGGACGGGTACGGCGCGGATCGCAACCCACGGATTCCATGGAACCCCTCATTCGACAGGTCGAGCGCTCAGAGCGCAACCGCCGCCGGCTCCCCGCGGTGATCGGACTCGGGGTCGTTGTCGTCGTCGGGGCGACCTGGTTCGGGTTGTTCGGGTTCCTGACCGTCAACACCGCATATGGAACGGTTCAGCAGGTCGAGGATGCCTACCTGTGCGACATCGGCGGGATCGACCTCGCGTTTCCCGACCTGTCGACGCTGTCGAACGTGTACACCGCCGACGGCGTACAGCTCGGTCAGCTGACCGAACGAAACTCCCTCCCGATCGCGCTCGGGGACATGCCCGAATTGGTGCGCTCGGCGCTCCTGTCGGCCGAGGACAAGGACTTCTACGAACACGAGGGCATCGACTTCACGTCGATCGGGCGAGCCGTCCTCGGGCGGTTGACGAACAACCCGGCGGGCGGTGGCTCGACGATCACTCAGCAGGTCG
>DATHUV010000034.1:0-73266 GCA_035461905.1 Acidimicrobiia bacterium | reverse complement strand
GACCAGGACCGAGTACGACCATGCGCGTGAGATGGGGTACTTCGTCGGCGGCCCCCAGGGAGGCCAGCAGTACGTCCGGGTCGAGGACCTCTTCGGCGGAGGGGTGAGAACCGGCTCGCCCGACGACATCTTCAGCGGCTTCCAGGACCTCTTCGGTGGCGGCCGCCAGCGGGCACCTCGCCCGACCAAGGGACAGGACGTGGCGGGAAGCATCTCGCTGTCATTCCACGAGGCCCTCTCCGGTGCGACGCGTGAATTCCAGGTCGGCGGGACGTCGGTGAAGGTCAGGATTCCCAAGGGTGTGGCGGACGGCACGAAGGTTCGCGTCTCGGGCAAGGGCGGCCCCGGAAACAGCGGTGGCCCCGCGGGCGACCTGTACGTGACGGTCCATGTCGGGACCCATCCCCTGTTCGCCCGCCAGGGTAAGAGGGACCTCGGGTTGACGGTGCCGATCACGTACACCGAGGCCGCGCTCGGAGCGGTCGTCACCGTGCCGACGCTCGACGGCTCGACGAAGATCCGTGTTCCCGCCGGCACCCAGAGCGGTGCGAAGTTGAAGGTGAGCGGCAAGGGTGTCGAGACGCAGTCCGGTACGGGTGATCTGGTGGTGACACTCGAGGTCGCGGTCCCAACCAAGACATCGGACGATGAGCGGGCGGCACTCGAGGCGCTGCGAGCAGCGGAGAAGGATTGGAATCCCCGATCGGTATTGGGAGTGTGACATGAGCGAACAGAGAGACGCGGTGTACATCATTTCGGTGGCGGCCGAGATCGTCGGTATGCACCCACAGACCCTGCGCGTGTACGAGCGCAAGGGACTGGTCGAGCCCTATCGCACGCCGGGCGGAACGCGCCGCTACAGCCAGGCCGATGTGGAGCGACTCCAGCTCATCCAGGAACTGTCGAACGCGGGCGTCAACATCGAGGGCATCAGGCGGATCCTCCGCCTCCAGAAGGACAATGACCGGCTGCGCAGCCAGGTCGACAGGCTCCGCAGGCTCCTCGAGGATGCCGAGGAGCGCCGCGGCGAACGGACGCACACGATGCTGATCGAGATGGGCCGAACCTCGAAGCGCCAACTCCCTGCGATCCGCAGACCTGATCCCTTCAACGACGGCACCTGACCCGTTCTTGCGTAACTGAGTTCCACCGAGGGTGGAACTCAGTTACGCAAGAACGAGGGAGCGGAGTTCCGAGGCGATCATCGTGTCGGTGAGCAGTGCGTGTCGTTCGACCGCGAACTGGGGCCACGGGGCGTCCGTCGCGCTGAACCGCCGCGGTGGAGCGATCAGGTCGTAGCCGCACCGTTCGGCGATCTCGGCCACGACCTCGGCACCCACCCCTCCCGTGCGTTGGGGCTCCTGGACGAAGAGAAGGCGGCCCGTTCGGCTGACCGAGTCCGCCACTGTCCCGACATCCCACGGGTAGATCGTGCGAAGGTCGATCACCTCGACATCGACGCCTTCCCCCTCCACCATCCCCGCCGCACGGAGCGAAACGGGCACCATCCCCCCGTAGGTCACGAGGGTGACATCGCTTCCGGGGCGACGGATACGGGCCCTGCCGATGGGGAGCTCGTACGGTGCGTCGGGCACCTCCTCGCGTCCGGCCCTGTACAACACCTTCGGTTCGAGGAAGATCACCGGGTCCGGTGACCGGATCGCGGCTGCGAGCAGACCCTTGGCGTCGATCGGGGACGAAGGGACGACGACGATCACACCGGGCACGTGGGCAAAGTACGCCTCGGGACTGTCACAGTGGTGCTCGTGGGCGCCGATGCCTGCTCCGTTGGGCATCCGTAGAACCATCGGGAGCGACGTGTGCCCGCGGGAGCGGAACCGTATCCGTCCGAGGTGGCTCGCGATCTGGTCGAACGCGGGATATGAGAACCCTTCGAACTGGATCTCAGCGATCGGCCTCATCCCGGCCATCGCCATGCCGATCGCCGTCCCGACGATGCCGGACTCGTTGATCGGCGTGTCGATCACCCGTTCGGGACCGAACGCCTCGAGGAGGCCGACGGACACCCGGAACACACCTCCGGCCACCGCGACGTCCTGGCCGAGGAGAACGGTCGTGGGATCAGCACCCATCTCATGGTGCAACGCAGCGTTGATGGCCTCTGCCATCGTCAACGAGGTGGTTGGACCGTCGGGGAGCTGGTCCACACCCACATCGAACCGCTCCGACGCCGGGAGCTCAGTCCTGGCCTCCCCTGCGGCATCCTCTATTCGATTGAGCTGCTCGAGGAGGGAGTCGGGTGTTCGCGAGAAGGTGTGCGCGATCGCATCCGACCGTGGAGGAAGCGGGATCGCGGTCACCCGGTCGAGCGCTTGATCGAAGGCGGACGCGGCCGCATTCTGTGCTTCGTCCTCACGATCGGTATCCCACCACCCGTTCGACTCGAGGAACCGACGCATCCGGATGAGCGGGTCGTACGGGCGCCACAGTTCCTCCTCGTCCTTCGTCCGGTACAGGCCGGGATCGTCGGCAGTTGCGTGGGGACCGAATCGGTAACAGACAGCCTCGATGAGCGTTGGCCCATCCCCCGCCGCTCCACGCTCGACGGCTCGACGCGTTGCGTCGTATACCGCGAGGGCATCGAACCCGTTCACCCGCTCTGCCGCCACGCCATAGCCCGGAGCCTTCGCAGCGAGGTTCGCGGCTGCCGTCTGCTGCTCGTACGGCACCGAGATCGCGTAGAAGTTGTTTGACACGATGAAGACGGTGGGCGTCTTCCACACACCCGCGAAGTTGACCCCGGAGTGGAAGTCGTTCTCGGATGTCCCGCCATCACCGATGTAGGCGACCGTCACCACATCGTGTCCGGCGAGACGCTCGGCATACGCGTGCCCGACCGCGTGGGGGAGATGGCTTCCGATCGGCACCGTGACCACCATCTGGCGCATGGCAGGCGGATCCCAGGTCGCGTTGGGGAGGCCCCGCCAGTACGACAGGATCGTGTCGTAGGGGACGCCCATTGCGATCTGCACGCCGTGCTCCCGATACCCCGGGTATACGAAGTCATTCGGTCGAAGTGCCTTGGCGCTCCCGACCTGGATCGCTTCGTGCCCCTCGGCGATCGCGTACGTGCCGATCCGCCCCTGACGCTGGGCTGCGGTGGCACGCCGGTCGAACACCCTCGCGCACAGCATCCCCCGGTAGAGGTCGGTTGCGAGTTCCTCCGTGATCCACGGCGGCATCTCACCGTCCCCGACGATCGACCCGTCACGTCCGACGACCTCATACAGATCCGCCCAATCGACCGATGCAGGCTCACGCATGGGCGCCCCTCCCGTCCTTGCGTAGCTGACGCCCCGGGAGGGGACGTGAGTTACGCAGGAACGGGGAGTTGGAAGGCCTACGCATCGAGGTCACCCATCGCCGCGAGGAAACGCGCGTTCTCGTCCTCTGTCCCGACGGAGACGCGGACACCGTCACCGAGCACCCTGACGATGATGCCGAGCGAGAGGAGCCGGTCGCCGAGGGCGGCCGCCCCGTTCTCCGGCTCGAAATACACGAAGTTCGCCTGCGTCGGCGCCACCAGGTAGCCGAGGGCGGTGAGGCCCTCCACGAGGGTCTCCCTGCCTTTCGCGTTGGCGGCCGCCCTGTCCCGGACACGGTCATCGTGTCGGAGCGCCTCGAGAGCCGCGACCTGGCCGAGAGTCGTGACCGAGAATGGAGCCTGGGTCGTTCGGAGCGTCGCAACCATGTCGGGATCGCCGATGCCGTACCCGACACGGAGGCCCGCAAGGCCGTAGACCTTCGAGAACGTGCGGGTCACGAGTACGTTCGGCGACTCGAGTGCACGGTGGACCATGGAGCGATAGGTCGGATCGGTGACGTACTCCGCGTACGCCTCATCGATGATCAACACCGTGCCCGTCGGCACCTCCGAGATGAACGCATCGACGTCGTCCCCGCTACGGAAGCCGCCCGTCGGGTTGTTCGGATTGCACACGTAGACCATCGTCGTGTCCTCGCGCAGCGCGGCGAGCATCGCGTCCAGGTCGTGGTCGTGGCCGGGCGTGAGCGGCACCGTCACCGGCTCCGCACCCGAGATCATGGTCCCGATCGCGTACATCACGAACGACGGGGATGCATAGACCGCGCTCGTACCAGGACCCCCCACGGCCAGTGCGGAGCATCGCAGGATCTCGGATGACCCTGCACCGACCCAGACCGCTTCAGGTGGAACGCCGTGGTACTCGGCAATGGCATGCCTGAGGACGTGGACGCCGCTGTCGGGATAGCGGTTGAGTCCGTCGGATGCGGCGTGGATGGCCTCGAGCACCTCGGGAAACGGGGGCTCGGGATGCTCGTTCGAGGCGAGCTTGTCGATGGACGTGATGCCGAGCTCGCGAACGACGTCCTCGATGGGTCTGCCCGGTACGTACCGGGGAATCGCATCGATGTCCGGTCGGTATCTCGGCACTGGTCACTTCCTCGGGGGAACACACACAGGGTAATACGCGGCGCCGGGCCGGGCAGATCGACATCCCCTACCCTTGCCTGATGCGGATGCTTCGATCGAGGCCAATCCGGACGGTCGTCCTGACTGTCGCCGGCTATGCGGCGGCTTGGGTGCTGTCGGTCGTATTCGCACCACTGTGGCCGGACTTCTGCGATGGAACCGTGGTGGGCGCAGCGTGTGAGCCAGTCGCCGTCCAGACGATGATGGGATACCTCGTCGTGGTGCTCGGCGTGTTGACGATGATCTTCGGCCCCATCGCGGGTTCGTTCATCGACCTGGCGATCAACGGTTCGTCGTGGGAAACCCCGAGAGGCACCGAGTCGGTGATCACGAACATACCGCTCCTCGTCGGAGCGATCTATCTCGTGACGGGGGTGCTCATCACGGCGTCGGCGTGAGACATCACGCGACGATGTCCTCTCCGTCGGGTTGGCGGAACACGAACGCCACCACGAGGTCGTCATCAGCAGGCCATCCGTCGAGCGTTCGGTGGGCAGTTCGGTTTGCGAATGCCCGCGCCTCGGACCACGTCATCATCGGCTGGTCGGGTACGACCAGGTCGAGGCCTTCGCGTGACGTCACCGCGTCGTCCACGAGGTCGAGGCCGTCCATCTCCACGACGGCAAGGTCCAGCTCCTCGCACTTGTCGATGAACGCCAATGCAGTCGCACGATCGAAGAACCCCTCGCCTTCGTCCGTGCGGAACACGGCCCGCCCATCGAAGTCGGCAAGCAGCTCGACCGTTGCCGGGTGCTCGTCCCCCCACGACTGTGCGGCCACGGCCGCGCTCCGGAGCTGGTCCATCTCCGCATCGAAGGCGTCGGGATCGACGATCCGCATCGCCGTGTCCAACAGCATCTGGAGCTCGCGTACGTCCAGATCGTGGACGTCGCCCTCCCCGTCCGGGTACACCTGCAGGATCGTCGCCTCGCCGTCCCAGAACACGAGGCCGATGAAGTCGTCCTCGCGCCACAGCTCGACGATGGGCCCGTCGAAGTCCTCTCGTTCGGTCTCGATGATGCGTATCGGCAGCATGCCGCAACGCTAGTGGGCGCGGGGCCCTCTATGCCTGCGAGTCGACATCCGGAATGCAGCGCCGGACCGAACCGTTCAAGAGGACACAACAAGTCAACTGAGGAGTAGGCCATGGCAATTGCCACATGGAACGGAACGGTCGTTGCCGAGAGCGACGAGACCATCGTGGTCGAGGGGAACCACTACTTCCCTCCGGACGCGGTGCACACCGAGTTCTTCAAGGCGTCGGATGCCCACACGGTGTGCCCTTGGAAGGGGACAGCGAGCTACTACGACGTCGTGGTCGATGGAGCCGTCAACGCCGGTGCCGCGTGGTACTACCCGGATCCGAAGCCTGCGGCATCCGACATCAAGGACTACATCGCCTTCTGGCGCGGAGTGAAGGTCACCCCCTGATCGGCTGACGCCGGACTCCTCTCGTCCCCCTTTTCAAGGGGGACGGCAGAGGAGCGAAGCGACGATGCAGGGGGATCACGGGACGAAGAACCACACCGCGGCCGCATCCCACTCCCGTGCTCGCGGGCTCGCGGACCCCCTGGCTCACTTCGTTCGCCCGTCCCCCCAAGAGTCTTGCTGTCTCATAGGTAGGCCGACCGTCTTGGGCCTCGAAACCCAGCTCGTAGGCTGGAGGCTTCCGATCACGCAGTGATCGGACTCCATTCCTGAAGGGAGGACGAAAGGTCAGGGAGCCAATTCGCGGATCTCGGCCTGCACCGTGATGAGGCCGCTGTTCTCGAGGGTGAGCTTGACGGCTACGGTCTCTCCCTCCGTCAGCGCAGTCTGGACATTCATACACATGATGTGCATGCCGCCTGGTTCGAGGACGACCGTTTCGCCGGAGGGAACGGGGATGCCGCCGGGGAGCTCGCGCATCGACATCGAGCCGTCGGTCATCGTGGTTTCGTGAAGCTCGACCATGCCGCATGCCGGCGATTCCGCAGAGACGATGCGGTCGTCCTCGGCACCGCCCGTGATCGTCATGTAGAACGCTCCATTCGACGATGACGTCGGTGAGGGCCGCCCCCATGCGTCGTCGACACTCAAGACTTCGTCACCCCCGCTGCACGCCGCCAGAATGAGGGCGAACGCCGCGATGACTGCAGCAGTACGAAACGCTCGCATGGACCTGACCCCTTTCACGTCGCCCCACACCACGGGAGCACTCGCGCGAACGGTAAGGGACGGCCCGCCGTATCCGCCGGTCACAGGACGAACGGGATCAACCTCCACGGAACCGCCGCTCGGTAGGCGCGATACCCGGGTACGTGACGGATGAGCAGTTCCTCCTCGTGGCCCGTCTTCGCCATGAAGAACACGGTGAATGCCAGCGACGACAGCATCGTCGCAGGGTTCGCATACGCGAGGCCGACACCGAGCGTGAAAGCGATGATTCCCGAGTACATCGGGTGCCGGACGTGGCGGTACGGACCCTGGTCGATGAGCTGCTGACCATCCACAGGCTTCGGGAATGGAGTCAGATCAGACCCGTGATGGACGAATGCCCAGCTCGACAGCGCGGCGCCCCCGAGAGCCACGAGGATGCCGACGATCCGAGCGAACTGGATGCCGGGGACGTCTGGAATGGGGCCCGATCCGATCACGCTCACGAGAAAAAGGCCGAACAGCACCACCTGTCCGGCGACCCAGACGCCGCCACGGCCATCGGTGCCACCGCCTTCCATCTGACCTTCGTGTTCTGAGTCACTTTGACTCAAGTTATCTGGCATACATCACTCACTAGCAGCGTTGAATTGGAGGTAGCATTACAGGGGACGATCGAGGAACTCGGTCGTGCGACACGATAATCGGGGACCCATGGACATCAACACCTTCACGCAGCGAAGCCAACAGGCGATCCTCCACGCACGGGACGTGGCCAGCGCACGCAACCACCAGTATGCGCAGCCCGAGCACCTCCTCGATGCCTTGCTCGCCCAGACGGACGGCCTGGTGTACCCGATCCTCGCGTCCGTCGGCGCCCACGTCACGGCGGTACGGCAACCGCTCGATGCCGCGCTCGCTGCGATCCCGAGGGTCGTTGGTGGATCAGAGGTCGCGTTCTCGCAAGACACGCTCGACGTCCTCGACGCGGCAACACGCGAGCGGACGGGGATGAAGGACGCCTACACCTCTGTCGAGCACATCCTGATCGCACTTGCGGAGTCTGAGTTCACCGCCGGGGAGATCCTCCGATCTGCCGGCGTGACGAAGGCCACGATCCTCGAGTCACTCGCGTCTGTGCGCGGGAGCCAGAGCGTGACGAGCCAGAACCCCGAGGACACGTTCGCGCCACTCGACAAGTACGGGAGGGACCTCACCGAGGAGGCCAGGAGGGGAAGACTCGACCCGGTCATCGGTCGCGACGACGAGATTCGTCGCGTCGTTCAGGTGCTCTCACGCCGAACGAAGAACAACCCCGTCCTCATCGGCGAACCGGGCACGGGCAAGACGGCGATTGCGGAGGGCCTCGCCCAGCGGATCGTCGACGGTGACGTCCCCGAGAGCCTCAAGAACCGACGGCTCGTCGCCCTCGACATCGGATCGATGGTTGCAGGTGCGAAGTACCGCGGAGAATTCGAGGAGCGACTCCAGGCGGTGCTCGGTGAGATCAAGGCCGCTGAGGGTCGCATCATCACCTTCATCGACGAAATGCACACGATCGTCGGAGCGGGCGCCGCCGAGGGGTCGATGGACGCATCGAACATGCTCAAGCCGATGCTCGCCCGCGGTGAGCTCCGCATGGTCGGGGCGACGACGCTCGACGAGTACCGCAAGTACATCGAGAAGGACGCTGCGCTCGAGCGTCGATTCCAGCCAGTCCTCGTCGATGCCCCGAGTGTCGACGAGACCATCGGCATCCTTCGTGGCCTCAAGGAGCGCTATGAGGTCCACCACGGGGTTCGTATCACGGACGCTGCCCTCATCGGTGCGGCCGTCCTCTCGGACCGGTACGTGACCGGCCGGCACCTTCCGGACAAGGCGATCGACCTCATCGATGAGGCGGCGTCGAAGCTCCGGATCGAGATCGACTCGATGCCTGACGAGATCGATGAACTCGAACGACGGCGCCGTCAGCTCGAGATCGAGCGCCAGGCCCTTGCCAAGGAAGAGGACCGTGCTTCAGAGGAGCGTCGCGAGGCGATCGTCGAGGAGCTAGCGGATATCGGTGAGGAGCTCGACGCCCTCATGGCGCACTGGCAGCTCGAGAAGGATTCGATCGACGCGATCCGAGGGACGAAGGGACGGATCGAGGAGTCCCGCGCCGAGGCCGACCGTGCCGAGCGTTCCGGGGATCTCGAGCGGGCTGCCGAACTGCGGTATGCGACCCTGCCGAGCCTCGATCAGCAACTCCAGGAGGAACAGGGCAGGCTCGACTCGCTCCAGCAGGACCTGAAGATGCTCAAGGAGGAAGTCGACGAGGAGGACGTCGCCGAGGTCGTGAGCCGATGGACCGGTGTTCCGGTGTCCAAGCTCATGGAGGGCGAGATGCACAAACTCATCCATCTCGAGGACCATCTCCACGGCCGCGTCGTAGGGCAGCAAGAGGCGGTGACATCGATCGCGAGCGCGATCCGACGCTCACGGGCGGGCCTCTCGGACCCGAATCGACCGATCGGCTCGTTCCTCTTCCTCGGCCCGACGGGCGTCGGCAAGACCGAGCTCGCCAGGGCCCTGGCGCAGTTCATGTTCGACGACGAGCGGGCAATGGTGCGCATCGACATGTCCGAGTACATGGAGAAGCACTCCGTGAGCCGCCTCATCGGCGCTCCCCCCGGGTACGTCGGGTATGACGAGGGAGGCCAGCTGACCGAGGCGGTTCGGCGGAGGCCGTATTCGGTGATCCTCCTCGATGAGGTCGAGAAGGCCCACTCCGACGTGTTCAACGCCCTCCTCCAGGTGCTCGATGACGGCCGCATGACGGACGGGCAGGGTCGAACCGTCGACTTCACGAACACCGTCCTCGTGATGACGTCCAATCTCGGGTCGGAGTTCATCGACCCCGAGCTGCCCGAGGAGGTCGTCGAGGAGAGGGTGATGGGTGCGGTGCGTGGGCACTTCCGCCCGGAGTTCCTCAACCGGGTCGACGACGTGATCGTCTTCCATCGACTCACCAGAGAGGACCTTCGCCAGATCGTCGAGATCCAGTTCGAGATCCTCCGCCACCGGCTCGCCGATCGCAAGATCGACGTGGAACTGGCCGATGCCGGTATCGACTGGCTCACCGACCACGGCTACGACCCCACCTACGGGGCGAGGCCGCTGAAGCGCCTGCTCCAGACGGCGGTCGCCGACCCGCTTGCGATGCGTGTCCTCGCCGGTGAGCTCCCCGAGGGCTCGCGGGTCACCATCGGCGCCGACGAGAACGGCCCCACCTTCGCCGTTCTTGCGTAACTGGGTTCCGCCCATGGGTGGAACCCAGTTACGCAAGAACATCTCCGTCAGTGAAGCACGACCTCGACCATCGGTGCGGTGGAGATCAGCTCGTCGAGGTCCGCCTGCGTCCGGTACCAGCCGATCTGGGCATCCGTGAAGACGCGACGCTTGAACGCGGCATCATCCACCTCCGTCGCGGTTCCGTGGAAGTCGCCGTTGCCTGCGGAGACCGTCACGCGCGGGTTTGCTCGAACGTTCGCGAGCCAGTCGCGGCGGCCCGGTGTCCCGGTGATGATGAACCGGCCATCCACGTGGAACCACCAGATCTCGACGGTGCGTGGCTGCCCTGAGCGTCGACCGATGGTGGTCAGGTCAACCGTGCGGGTGCGGGCAAGGGCCTCGATGTCGGCTGCTGACGGTGACATGTCGGCAAAGGTACACCACCACCTTCGGCGTTGAAGCACGACCTCGACCACCAGGGTCGTATCCTCGGGCGCGATGCACAGGTTCAGCCTCCTCGCCGTAGCACTCGCCATCACCGTTGCGGCATGCACGTCGAGCAACGCCGGCGTCATCGTGACGTCGACGACTGACCAGACGCCCATCACGACGCTTGCCCCACTCGGCAGCACCACGACGAGTGCACCCGGGACCGACCCGACGACGACCACCACGATCGCCCTGCCCGAGAACGAGTGCGTCGTGGGAGCCGACGCCTCCGTCGAGGGGTATGCGCAGGGATGCAGCGTGCTCGGTATCGAGATCCTCGCACCCGAGGACGTCGAGCCCTCTGCCGTGACAGCCGCTGCAGAGCGCGTCTACGAGATGCTCCTCAGCAGACCGGACCTCCTTGCGGCCATGGTCGATCAGGGGCTCGCGGGACGGATCATCGACGAGGACCAGCGCATCACCGAGCTCCCGGAGTTCGCCGACCTGTACGACCAGTACCCGGGCTTCGACTGGATACGGCGGGGTCGATCGTTCCCCGGCACCGAACTCGTCCCGTACTTCGCAGGAGCAGAGGAGAACCTGCTGTGCTCGGACGGAGACTTCTACGAGGGCGAGGACGACTTCGTACGCGCCTTCGCGCTCACGATCAAGAGGTTCGGGATCGACACGGCCGACCCGGCAACCTCCCTCGCGATCGACCAGGCGTACGGTCGAGCGATTGCACAGGGCCTGTGGAACAACACCTTGGCGGAGATCAACGCGGACGAGTACTGGATGGAGGGTGCCCAGAGCTACTTCGACGCGAACCTGGAGGACACGGCCGAGGATCGGGAACCGAACTCCAGCCACAACGCCATCAACACGAGGGACGAGCTGCTCGACTACGACCCCGCCCTGTGGACCATCGCCGCCTCGGTGTTCGGTGAGGGCGAGTGGCGGCCCAGCTGTCCCTGACGGCGGACCGGAATCGCCCCCGGTGACGAAACCACCCTTGACATAGTCGTCTTACCATGATATCAATGGACAGTGGATATCATGGAAACCTAGATAACGGGTGATACAAGATATGGGTCGCATGGATCATCGGAGCCAGCTCCTCAAAGGAGTGCTCGACATGTGTCTTCTTGCAATAATCAGCGAGGAGCCAAGTTACGGGTACGAAATGGCCGACAAGCTGAGTAGGAGGGGATTGCACCTGATGAGTGAGGGTTCGATCTACCCGACACTGTCGAGGATGCAGCGGTCGTCGCTCATCGAGGGATTCTTCGTCGAGGCTGACGGATCCGGCCCACCCCGGAAGTACTACCGGATCGCACCGGAGGGCGAGCAGCGCCTCACCGAGTGGAGAAATGAGTGGTCCAGCCTGAGAGACGGTGTGGACGAGGTTTTGAAGGGAGTCACAACGTGACAGATCTGACCGTCGATCAGGTGATGGACCGGTGCCGTTCATACTGGCTCGGCTCAGGCGTCACCCCGACTGCAACCGACGAGATGGCCGCGGAGCTTCGCTCTCACCTCGAGGACGCCGTTGCGGCGAACAAGGGGATCGAGACAGTCACCGGGTCCGACATCGATGACTTCGCCGAGGAGTGGGCGCTCGCCTTCCGCGGACCGAAGCCCGCAGCTGCACCAATGATCGTGACTCCCCCATCGATGCCCACCACCGATGGACGGGCCCCTGGATGGGCCCTGTGGGCAGGAATCCTGGTCATGGTCGCCCTCGTCGCCCTCGTCGCTGTGGTAGCGCCCGAGGACGACGGCACCGACCAGGGGACATGGATCGCCGTCTGGCTGATCGCGGCAGCTCTCCTTGCCGTCGGCGAAATGGTCACCGCGGGCTTCTTCCTCCTGCCGTTCGCCATCGGCGCCGCAGCATCAGGCGTGCTCGCAATCGCCAACGTCACCGTCCCGCTCCAGGTCATCACGTTCGTCGTGGTCTCCGTCGCATCACTGTGGATGCTTCAGCGATTCGCCCGCAAGGACGTCCACGGTGAGCTCGTCGCAGTGGGCGCCGCCCGCTACGTCGGCGCAACGGCGATCGTCCGCGAGCCTGTGAGTAGGTTCACGACAGGCGCCGTGAAGATGGGAACAGAGGACTGGCGGGCGACCACCGACAGGGACGACGAGATCGCCGCAGGCACCATCGTCAGGGTCGTCGAGGTGCGCGGCGCGCGCCTGGTCGTCGAGCCCAAGGACATCTAGGTCAGACAAGGTCGAAGGAGAAAGGGAACGCATGGAAGCCGCAGGGATCATCCTGGTCCTCATCGTCGTACTCATCATCTACGTGGGGCTGGCGATCAAGATCGTCCAACAGTACGAGCAGGGTCTCGTCGAGCGATTCGGTCGATACCGCAAGACGCTCGATCCGGGATTCCACCTGATCGTGCCGTTCATCGAGAAGGTACGCAAGATCGACATGCGTGAGCAGGTCGTCGACGTGCCACCGCAGGAGGTCATCACGAAGGACAACGTCGTCGTGACCGTCGACGCCGTCGTGTACTTCCAGGCCACCGACCCGGTCAAGCTTGCGTACAACGTGGCGAACTTCATCCTCGCTGCGACCAAGCTCGCCCAGACCAACCTGAGGAACGTGGTCGGAGACATGGATCTCGACGACGCCCTCACGTCAAGGGAGAAGATCAACACCGAGTTGCGGCTGATCCTCGACGAGGCAACGGACGTCTGGGGTACCAGGGTCGTTCGTGTCGAGATCCAGAGGATCGACCCTCCCGCCGACGTGACGGACGCGATGCACCGCCAGATGAAGGCGGAGCGCGATCGTCGTGCCCTGGTGACGGAAGCCGAGGGTGACAAGCGCGCAGCGATCCTCCGCTCGGAGGGTGTGAAGCAGTCGAGGATCCTCGACGCCGAGGGACAGGCCCAGGCCATCCGCGAGGTCGCAGACGCCGAGCGGTACCAGAAGGAGACCATCGCAGAGGGCGAAGGGCGTGCGATCGAGCGGGTGTTCTCGGCGATCCACACCGGAGACCCGACGCCCGACCTCATCGCCATCAAGTACCTCGAAGCACTTCAGGGGATTGCCGACGGGCAGGCCTCGAAGATCTACCTCCCCCTCGAAACCGCAGGCGTGCTCTCGAGCATCGGTGCGATCGGGGAGCTGTTCACTGACTCGCAGCGGGTTGCCGCAACCGAGATGAGGGACCGGCGCACCGGTCCGCAGTTCGGGGGGACACCCGACTCCGGGATGTAGCGGCGTGGAACCGGGTTGCCGGCGGGGAGCGCCCGGGCGCTCCCCTCTCGCGTCCGGGTCATGCGACGGCGTCGCGCACTTGACGCTTGATCCTTGCGAGGATCGCTCCCATGCCGCGCAACCGCATCGGTGTGACGACCTCCTCGAGACCCATCGCGTAGAAGAAGTCGTCGGGAACCCCGAGCACGACATCCGCGGACTCACCATCGAGGCCGTCGAGCAGAATCCCGGCGAAGCCGCGCACCGTCGGGGCTTCCTGGGGCACTTCGAAGAAGAGGTGCACCGTCCCGTCGTCATCGACCTCCGTCGCGAGGAAGAACGGGGATTGGCACTCGTGGACCTGCTCGAGGTCCGCCGCCTCGATGTGCGAAGGCAGGGGTGGCAGCCGGCGCGAGTAGTCGAGCATCGCCTCGACCTTGAGGTTCTTGGGTGCACCGTGCATCAGGGTGACGATCTGGTCGAGTTTCGCGGGAAGGGGCATGATCACCGTTCTGCGAGTCGCTGAATCCCGTATTCTACCTATCTCGGTAGTGGTTACCATACGGACGCTCCGGCACCGAGGCTCGAAAGGGATCCCCATGACGTCAGGCGACCGCTCCCCGAAGTTCTCCGAGTACGCCAACCCGGACATTCTCGTATCGACCGACTGGCTCGCCGAGCACCTCGACGATCCCTCCATCGTGGTCGTCGAATCCGATGAGGACGTCCTCCTCTACGAAACCGGGCACATCCCCGGAGCGGTGAAGATCGATTGGCACGCCGACCTCAACGATCCCCTCGTGCGTGACTACCTGAGCCCCGAGGCGTTTGCAGACCTGATGGAGCGCCACGGGATCTCCCGGGATACCACCGTTGTCTTCTACGGGGACAACTTCAACTGGTGGGCATCGTATGCGTTGTGGGTGTTCTCGCTGTTCGGCCACGACAACGTCCGTCTGCTCGACGGGGGCAGGCAGAAGTGGCTCGCCGAGGACCGCCCCATGACCACCGACGTACCAGAGCGTGCCCGATCCGAGTACCCCGTTCCCGTCCGAGACGACACCGCTATCCGCGCCTTCCTGTCCGACACCGTCGAGCACAGCGCCAACGGCATGCCCCTGATCGACGTTCGATCCCCCGAGGAGTTCAGTGGGGAGCGCATGCACATGCCCGACTATCCGAACGAGGGTGCCCTCCGAGGTGGTCACGTCCCCGGGGCAGCAAACGTGCCCTGGAAGAGGGCAGCCTCAGAAGATGGGACCTTCCGGTCGCGATCGGAGCTCGAGTCCATCTATGAGGGAGAGGTCGGCCTCTCCCGAGACGATGACGTGATCGTCTACTGCCGCATCGGCGAGCGGTCGAGCCACACCTGGTTCGTCCTGACACACCTGCTCGGGTACCCCACGGTCCGCAACTACGACGGCTCGTGGACCGAGTACGGGAACGCCGTCCGCGTCCCGATCGAGAAGTAGCCGACTCCTTGGAGGACGACCGTGGCACACGTCAGCTACATCGAATTCAACAGCGGTGACCTCGAGGCATCGGCTGCGTTCTACCGGGAGGTGTTCGGATGGGACCCCCAGCCGTGGGGCGGCGACGACTACCTCGTGCACCGAAATGGCGACGGTCCCGGACTCGATGCGGGGTTCACGACCTCCCAGGATGGCGAGCCGCTCACCGTGGTGACGATCGAGGTGGATGACCTCCCCGGCGCGATGGCACGGGTCATCGTCGCAGGAGGAGAGATCGTCGTGCCGAGGTTCACGATCCCCGGTGTAGGTCAGGCCTGTTACTTCACCGACACCACGGGCATGATCGTAGGACTCCACGAACGGGACCCGGGGGCTGGTGGGGACACTCCCGGCACCTGAGTTCGCCTGTCCGCCAGGGGCAGGGGTGTGGTTCCCACTGCGGCCCGGGGCGATGTCCGCACCGACCTCCCGACGGACGTCCTACGCGCTCGCTCGCAGGAACACCTTGTAGACCTCGACCGCACCGATCACGGCCGCGGCACCCAGGAGGGCCATGCCGAAATGGATCGGATCGAGGGCGTCGGTACCGAAGATGCGCTGGAGGAACGGGACGTACAGGATCGCGAGATGCGCCGCGATGCCGATGGCCACTGCGCCGATCATCGCCCTGTTGGAGAAGAGCCCGACCTTGAACAGCGAGCGCTTCTGTGACCTCACCTCGAGTGCGAGTCCGAGCTGACCGAAGATCAGCACCGTGAACAGCACCGATTGCCATTGCCCGTCGCCGGAGTCCCACAGGAGATAGCCGGGCACGAGTGTGACGACTGAGAGCACGACGCCGAAGATGGCGATGAAGCGCGTTGTTCCGCCACCGAAGATCGTCTCGGTCGCCGATCTCGGCTTCCGGAGCATCACGTCATCCTCCGCAGGCTCGACGCCGAGCGCGAGGGCCGGTAGCCCGTCGGTCACGAGGTTCATCCACAGGATCTGGAGCGGGAGCAGGGGAAGTGGCATGCCGAGAAGCGGTCCAATGATCATCACGAGGATCTCCGACGCGTTGCACGTGAGGAGGTACGCGATGAACTTGCGGATGTTGTCGTAGATCACCCGCCCTTCCTCGACCGCAGCGACGATCGTCGCGTAGTTGTCGTCGAGGAGCACCATGTCAGCGGCCTGCTTGGAGACATCGGTGCCTGTGATGCCCATCGCGATCCCGATGTCCGCCCTCTTGAGGGCAGGGGCGTCGTTGACGCCGTCACCCGTCATGGCGACGAGCTCACCGTCGGACTGGAGCGCGTCGATGATGTCGAGCTTGTGCTCCGGGGAAACCCTCGCGAACACGGACACCGACTTCGCCGCCGTCCTCACTTCCTCGTCCGACATCTCGTCGAGCTCAGGACCGTCAATCACCTCGGAGCTCGTCGTCACACCGATCGACTGGGCGATGTGGCTCGCCGTGAGAGGGTGGTCCCCTGTGATCATCACGGGCCGGATACCTGCTGCCATCGTTGCGGCGATGGCCCCTGGAACGGCCTCGCGCGGAGGGTCGATCAGTCCGAACATCCCGACGAAGACGAGGTCCTCTTCGGTGTCGGGGCCAGGATCCGGTGAATCGGTCGGCTTGACCGCCATCCCGAGCACTCGCATTCCCTTGCTCGCAAGCTCAGCCTCCGCCGCTGCGATCCGCTCCTTGGCCTGTGCGTCGATTGGCAGGATCCGGTCGTCGACCCAGACCCTGTTCGCATGCTCGACGAGCCCGGTGACGGCGCCCTTCGTCAGCCCGACATACTCGGGCAGGCGGTCCTCTGCCGCACGGAACAGTGCCTCCAGCTCCGAGGGGACGTCCTCGATCGATTCCGGTGTCCTGTGGATGGTCGTCATGCGCTTGCGTGTCGAGTCGAACGGGACCTCGCCCACCCTGGGCATGACGGCCTCGAGGGCGGGCTTGAGCACGCCGATCCTGGCCCCGATGACGACCAGGGCGCCCTCAGTCGGGTCACCGATGGCCGTGAAGGCCTCGTTCTGCCGGAGGGTCGCGTCGTTGCAGAGGACACCCGTGAGCAGGGCGAGCTGGATCGAGGGGAGGACGTCGCCCTCCGGAAGGGTGTCGTGCTCGAACTCGTGTTGCCGATTGGCCACGTCGAGGACGACGGCCGTCATCCGGTTCTCGGTGAGCGTCCCGGTCTTGTCAGTGCCGATGACGCTGACCGCACCGAGGGTCTCGACCGCAGGAAGCCTCCGAATCAGCGCCTGGCGCTTCAGCATGCGCTGGGCGCCGAGCGACAGGGCGATGGTGACGACGGCAGGCATCGCCTCGGGGATGGCCGCCACAGCAAGGCTGACGGATGTGAGCAGGAGGGTCTCGAGGTCGTCTCCCCTCGCCCATCCGAGGACGAAGAGCAGTCCGACGAGTCCACCGGCCACGGCGGCGAGAACCTTGCCAAGGTGATCGAGACGCTCCTGGAGCGGCGTCCGCTCCTCCTCCACGCCGCGGATGAGGGATGCGATCCTGCCGAGCTCGGTGGCCATACCCGTTGCTGTGACGACAAGCTCTGCTCGTCCTCGGGTCACGATCGTACCGCTGAACACCATGGTGATCCGATCGGCGAGGGCCTGTTTGCCGGTGAGCACCTCCGTCGCGCTCTTGTTCACGGGTTCGGACTCACCCGTGAGCGCAGCCTCCTCGATCTGGAGGTTGCTGGACTCGATGAGCCGCCCGTCCGCCGGCACCACGTTGCCTGCCTCGATCAACAGCCGGTCTCCCGGCACAAGGTCGACCGATGACACGTCCATCAGCTCGCCAGATCGCCGCACCCGGACCATGGGGACGGCCATCTGCTTGAGCGCTTCCATCGCGTCTTCCGCTCTGGACTCCTGGACGTATCCCATGACGGCGTTGAGGACGATGATCGCAACGATCGCCACTGCCTCGACCCAATCCCCGAGGATCGCTGAGATGACGACGGCACCAGCAAGGACGTAGGTGAGGAAGGCCTTGAACTGCGCGAAGAAGATCTCGGACTTGCTGCGCCCCCCGTGTTCCTCGATCTCGTTGGGCCCGAACGTGACGGACCTCTCGCTCACCTCGTCGTGGGAGAGCCCCTCCGGTGGTGACGCGAGGTCTCGGATCGCATCGTCCGCGGGGAGGGAGAACCAGTCCGCACGTTCGATGATGTCTCGGTCCATTGATGCCCGTTCAGTACGAGCCGAGTTCGGCCCAGCGGTCGCCCTCGGCAAGGTCGATGATCGTCCACGCCATGGCCAACGCGCCATCCCTGATGGCACGTGTCCCGTCCTCCGTCACCGTGTGGGCGGCAAACTCCTTCTGATGGTTGACCGCTGGTGAGGAGCTGATGCCGACCATCGGATGGATCGACGGCACCACGTACGACACGTTGCCCATGTCCGTCGAGCCGGCTCCGGTCTTCCCGATCTCGGCGGAGGTGGGCATGGGACGACCGAGTGCAGCCGAGTTCGCTCCGTAGAGCTCGACCAGCAGCTTGTCGTTCCTCATGTCCTTGTACCGATGCCCGGTCACAGTAACGCCGAAGGTGCAACCGGTTGCGAGTGCGGCCGCCTCGAAGCACCGGACGATCTGCGGGTACAGGTCATCGAGGCGCTCGTCCGTGGCGGCACGCACGTACCACGACATCGACGTGTGGGCAGGGATGACGTTCGGGGCGGACCCACCATGGGTGATGACGCCGTGGACACGGTCGGTGTCGAGGAAGTGCTGGCGGAGGGTCGAGACGTTGACATACGCCTGGACGGCTGCGTCGAGCGCATTGACACCGAGGTGTGGGGCGAACGAGGCGTGGGTCTCCTTGCCGAAGAACTCGACGTCGACGTGGGCGACGGCGATCGCATTGATATCGACCGTATCGATGGGAGCGGGATGGATCATCATTGATGCGGCCGCTCCTGTAAATGCTCCTGCGTTGATCAGATCCACCTTGCCACCGTACTTCTCCTCAGCGGGCGTGCCGAGCACGGTCACGCGAATGCCGAGTTCGTCAGCCAGATCGACGAGGGCGAGCCCCGCCCCCATGCCTGCCGTGGCGATGATGTTGTGGCCGCATGCATGGCCCACTTCGGGGAGGGCGTCCATCTCGGCGCAGATGACGACCTCGGGACCCGAGGTTCCGACCCGGGCAGCGAAGGCCGTATCGAGGCCATACGCGGGGTACTCGACGTCGAAGCCACTGCTCCTGAGCATGTCGACGATCCGACGGGAGGTCCCGTGCTCCTCGTACGCGACCTCGGGGTTGTCGTACATCCATTGGGATAGCTCCCTGAGGTCGTGCTCCTTCGCGCTGAACGCTTCCTCGGCCCGCTGCTTGGTCGTCACGTGCACCTCTCCCGCTGGAATAGCCAAACCCTTAGTCAGGTTCTTCGACCGGGCTTCAGGCTACATGCGCGCTGTCTCGTCGCCCACCGGATGCAAGCGCGGCGAACCTCCATAGCATGGAGGCAGGAGGTGACCATGGGCCATCATCACGACGAGCTCCGATCCAATCAGGAATCCGCAAAGGAGCTGCGCGCACTGATTCCAGCGGTCTACGACGGGTTCTCAGCCATGCACAAGGCGACGTTCGCCGAGGGTGAACTGTCACCGAAGGTGAAGGAACTCATCGCCGTTGCGATCGCGGTGACCGACCGGTGCGACGGCTGCATCGCTGCCCATGCTCGCAACGCCGTACGCCAGGGCGCCACCGAGCAGGAGTTCGCCGAGATGCTCGGAGTCGCAATCGACATGAACGGCGGTCCCGGCACGGTCTATGCCCCGAAGGCATTTGAGGCGTTCAAGGAGTTCAAGGAACGCTACGGATGAACCTGATCGCGGCCATCCCTTCGCCTGCCCAGAACACGATCGAGATCGGTCCGCTGACCATCCACTTCTACGGGATCCTGATCGCGATAGGCGTCATCACCGCGATCATCGTGTCGAGGCATCGCTACGCCCGGTTCGGTGGGAGTCCAGAGCTCTTCGAGAAGGTCGCGATCTGGGCCGTCGTGATCGGATTCCTCGGTGCCCGGGCCGCGTACGTCGTGACCCATACGGGCCGTTTCTCGGGCAGGCCGTGGGCGATGCTGTACATCTGGGAGGGTGGGCTCGCCCTCTATGGGGGGCTCGTGTTCGGGGCACTCACGATCATCTACCTTGTCGACAAGCATCAGGGGGACCTGTTTGCGATCGGCGATGCGATCGCCGTCGGGCTCCCCCTCGCCCAGGCCATCGGCCGCTTCGGCAACTACTTCAACCAGGAGTTGTTCGGAACACCGAGCGACCTGCCGTGGGCGATCATCATCGACCCCGCACGACGCCCCGACGGCTATGAGCAGTTCGAGACGTTCCACCCGACGTTCGCGTACGAGGCGTTGTGGAACCTGCTCATCCTCGTACCGACGATCCTGTGGCTGGAGCGGCGTGGCAAGCTCGCGAAGGGTGCCTCATGGGGTGTGTACGTCGCGATGTACGCGTTCATCAGGTTCGTGATGGAGCTCATTCGCACGGATACGACGTTCCGGTTCCTCGGGCTCAGCCGCAACGGCTGGGTGTCCATCGTCGCATTTGCCGGCGGCCTCGCATGGATCTGGTACACGCAGAAGCGAGCGGAGCGCCGCACCTTGATCGGGGACCCAACCCTGCTCTCACCCCAGAAGGAGACGGTTCCTGCGTAACTGATGCCCACACGGGTTCGTACGCAGGAAGCGCCGGATCAGAGGATCTGGGACAGGAAGAGCTTCGTGCGATCGTGTTGGGGGTTGGTGAAGAAGTGCTCCGGCGTGCCCTCCTCGACGATCACGCCGTAGTCGAAGAACAGGACGCGGTCAGCGACCTCCCGTGCGAAGCCCATCTCGTGAGTGACGACCAGCATCGTCATTCCCGATTCTGCGAGCTCCTTCATCACGTCGAGCACCTCTTTGATCATCTCCGGGTCGAGTGCCGAGGTTGGTTCGTCGAAGAGCATGATCTTCGGCTTCATCGCGAGCGATCTCGCGATCGCAACGCGCTGCTGCTGGCCCCCGGAGAGTTGCCCCGGGTACTTGTCCGCCTGCTCGGGGATCCCGACGCGCTCGAGGAGCTCCATCGCGTAGTCCTCGGCCTCGGCCTTCGGCTGCTTGCGAACCCACTGGGGTGCGAGCGTGATGTTGTCCCGCACGGTGAGGTGCGGGAACAGGTTGAACTGCTGGAACACCATCCCGACTTCGGAACGGATCTTCTCGATGTTCTTGATGTCGTTCGTCAGCTCGATGCCGTCGACGATGATCGTGCCCTCCTGATGGGCTTCGAGGCGGTTGATGCATCGGATGTACGTCGACTTGCCTGAGCCTGACGGCCCGATGACGACCACGACTTCGCGCTCGCGAACTGTTGCCGTTACGCCTTTGAGCGCCTGGAAGTCTCCGAACCACTTCTTCACGCCCTCGGTGATGACGATCGGGTCCCCGAGGACCACCCCGCCGTGTGCTTGTTGATTGTCCATCGATGCTCCCTTTGCGAACCGTGACTTATCGCTCACCGACGCCGAGACGCTTCTCGAGGCGGAGGCTGATGCGTGAGAACGTGAATGTGAAGAGCCAGTAGACGAGTGCAGCGAAGATCAGGGTCTCCTTGATCGAGCCGAGGAAGCTGAACGGCTGGCTCTGGGAGGGGATGATCTGGCGTGCGATGTGGAGGAAGTCGAACAGACCGACGATCGTGACGAGCGATGTGTCCTTGAACAGCGCGATCACCTGGCCGACGAGGGCGGGGATCACCGCGCGCAATGCCTGGGGAAGGGTGATGAACACGATCATTTGAACAGTGGACATACCGAGTGCGCGCGACGCCTCACGCTGCCCTGTTGCGATCGACTGGAGGCCACCTCTCACGTTCTCGGCGAGGTAGGCCGCCGAGAAGAATGTCATCGCCCCAATGGCCCGGATCACCCCGCCGAGTTCCACGCCGGTCGGTAACGCAACCGGCAGCATCAGGAACGCAACGAGGAGCCACGTGATCAGTGGGACGCCACGCACGAGCTCGATGTACGCCGTCGACAGGAGCCTGAAGATTGGCATGGTGGACGTTCGACCGAGCGCCAAGAGAACACCGAGCGGGAACGAAAGCACGATCGACGTGAACGCCAACACGATGGTGAGCGCCAACCCGCCGAGGAAGAAGCTGCCGGGGACGGTGATCCCGGAGTCTGTCGCGGTGGTGAACACGAACAACGTGATGATGAGCGCCGTGATCACCCAAGCGCTGGCCAACCCCTTCCATCCCTCACCTCCGAATGTCGGCCCGGCCAGGGTGAACAGGGCAAGGGCGAGGAGGAGGAACCGGAACAGGAAGGGCATGGGGATGAGGAAGCTCGCGAACGCGACGATCAGCACGAGTGCCCCGACGACGCGACCAATCTCACCGATTCCCGGCTTCGAGACAAACCACATCAACCCGACACCGACGACGGCGAACACGACGAAGGCGGGGAGGAAGGTCGAGACGCCGGCGTCGACGTCCCACTCGGGGTTCCGGAGGAGGACGAGGAGGAGCACAGGGAAGCTCAGGAGCCAAAAGACGGTCAACGTTCGCTTCACGGCCCCTGACCGTGACGTCCCGCCGAGGAGCCGGAACAACCCGTAGACGATGATCCCGACAGCGACGATGATCGTCCACGGGATGACCGTCGTGGACGCGACCGGACGGAGCACCTTCACCTGCAGCCCCTGCACGCCGGAGGCTTCCGCGCCGTTCGTGATGACCTCGCCGTCGACCACCTTCGCAGGAACGGGCACCTCGACTGTCCACAGGACGGCGAGGAGGAGCAGTAGGAGGAGGGCGACCAGGCCCATGATCGGAATGATCGGCTGCTTCGCTCGCTCCCCCGTGAAGGCACGCGCCGCGTACCCGAGACCCACCAGGATCGCACCGAGCCCGAGCCAGATGAGACGACCGGTCGAGATCCACGCTCCGGTGTCGGAGGTGAAGGGTCCGACCAGGCCGGCGAGGAGGAGCAGGCCACCGGCTCCGGTCAAAATCCTGCCCACCTCGCGAGGCTCTGCCATGCCGCCGATCCTCCACACGGCCAGGGATGCAGCGAGCAGGGCGACGATGATGCCGACGGACCACCACACCCGCCACAGATCGGCTGCGGGGTAGGCCTGAACCATCAGCAGTTTCATGTTGAAGGTGACCGCATCCCATCGGCGGAGGGGGTCGAACAGGAAGTTGAGCAGGCCACGGATTGCGAGGACGACGATCGTGATACTGACGATCGTCATCACCCCGCTGGCAGGCGTCGAGAAGAGGTTGTCCCGCAACCAGATCCGCGCACCTTTCGGGGGCGGTTCGGGTGCGAACTCCAGGTCGAGAGTGGTCATCGCATCGGTCATGTCATCGCTCGACCAACATCAGCTTGCGGTTGTAGTAGTTGACGATCGCGGACAACACGAGGCTCATGGTGAGGAAGAACGCCATCCACACGAACACGACAGGAAGGGACTGACCCGTTTGGTTGATGATCGTCGTGCCGACGGCCACGATGTCGGCATAGGCGACGGCAAGGCCCAGGGACGTGTTCTTCGCGAGGTTCAGGTACTGGTTCCCCATCGGCGGGAGGATGATCCGGAAGGCCTGGGGAAGGATGATCTGGCGAAGGTACTGGCTCCGCTTGAGGCCCATGGCCATCGCTGCTTCGGTCTGCCCCTTCGGCACAGCCAGTATGCCGCCTCGAACGATCTCGGCGATGAAGGCAGCCGTGTAGAGCGTCACGCCGGTCCAGATCGCAAAGAAGGGAATGCTCAGCACCATGCCCTTCTCGCCGTACTGCGGTATCGCCGCACCACCCCTCAGGATGACCTCGGCCTTCTCGAACACCAGCGGACCGCCCGAACGGACGCCTTCGACCACCGTGTTGTAGTTGTCCGTGTTGAACTTGTCCGCCGACCAACCCATCAGGTTCCCGAGGGCATCGATGATGAGTTGGGAGACCGAGAGCACCTCACCACGAACCGTTGTCACGTCGTAGCCGCCGATCACGAAGGCAAGTACGGCGATGGCGACGCCCGAGAAGGCTACGAAGATGACCCTGAACCAATCGTCGTCCGTCATCTTGCCGAAACCTGCCGGGGTGCGACGTGACTCGAAGAAGTTGCGTATCCAGAGGGCAGCGATGAGGACCGCGGCGACTGCGATGACGATGGGCACGAGGATCGCCGGCAGGCTCGAGACGAATCGGTCGAGCGCATCGAAGACCGGTTCGAGGAAGCCGAGTATCGGCCATGCGAACCAGCCGATGACCGCAAAGGCGACGATGACGAGAACCATGTAGCGGCCGCTGTGACCGGGTTCACCGGTGTCCTCCTGGTGCCGCTTGCGCATCGTTGCGACCCGACGACCCGCCAGGTACCCGACGATGACGAAGATCAGCCACGGCCAGAATCCGCCGTTCGGAAAGACCCAGGCAAACGCGAAGCCACGATTCGATGACTTGAACCAGTACTCGCCGACATCCTCAGCTGTGAGCCCGGGAAGCCCGATCGCCAAGGCGGACCAGAAGAAGATCTGGACGAGGAGCGGCACGTTGCGGATCGCCTCGATGTAGGTCGTCGCGATCTTGTTGACTATCCAGTTGCTCGAGAGCCTCGCGATGCCGATGATCGTCCCGAGGATCGTTGCGACGATGATGCCGGAGATCGCGACGCGCAGCGTGTTGACGATGCCCACGAGCAGGGCACGTGCTCCGCTGTCGGGGAGTGTGTCGATGCCTTCCCTGACCTGGACGCCCGTCGGATCCGAGAGCCATCGCCACCCGAACGAGATGTTGGACCTGTCGAAGTTGGCTGCGGCTTGGGAGGCGAGGGTCGCAAACAGGGCAACGACACCGAGCAAGACGACGATTTGCGCGGCCCATTTGAGCACCGTCGCATTCCGCCAGAGTGGCGTTCTGTGCTGTTCGCGTACCTGTACGGTCATGTGCCTTCCACGACGATCAACGTCCGACAACGCATTTCGCGTACCGGCACCCTAGACGGACGGGCCCGCGCTCTGCAGGAAAATCATGGGCGACGGCCCTGTCGCCCGGAACGAAGAAGGGGCCGCCCGAGGGCGGCCCCTTCCCATCGATTCCTCGCTTGGATCAGCGAGCTGGCGGTGCGTAGATGAGGCCACCGTCGAACCACTGCATGTTGTAGCTGCCCTGACGCTGGAGTCCGAGCGGACCCGTGAGGTTCCGCTCGAAGATCTCACCGTAGTTGCCGACCGCCTTGATGGCGTTCGCAAAGGCATCGGCCGAGAGGCCCATGGACGTCTGGTACTCCTCCTCGCCACCGAAGAGGCGTGTGAGTTCAGGCGTGTCGCCCATCATCGAGTCGACGGTCGCGGCGGTCACGCCGGCCTCGTCTGCGATGAAGGTCGCGAACACGGTCCACTGGACGATGTCGAACCACTGGTCGTCACCCTGGCGGGTTGCCGGACCAAGGGGCTCCTTCGAGATCGGTGCTTCAGGGAAGATGACCCAGGATTCGGCACCAGCGGTGCCCGCAGCCGCTTCAGCAGCCCGGTTGCCGTACAGACCCGAGCCGTCCGTCGTGACGATGTCGCACGTGCCGGCCTTGAACTTCTCCATGGCCTCCGGGAAGGTCTCGACTGTCTCGAGCGTGATGTTCACGCCTGCGACCGCAGCGCCCTCGGTGATGTTCTTCTCCGTCGTCGTGCCCGCGTTGGTGCAGACCGTCGCGCCGTCGATGGCGTCGAACCCACTTCCGGGTGCGAGACCCGGGAGTCGGGCGGGATCGCCCATCATCTGCTGACCGTCGTAGTACGTGGTGGCCGTGAACTGGATACCGATGTCGGTATCACGGCTCTGGGTCCACGTCGTGTTGCGGATCAGCACGTCGACCTCGTTGTTCTTCAACGCTTCGAAGCGCTCCGCTGCCGTGAGAGGCCTGAACTCGACCTTTGTGGCGTCGCCGAGCACGGCTGCAGCGATCGCCCGGCAATAATCGGCATCAAAGCCCGTGGTGGATCCGTCCGCCTGGGTCTCCGAGAACCCTACGGCCGAACCTGCCACGCCACAGATGAGCCTGTCCCTTGCCTGTACGGCCGCAAGGGTCGAGCCCTCTTCCTGTCCCGGTGGCGTCACTCCGCCTTCGGTTGTCGTCGTTGTCTCTTCGGTCTCACTCGTACCGCCGCATGCTGCGGCGAACAAGGCAAGAACTGCAAAGAGCACAGCAAGTCTCTTCAGCATGCTGTAACCCCTCCTCCGTTTTGCTCGTGTTGGGGACGAATCTTGGAGTCGCCCTGTGCCGATCGGTCTGTGACCGGCTGAGACACGGTAGACAGGTTGGACGGTCGCTGCCAAGCGACTCGAGCGGGGCACACCGCGAAGTTCACGAGTCGTTCACACGAAGGCACGGTCGTAATCGACACGGTCGGGGCCTGCCACGGGGGCGCACGGCTCCCCTACAATCGCCCCCGTACCCCAGCAGTGGAGGCCGCACAATGCCCGCGTCTGTGATCCTCGGTGCCCAGTGGGGCGACGAAGGCAAGGGCAAGATCACCGACCTGTTCGCTCGGGAGGCGGACCTGGTCGTCCGGTATCAGGGTGGGAACAACGCGGGCCACACGATCGTGGTCGGAGACGAGAAGTTCGCGCTGAGCCTCATCCCGTCTGGTGTCCTCTACCCAACGGTGACGCCCGTCATCGGCAACGGATGCGTCGTCGATCCGAAGGTCCTCCTGCAGGAGATGGAGACGCTTCGCGGTCGAGGCATCGACCCGTCGCGCGTCCTGGTGTCCGGAAACGCCCACCTGATCATGCCGTACCACCGCAAGCTCGACGCCGTGATGGAGCGGTACCTCGGTGACGCGATGATCGGAACAACCAAGCGAGGCATCGGGCCTGCATACATGGACAAGTACTCGCGCTTCGGGATCCGGGTCCAGGACCTCTTCGACCCGAAGATCTTCCGGGCGAAGCTCGAGGTCGCCCTCAAGGACAAGAACAAGCAGCTGGTGAAGGTGTACAACCAGCTGCCACTCGATGTGGGTGAGATCTTCGACGAGTACATGGGGTACGGAGACCAGCTCGCGGAACACATCACGGACACGTCCCTCGTGGTGTGGAGCGCGCTCCAAGAGGGCAAGAATGTCCTGTTTGAGGGCGCCCAGGGAACGCTCCTCGATATCGACCACGGGACCTATCCGTTCGTCACGTCCTCGAACCCCACTGCAGGGGGCGCGCCGGTCGGTATCGGCATCGGCCCGAAGCAGATCGACTCGGTGATCGGTGTGGTGAAGGCGTACATCTCCCGAGTCGGGACAGGTCCGTTCCCCACCGAGCTCCACGACGAGACGGGCGACAGACTCATCGAAATCGGGGGTGAGTACGGCGTCGTGACGGGTCGGAGGCGCAGGTGCGGCTGGCTCGACGCCGTTGCACTGCGCTACGCGGTGCGGGTCAATGGGCTCACCGAGATCGCCCTCACCAAACTCGACATCCTCTCGCACTTCGACGTGATCAAGATCGCGACCGCGTACACGTCCCTCGGTGATCGCTACACCGAGTTCCCCCGACAACAGCGGGTCCTGTACAACTGCGTGCCGCACTACGAGGAGCACGAGGGATGGGGTGACGACATCTCGTCGGTCACCAGGTACGAGGACCTGCCTGAGCTCGCGAGGACGTACGTCGAACGGATCGAGGAGATCGCAGGCGTCCCCATCCGCACCGTGTCCGTCGGGCCGTCGCGGGCGGCAACGCTCTCGAGGGCGTGACATGAGGGTCCTCCTTCTCGGATCAGGGGGTCGGGAACATGCGATCGCCTGGAAGCTCGCCCAGAGCCCGCTCATCACGAACCTGGTGTCGTGTCCGGGGAACCCTGGATCGGGCGCTTTGGGCGATGTCGCCCCGGACGTCGATCCGATGGATCCCCAGGCCGTCGTGACCCTCGCGCAGGAGCGGCGCATCGATCTCGTCGTCGTAGGCCCCGAGGGTCCCCTCGCCGCCGGGGTAGTGGACGCGTTACACGAGGCGAGGATCGCGGTGTTCGGACCGACTCGGCAGGCGGCCATGCTCGAATCCTCGAAGGCATTCGCGAAGCAGGTCATGACCGAGGCCGGGGTTCCGGCGGGCGCCTACGCCGAGTTCAGGGATCGCGACTCCGCGATCGCCCACCTGAGGGGTTCCGATGGCCCGTACGTGGTGAAGGCCGATGGCCTCGCGGCGGGGAAGGGTGTGCTCGTGACCGATGATCGCCCCGAGGCCGAGGCATGGGTCGATGCGTGTCTCGCGGAGGGGCGGTTCGGAGCGGCAGGGTCGACCGTCGTGATCGAGGAGTACCTCGACGGCGCGGAGGTGTCGGTCTTCTTCATCTGCAGCGGCGGTTCCGCGGTCCCGCTCGAGCCAGCGAGGGACTACAAGCGCCTGAACGACGACGACCACGGGCCGAACACGGGAGGCATGGGCGCCTACAGCCCGGTCCACGACCTCGACGATGGGCTCGTGGAATGGACACGCACCAGGGTCGCCGAGCCGACGATCGCTGCGCTCGCGGCGAGGGGGATCGACTACACGGGGTTCCTGTACGTCGGGCTCATGCTCACGGCCGAAGGGCCCAAGGTTCTCGAGTTCAACTGCCGTCTCGGTGATCCCGAAACGCAGGTGCTACTGCCGCGGCTCCGCACGGATCTCCTCGAGGTTCTCCACGCCGGTGCGCACGGCGCCCTCGGCACCGCCGATCTGGAGTGGTCAGACACGTTCGCAGCAGGTGTCGTCCTCGCATCGCCCGGATACCCGGACGCACCTGAGACGGGGCTCGCCATCATCGGTCTCGACCATGTCGCGGAGGCGCTCGTGTTCCACGCAGGCACGTCAGTGGTGGACGGCAGACTCGTGACGAGCGGTGGCCGCGTCCTCACGGTGGTCGGGCTCGGCGACACCCTCGCCGAGGCTCGCGAGGATGCGTACTCGGCGGCGAACCTCATCCAGTTCCGTGGCAAGCACATCCGTTCCGACATCGCGGTCGGCTGAGAAAGGAGCGACGATGAAGGTGGCGATCCTGATGGGGTCCGAGAAGGATATGGACAAGATGCGGCCGTGCGCGGATGTCCTCGACGACTTCGGCATCGCGCACGAGGTGCACGTCATGTCCGCCCATCGCACACCCGAGAAGGTCGCGTCGTTCGTCGCAGGTGCGCGCGATGCGGGGTTCGGCGTCATCGTGTGCGGCGCCGGAAAGGCGGCCCACCTCGCTGGCGCGGCGGCGGCCCACTCGACCCTCCCTGTGATCGGTGTCCCGATCGCTGCCGGTGGCATGGGGGGTGTCGATGCCCTGTATTCGACCGTCCAGATGCCGACGGGCATCCCGGTTGCGACCGTCGCCATCGACGGGGCCGCGAATGCGGGGTACCTCGCCGCGTCGATCCTGTCCCTGTCGGATCCCGACCTCATCGGCAGGCTGGCTGAGTACCGGGAGACCTGGAAGGCATGATCGAGCGGTACTCGACGCCCGAGATGAACGATGTCTGGTCGGAGGCGCGCAAACTCGCCGTCTGGCGCGACGTCGAGATCCTGGTCGTCGAGGCATGGGCCGAACTCGGGGTAGCGCCCCACTCCGCAGCAGACGCCGCTCGCAAGAGCCCTCAGGTCGATTCGGTCGCGTGGAAGGAGCGTGAGAAGGTCACGAACCACGACGTTGCGGCCTTCGTCGACCTCCTGGCGGAGTCGGTCGGCGAGGGCGGCGAGTGGATCCACTTCGGCCTCACCTCCTCAGACGTCCTCGACACGGCGACCGGTGTCCTGCTCGGAGAGGCCGGCAACCTGCTGCTCGACGCGATCTCGGGTCTCTTTGACGTCGTCAAGCGCAGGGCGTTCGAGTTCCGAGACACACCCATGATCGGCCGGACGCATGGCATCTGGGCGGAACCGACTTCGTTCGGGCTGAAACTCGCAAGCTGGGCGTTCGAGGTGCAACGGGATCACGAACGTCTCACCGACGCGGTCACGGACGTCGCCGTCGGGAAGATCTCCGGCGCCGTCGGGACGTACGCGCACACTCCCCCATCCGTCGAGTCGTACGTCTGCGACAAGCTCGGCCTCAATATCGAGCCCGCATCCACTCAGGTCGTCGCCCGCGACCGTCATGCACACTTCCTGTCGGTGATCGCCCTTGTCGGAGCGACGCTCGAACGGTTCGCAACCGAGATTCGCCACCTGCAGAGGTCCGAGGTCGGGGAGGTTCGTGAGGCATTCGGATCCGGGCAGAAGGGTTCGTCGGCCATGCCCCACAAGCGGAACCCGATCGCATCCGAGAACCTGACGGGCGCTGCGAGGCTCCTTCGCGGATATGCATCGGCAGGACTCGAGGACGTGGCGTTGTGGCACGAGCGCGACATCTCCCATTCATCGGTCGAACGGGTCGCCCTCCCCGACGCGACGACGCTGCTCCACTATGCCCTGTTGCGGATGACCCGACTCGTCGAGACCCTGGTCGTCGACACCGATCGCATGGCCGCGAACCTCGACTCGACACGTGGCCTCGTGTACAGCCAGGCCGTCCTGCTCGCCCTCGTCGACGGAGGCTCGACGCGTGACGAGGCGTACCGCATCGTCCAACAAAACGCCATGGCCGCATGGGATGAGGGAGGGACGCTCGAGGGCCGCCTGGCCGCCGACCCCGAGTGCACCCTCGCCCCCGACGTGCTGGCCACCTGCTTCGACACCGCCCGCTTCCTACGCAACAGCTCGATCGTCTTCGACCGCCTCGAGTCCTCCGTTCTTGCGTAACTGGGTTTCACGCATGGGTGGAACCCAGTTACGCAAGAACGGGAGAGATCATTGGTTGCGCATGTGGTGGGCGAGGGAGGTGAGGCGCTCGTCGAGGAATGATCGCAGCGGGCCCTCGACCCGTGCATCGTCGAGGGCGCGGGCCATGCAGGCGAGCCACGTGAGGACCTCCTCTTCTCCGATGGGGAACGGGAGGTGCCTGGCGCGCATGCGGGGGTGGCCTCGCGTCGGTGAGTACAGGGCAGGGCCACCGGTCCATTCGACGAGGTAGGAGTAGAGCTTGTCGCGCGACACGGAGTCGTTGGCGGGGAGCATGGCACGAAGCACCGGTGCATCAGCGTCGATGATGTCGTAGAAGCGATCGACGATGGCGCGAATCGTCCCCTCACCGCCGAGCTCGTCGAACGGTGTATCCGCGGAACCCCAAGGATGCACAGCGTCCATGGGGCGAGGGTAGGAATCGCGTTCCGGCGACCGCACCGGACACATCGGCAGGTTCGGCACCGGCACTAGGATCGCCCCCGTGGCGGCACTTGAACACGTGGGATCGGGCAAGGTCCGCGAGATCTTCAGGATCGATCACGACCACCTCCTCATCGTCGCAAGCGACCGGATCTCGGCCTTCGACGTGGTGCTCGGCGAGGACATCCCCCACAAGGGCCAGGTACTCACCGGCGTCTCGCTCCACTGGTTCGACATCCTCGACACACCCCACCACCTCGTCTCGGTGGACACGTCGTCGATGGACTTCCTCTCGGTTAGCGAACAGGCCGAGTATGCGGGCAGGGCAATGCTCGTGAGGGCGGCCGAGGTCATCCCGATGGAGTGCGTCATCCGCGGCTACCTCTACGGATCCTCCTGGAAGGAGTACGCATCCGGCGGCGGCCCGACCACTGAGCACCTCCCACCGGGCCTGCAGATGGCAAGCAAGCTCCCCGAGCCCATCTTCACTCCCGCCACCAAGGCGGAGTCGGGACACGATGAGAACCTCTCGGAAGCCGACGCCCGAGCATTTGTCGGGAACGACCTGTACGAGGAGCTCAGGGCGCGGTCGCTCGCCATCTACATCGCTGGCGCCGAGTACGCAGCCGCACGGGGGATCATCCTCGCGGACACCAAGTTCGAGTTCGGCAGGGTCGACGACGAGATCATCCTCATCGACGAGGTCCTCACACCCGATAGCTCGCGCTACTGGCCCTCCGACGAGTGGTCCGAGGGAGCGGTCATGCCGTCGTTCGACAAGCAACCCGTTCGCGACTGGCTCGAAGCCCAGGACGGTTGGGACAAGACGCCGCCGGCTCCACCCCTGCCGGATCACGTCGTTGATCAGACGTCCGATCGCTACATCAGCGCGTACGAGGCGCTCACGGGGACAAGCTTCTCGAGCTACCTCGAAGCGATGGGCGCTCGATGAGCCAGAGATACCGCGTCACGATCACCCGCAAGCCGGGCCTGTCCGACCCCGAGGGTTCGACGACCCACAAGGCGCTGACCGATCTCGGATTCGACGAGGTCGCCGAAGTGTCCTTCGGTCGCATCATCACCCTGACCATCGACACCGACGATCCAGCCGAGGCACGTGAACGCCTCGACGCCATGTGCACCAAGCTGCTCGCGAACCCGGTCATGGAGCGCTACGAGATCGAGACCCTCACATGAGGATCGCCGTTGCAGTGTTCCCGGGCACCAACTGCGAACACGACATCGTCCACGCCCTCCACCTCGCAGGGGCCGATGCGGATCTCGTGTGGCACCGTGAGACCGACCTCTCGGGTGCCGATGGCATCGTGCTTCCCGGCGGGTTCGCCCACGGCGACTACCTGCGTACCGGGGCCATCGCCCGGTTCTCCCCGATCATGGCCACGGTCGAGCAGCTCGGCGGCACGGCTACGCCGGTGATCGGCATCTGCAACGGCTTCCAGATCCTGTGCGAAGCAGGCCTCCTTCCCGGCGCGCTCGTGGCCAACAGGGACCTCAAGTTCGTCTGCAAGCCGATCCACATGCGCGTCGAATCGACGGACAGCGTGCTCACCAGGGCCGCAACCGTCGGGCAGGTGATCGAGATCCCGCTCAACTCCTACGAGGGCAACTACGTCGCCGCCGACATCGACGCGATCGAGGACGCCGGTGACGTGATCCTGAGGTACTCGGACCGCTCTGGTGTCGTCTCGGACGTAGCCAACCCGAACGGATCCACCAACTCGATCGCCGGCATCACGAACGCGAACCGCAACGTCGCAGGGCTCATGCCACATCCCGAGCGCGCATCGGAGGAGATCCTCGGGTCCTCCGACGGGATGATCCTCATCGAGAGTTTCGTGGCTTCGACCGAAGCCCTCCTCGTATGACACTCGACACGCCAGCACACGTTCGCCTCGGGATGACGGACGACGAATACCAGCACGTCGTCGAGATCCTTGGGCGCGAACCCATGGCCGCAGAACTCGCCATGTACTCGGTGATGTGGTCAGAGCACTGCTCGTACAAGTCGTCCCGTGCACATCTCGGCCGCTTCTCGTCCGACCAGCCGTGGGTCGTCGTCGGGCCCGGCGAGAACGCGGGCGTCGTGGATCTCGGCGATGGGTGGCTTGCGGCGTTGCGGATCGAGAGCCACAACCACCCGAGCTTCGTCGAGCCGTACCAGGGTGCAGCCACGGGCGTCGGAGGCATCCTTCGCGACATCTTCACGATGGGCGCACGCCCGATCGCCGTGTGGGACCCGCTCCGCTTCGGCCCACTCGACGACCCACGCAACCGGTACCTCCTCGAGGGTGTTGTGTCCGGCATCGCCGGATATGGGAACGCCGTGGGAGTCCCCACCCTCGGCGGCGAGGTCGAGTTCGCTGACCGGTTCTCGAAGAACCCCCTCGTCAACGTCATGGCGCTCGGGATCCTCAAGGAGGATCAGCTCGTGCTCTCAGCGGCATCGGGTGTCGGGAACCTCGCCATCCTCCTCGGGAACGCAACGGGTCGCGACGGAATCGGCGGTGCATCGATCCTCGCGTCGGCATCGTTCGAGGAGGGGGACGAGGAGAAGCGTCCGAACGTCCAGGTCGGCGACCCGTTCGAGGAGAAGAAGCTGATCGAGGCCTGCCTCGAGCTGTACGACAGGGGCCTCGTCGTCGCCATCCAGGATCTCGGGGCAGCCGGCATCTCGTGCGCTACGTCTGAGGTCGCAGGCAACGGCGGCATGGGGATGGACGTCGACCTCGACAGGGTGCATCTCCGCGAGCACGACATGACCCCCGGCGAGATCCTCATGTCGGAATCCCAGGAACGCATGCTCGCCGTGGTCACGCCGGAGAACGAGGCGGAGGTCCTCGCCCTCGCCGAGAAGTGGGAGATCGAGGCATCGACGATCGGCACCATCACCGAGGGGCCGCTCCTGAACGTGCATGCGAAGGGCGAACTCGTCGCCGAGGTGCCAGCGGCGTCACTGGCGGACGATGCCCCCATCTACCACCGACCGGCGGTCATGCCGGACGACGTCGAGGAACGCTGGGCCCGAACTCCTGTCGTGCCCGAGGACCTCGATGCGGGCTGGACGCTGGCGACCCTGCTCGACGATCCTGCGATCGGCGACCGCTCGTGGATCTGGCGCCAGTACGACCACATGCTGTTCCTCAACACGATGGTCGAACCGGGTCACGACGGTTCCCTCATGCGGATCAAGGGAACACAGAAGGCAATGGCGGTGTCGACGGACGGCGACGCGCTCCGTACGTTCCTCGACCCGAGGCGCGGCGCCGCAAGGATCGTGTTCGAATCCGCCCTCAACGTCGCCGTCACGGGTGCCCGTCCGTATGCCCTCGTCGACAATCTCAACTTCGGCAACCCCGAGGTGCCCGGCGTCATGTGGCAGTTCGTGGAAGCCGTCGAGGGCATGGCATGGGCGTGTGAGGAGCTCGACGTACCCGTCGTTGGCGGCAACGTCTCGTTCTACAACCAGACCGACGGCGTGGACATCTACCCCGCCCCAGTGGTCGGGATGCTCGGGTTCTGCGATCCCAGGCCGTCACACCCGCCTCGCCTCGATCGGGCTGCCGACGGCATGGGGATCTGGGTGGTCGGACCGGAGCCGCAGGGGGACTTCGCCGCATCCGCGTATGACCGCATCGTCAACGGTGAGCTGCGGGGTCGGCCCGCGGACGTCGACGGTGAGACGGCACGGCGCGTGGTCTCCGCTGCTGCCACACTCGCCTTCACCACCCCGGTCCTCCACGACATCTCAACGGGCGGGCTCGCCGTGGCCCTCGCGGAGATCGCAATCGCGTCCGACGTGGGAGTCACCATCGACCACGTCAGCGGGCCCGACCTGTTCGATGAGACCCCCCTCCGGTTCATCGCGGTCGGGTACGGCGATGAGCTCGACACCGAGGTGCCTCATCGACGCATTGGCACCGTCGGAGGAACCACGATCGACTTCGGATTCGCTGGATCCATCGAGCTGGGCGCCGCGAGGGACATCTGGGCGAGCGCCCTGCCCCGCCGCATGACATGATGTACCGCCGATCCTGCTCCCGTTCTTGCGTAACTGGGTTCCATCCTGGGTGAAACCCAGTTACGCAAGAACACGGGGTTGGGCAGGATGGGGAGCATGAGCGACCTGGTGAGGCTTCGGGCTGTCGACCACGCGGCGATGCTGCGACGGCGCGAGATCTCCGCGTCGGAATTGCTCGACGCCCACCTCCTCCAGATCGAGCGTGTCAATCCTCAGCTCAATGCGATCGTGACCCTCGTCCCTGACATCGCGAGGGAGATGGCCGAGGAGGCCGACCGGACCCTCGCCTCAGGAGGTGACATCCCCCTCCTCACCGGCCTCCCCGTCGTGCACAAGGACACCCACGAGACGGCTGGCATCCGCACCACGTTCGGCTCGCCTGTGTACCGATCGTACGTGCCGACCCGCAACGCGCTGATCGTTGAGCGTCAGCAGCGCGCCGGTGCGGTGACCCTCGGCAAGACCAACACACCACAGCACGGTGCGGGGAGCCAGACGTTCAACGAGGTGTTCGGCGCAACGAGGAACCCGTGGAATCCCGAGTACACGCCGGGGGGATCCTCCGGCGGAGCGGCGGTCGCGATCGCAACCGGCATGGCCGCCCTTGCGGACGGTTCGGACTACGGCGCTTCACTGCGGAACCCGGCGTCGTTCACCAACACGGTCGGATTCCGCCCGTCCCCCGGGAGGATCCCGTCCTGGCCGTCCAAGGACGTATGGGCCGACCACAGCGTCCACGGGCCGATCGCTCGGACGGTGGAGGACATCGCCCTGTTCATGGCGGCCACCGCAGGGCCTGACCCCCGGATCCCGATCTCGATCGACCAACCGGGGTCGGTGTTCGCGACGCCGCTCGCAGGGGACTGGACAGGTGTCCCCGTCGCATGGTCCGAGGATCTCGGGGAGCTTGCCATCGACCCTGTCGTCACCCAAGCGCTGTCGCCGGCTCGAGAGACCCTGTCCGACATCGGATTCGTCTTGACGGACGACGCACCGAGCTTCCGCGACGCCGACGAGGCGTTCACGGTGTTGCGCGGTTTCGTCTACGCACGAGAGTTCGCCGAAGCTCTTCGGCGGGATCCGGACGCCTACAAGGCCGCCATCCACGAGAACACCGAGTACGGCCTGTCACTCACCACCGAGCAGGTCGGTGCCGCGATCGAGACCCGAACGAGGGTCCGAAACCGCGTTGTGAAGTTCCTCGACGAGCACCGGTTTCTCGCCCTCCCGACGGCGGCGGTGCCACCGTTCCCGGTGTCGGTCGAGTATCCGACCGAGATCGCAGGCCAGCCGATGGCCAACTACACGTCGTGGTTCGCCAGTTGTTATCTGATCTCCCTGACCGGCCTCCCGGCGATCTCGGTTCCGGGAGGGTTCACTCCGGACGGCCTGCCGGTCGGCCTCCAGATCGTTGGCCGCCCGAAAGCCGACGTCGACGTCCTGCGCGCCGCCTACGCCTTCCAGGAGGCAACGATGCTGTGGCTCCGGCATCCACCGGTGCCCGACCCGTGAGCGCATCGTCCCGTGCGCCAAGAGGGTCGAGGAAGCAAACCGGTGACGTCGTTACCGTTGCGTGGCGATGAGCGACTCCATCACCACCACCTGTTACCGGCATCCCGACCGCCCGACGAGGCTGTCGTGCACGAGCTGTGGCCGTCCCATCTGCGTGGAGTGCTCACGTGACGCGTCGGTGGGTCAGAAGTGCCCAGAGTGCGCTGAACCCGACGCCAGGGCGCGGGTCGTCCAGGCACGGCACACGGTCGGTCGACCGTCGTATCAGACGTCGCCCGTGTCGTTCGCCATCATCGGGATCACGACGTTCATCTTCGTGCTCGGATTCCTCTCTCCGGAATTGGACCGATGGCTCCTCGAGAACCTCGCGCTCATCAATTTCCTCGTGGCCGAGGGTGAGTGGTATCGGATCTTCACAGCCGCACTCCTCCACGGTGGGCTGATGCACATCCTGTTCAACATGTACGCCCTGTACCTGTTCGGTCCCCGCCTCGAGTACCAGGTCGGAGGGCCCGCATTCGCCGCGTTGTACATCGCAACCGCAGGTACCGGCGGTGCGGCGTCGTACATCTTCGGATCGCCGCTCCAGGTGTCGATCGGCGCATCCGGTGCAATCTTCGGGCTGTTCGGTGCGTGGATCTTCGTGGCATGGAAGATGCGCGGGACACCGGGTGGACGGGCGATGTTCAACCAGTTGGGCGTCCTCCTCGCCATCAACCTCGCACTACCCCTGCTCGTCGGGGGCATCGATTGGCGTGCCCACCTGGGAGGCCTCGCCGGCGGTCTTGTCATCGCCTGGCTCTGGTCGGTGTTCGCCGTCGGGAAGCCGAACGCACGCACGATTCGCACCCTGATCGCGATGGCTGTCATCGCCGGTGCGATCGCCGTGACGATCGCACTCTGAGATGGGCATGGCTCACGGCGGGTACACTGCCCGCCGTGAGCGAGCAACCACTCGGCGATCCTGTACTCGACAGGCCAGGTGAGGCCTGCGGAGTCTTCGGGATCATCGGTCCCGGGATCGAAGCTGCCCGCCTGACCTACTTCGGCCTCTTCGCCCTCCAACACCGGGGACAGGAGAGCGCAGGCATCGCGGTGAGTGACACCGACAACATCACCGTGTACAAGGACCTCGGGCTCGTCGCCCAGGTATTCGACGAGTCGGTACTCGCGGGACTGCCGGGCCACCTCGCCATCGGCCACACGCGCTACTCCACCACCGGATCCAACAGCTGGGAGAACAGCCAACCCGTGTTCCGCCACCTCGGGCGAAACGGCATCGCCCTCGCCCACAACGGGAACCTGACGAACACGGCGGAACTCTCCCAGCGATTCGGGCCCGTCGCAGCGACAACGGACTCCGAGCTGATGACCGAGGCCATTGCGCACACGATGACGACCGAGGACCTCGACCTTCCCGATGCGCTCGCCAAGGTGCTCCCCACGTTCGATGGCGCCTTCACGCTCACCGTGATGGACACCAGCACCCTCGTCGGCGTCCGTGATCCCCACGGGTTCCGGCCGCTGTGCCTCGGATCCCTCGACGGAAGCTGGGTCATCGCATCCGAGACTGCCGCGCTCGACATCCTCGGCGCCGAGTTGGTCCGTGAGATCGCACCGGGCGAGATGGTGGTCATCGACGAGCACGGCCCCAGGTTCATCGAGCCGTTTGCGAAGACCACGACGGATCTGTGCATCTTCGAGTTCGTCTACTTCGCCCGCCCCGACTCCACACTGTTGGGCCGCAACGTCCACACCAAACGCCAGAACATGGGCAGGTTGCTCGCGACCCAGGCGCCGGTCGAGGCGGACGTCGTCGTGCCCGTACCCGAATCGGGGATCCCCGCAGCACAAGGCTTCGCCGCGGTGAGCGGTATCCCGTACTCCGACGGACTGGTGAAGAATCGCTACGTCGGGCGCACGTTCATCCAGCCTGCCCAGTCGATGCGCGACCGCGGGGTCCGCATGAAGCTCAACCCGATGCCCAGCGTGGTGTCGGGGAAACGGGTCGTGCTGGTCGACGACTCCATCGTTCGAGGCTCGACCACCCGCCAACTCGTCGCGATGGTCCGAGAGGCCGGGGCAACCGAGATCCACCTGCGTATCTCGTCCCCTCCGTACCGATGGCCGTGCTTCTACGGCATGGACACGGGGGACCGAGCGACCCTGCTCGCCGCGGGACGCTCCGTCGAGGAGATCGCCGAGCACCTCGAGGTCGACTCGATCGCATACCTCGAACTCGCCAACCTGATCGAGGCGACCCGATCCGACCCTGCCTCGTTCTGCACCGCATGCCTCTCCGGGGACTATCCGACCGACGTCCCCCTCAACGACAGCAAGTTCCTCCTGGAGAGGACCCCATGACGAGCTACAAGAACGCGGGCGTCAACCTCGACGCCGCCGACGAACTGGTCGAACGGATCGGGTGGCGCGTAACGGCGACCTGGACCGAGGACGTCGTAGGCGGCTTCGGCGGATTCGCCGCCGGTATCCAGATCCCCGCCGGGTTCCGGGTTCCCGTGCTGATGATGTCGACGGACGGCGTCGGCACCAAGGCGGAGGTCGCTCGACAAGCGGGACTGATCGAGGGCCTCGGCTTCGATCTCGTCGCTATGGTCGCAGATGATCTCGCCGCAGCTGGCGCCCAACCGATTGCGATGACGGACTATGTGGCGGTCGGCACCCTCGACGTCGACATGGTCGAGACGCTCATCGAGTCCATCGCTGATGCATGTTCAGCAGCTGACATCGCCCTCCTCGGAGGGGAGACGGCCGAGCACCCCGGCATCATGGCGCCGGGCCAGTTCGACATCTCGGCGACGGCCCTGGGCATCGTGGAGATGGGCGAGGAGGTGAACGCGGAGAACGTCGGACCCGGTGACGTCATCATCGGCGTGGAGAGCCCGAACCTCCGCTCGAACGGCTTCTCCCTCGTACGAGCCATCATCGCGAAAGGGCTGCCCCTCGACGCCGACTTCCCCGACACCTCGACGCCGACCGCCCACGTCCTGCTCCAGCCGAGCATCGTGTACGCACCGGCGGTCGTGAACCTCAACGCTCGGGTCGTGGCGCACGGCCTCGCGCACATCACGGGCGGCGGCCTTCCCGGCAACGTGATTCGTGTGCTCCCCGAGGGCTCCCGAGCGGTCATCGAGCGGTCGAGTTGGGAGGTTCCCCACGTGTTCTCGGTCCTCCAGAAGGTGGGGGGTATCCCCCTTGGTGAGATGTTCCGCACCTTCAACATGGGAATCGGGTTCACGGCGATCGTTGCCGAGGACGACGTGGATGCGACGATGCGGGCGTTCGAGACGTCCGAACTGCCTGCGTCGGTGATCGGCAGGGTCGTCGCCGGGGACCGCGCCGTCGAGATCCGCTGACCTCTCGCAACTCTCGGCATCGAAGGCCAGCCATCGGGGCCCTCCATTCGGGGGCCCTCGTCGCAGACTTCGGTCGGCTCGCGGCTCGGGCCGGGGCCGGGGCCGGGGATGTTCCAACGACGGCACTGGGGATTGCCGCACCCATGTGGGAGACTGGAAGCGACGGTCCTCACCAGTGGATGCGCCGACTGTCAGCGAGCGAGGTGGACATGACGGAACCGGCTCAGTACCCCGTCGACTTCGTGGTTCCCGTCGACGACGAGTACCGCAGCAGGGGCCTCGCAGCGCTCGGCATCCTGCTGTTCGCCAAGACCGTCCTGCTCATACCTCACCTGATCCTCCTCTCGCTCTACGCGTCCGTGGTCCAGGTCGTGGTGTGGATCGGGTACTGGTACATCCTCATCCAGGGCGGGAAGCCCTATTGGGTGGAGAACCTCGAACTCATCTTCCTCGAGTGGTCGAGCCGGGTGTTCGCCTGGTTCACCTCGACGACCGACGTGTATCCGACGTTCGGTACGGACGAGAACCATCCGGCCCAGGTGATCGTCGAGGAGGCTCCCGAACCACAGAACCGCTGGCTCGCCCTTGCCGGGATCCTGCTCATCCGGTCGCTCATGGCGGTGCCGCACCTGTTCATCCTCCTGTGGCTCACGATCGGGACGCTGTTCGCGGCATGGTTCGGATACGTCGCGATCCTCATGACCGGACGCCTTCCCCTTTCGCTGCACTGGTACTTCGTCGGCTTCCACCGCTGGTGGGCCCGGACGTGGGCGTGGATCGCCGCCCTCACCGACGAGTACCCACCATTCACCCTCAAACGCTGACCAACCTCGGTCAGCTCGCAGCGGTTCCGCGGCGGGTGGGACGGGTGAACAGCCTGAAGATGCCGTAGGCAACAGCCACGACGATCGCGATCGGGATGGCAACGGCGGTTGCGATGATCATGAAGCCAACGGTCGCGAGGAGGACCTCTCCCGCCTGATCGAACGCTTCGGCGATGGGGCCCGGATCCTTCGGGTCGACGGGCGGAACCGCCGTGTCGGGAACCTCGGTCAGGCCGACGGTCAGCGTCGCGAAGTCCGTGCGCGAGTCGAGGTAGCGGAGTCGGCCTTCGATCTGCTCGATGTTCAACAAGACGTCCTGCATCCTCGTCTGGACCGTCACGAGCTCCTCGATCGTCGTTGCTTCCTCCATGAGGCGCAGGTAGAACGCCTCCTGCTCGCGCCAGTAGTCGAGGCGACCCTCGAGATCCACATACTCCTCGGTGACGTCCTGGGATGACAGCGACGCAGAGACACGCTCACCGAGCTGCTCGACGCGAGCGACGGCCTCGTCGAACCGATCACTCGGGATCCGGATCGTGTACCAGCCGACTGCGTAACGATCGTCCTCGAACTGCTCGACACGCGACTCCCCCGAGGCGATGTACCCGCCGAGGTCAGCGGCGATCGCTCGCACCTGACCGGCGGTGGTCCCGAACGAGCCAGGCTCGATCCGGAGTTCGACGGAGCCATCCCTGATGATCTTCGCATCGAAGGTGGACCCGACCTGCTCGAAGACGATCATCCCGTCGTCGAGCACGACGTCGTATGCGATCCCATCCTGGCGGGCACCCGGTTCCGGTGCGGGCCCTTCATCGAGTCCGCTTTCGCCCCCTGCTGAGGCCGTCGTGGTGACAGTCGTCGCGTCGTCGTTGGCCGAGCACGCTGCGACAACGACCGATACGGCCATGACGACGAGGAGGATGCGGGCCCATCCCGTCCGTCGAGTGGTGTCCTGACGTCCCATGATTCCTCCCATCGTTGACCCGACCATGTCGGCTGGGGTTTGGACGGGCGCCGGGGTCGATCCGGTTCCCTGACCGGCCGATTCGACGGAGTCGCCGATTACTGTCCGGGCATGTCACGAGCAGCCATCCCCCGTTCAGACGTCGTCTCCGTCGATTTCGATCACCATGTCGCAACGGTGTGGCTCGATCGTCCCGAAGCACACAACGCCTTCGCGCCGGCGTTCTGGACCGAGTTCCCGCAGATCATCGAGGCACTCTCGGACGACCCCGAGACCAGAGCCGTCGTGATCGCGGCAAAGGGGCCGTCTTTCACGGCAGGCATCGACCTGAAAGCGTTCGGCCCCATCTTTGCGAACGGTGGCGTCGATCCAGCGGACGAGAACCAACCGGCGTCGGACGTCGGCAAGCGCGCAGCGCTGTACAAGACGATCAGGAAGATGCAACACACGTTCAACGCACTGGCGGCGTGTGCGAAGCCCGTCATCGCAGCAGTCCACAGCAACTGCATCGGTGCGGGTGTCGACCTCATCACGGCGTGCGACATCCGATACGCGTCACGCGACGCGGTGTTCTCCGTTCGTGAGACGAGGATCGCGATGGTCGCAGATGTCGGGACGCTCCAGCGACTACCGCGCATCATCGACCCCGGACGGCTGGCCGAGCTCGTCTACACGGGCAGGGACTTCGGTGCCGACGAGGCGCACGAGATCGGCCTCGTCGGTCGCATCATGGATGACCACGCAGCAGTCGTCAGTGCGGCGGTCGCACTCGCCCACGAGATCGCAGCGAACTCACCGCTCGCCGTGCAGGGAGCCAAGGCCGTCCTTCGCGCCGGCGAGGGCTGGTCCGTCGCCGAAGGCCTCGACTACGTGGCGTTGTGGAACAGCTCCTTCCTCGGATCGAACGACTTCATGGAGGCTGCGATGGCGTTCCTCGAGAAGCGCCCGCCCGAGTTCAGGGGAGAATGAAGGGCTCCTGCACGTGATTGGCTCCGACGGGTACCATCAGGACATGGTTCGGACTCCTCGACGCCAGCGAAAACATCTCTTCGCAGCTCCGTGACGCCCAACCTCGCGCCACGACGACCCGGACCCGAACCGATCGGAGAGACCATGACCGACCTGCAGAGAAGATTCCGTGACATCATCGCCCCCGTGATCTCGTTCGACAATGAGATCGAGATCACCGAAGGCAAGGGGAGCTGGGTCACCGCACCCGACGGCAAGCAGTACCTCGACTTCACGTGTGGCATCGCCACGACCAACCTCGGCCACCGCCCCGATGCCGTCGTCGCCGCCGCCCAGGCACAGCTGAACAAGCTCTGGCACGCCGGTGGTGCATTCCTGTACGAGACGATCGTCGATGCGGCCGAAGTGATCATCGACGTGGCTCCGGAGGGCATCGAGAAGCTCTTCTTCATGAACTCGGGCGCCGAGGCAGTCGAGGCTTCCGTGAAGCTCGCCCGCAAGGTGTCCGGCCGGCAGGGCATCATCACCTTCCGCGGCGGATTCCATGGGCGGACGATGGGGTCCGTCACCTACACGACCTCGAAGGCGAAGTACCGCCAGGGCTATCACCCGCTCCTCCCATCGACATTCGTGGTCCCGTTCCCGCACCCGTTCGGGTGGGGAATGTCCCAGGAGGAGGCGAACGCCTACGCCCTGCGCGAACTCGACATGAAGTTCAAGTACGAGGTCACACCGGGGGAGATCGCGGCGTTCCTCATCGAACCGATGCAGGGTGAAGGCGGCTATTACCCCGCGAGTCGGGAGTTCCTCACCGCAATTCGTGAGATCGCCGACGAACACGGCATCCTGCTCATCGCTGACGAGGTCCAGACCGGATTCGGACGCACCGGCGACTGGTTCACGAGCCAGGTGTACGACGTGCGGCCGGACGTCCTCGTCATGGGCAAGGCGATCGCGAACGGCCTCCCCCTTTCGGCAGTCGCCGCTTCCGCAGAATTCATCGACCGGTGGCCGACCGGCTCCCATGGAACCACGTTCGGGGGAAACCCCGTCTCGTGTGCAGCTTCGGCGGCAACCGTGCGAGAGCTTCGCTCCGTGGTACCGAACGTACCCGCGCTGTCTGAACACGCGTTCACCCGGTGGAACGCACTGAAGGAACAGCACGCAGCCATCGGGGACGTACGCGGCCTCGGGCTCATGATCGGGATCGAACTCGTCACCCACGACAACGCACCCGATCCAGACGCGTTCAGGGACATCGCTGCCCACGCCCACGAGGCCGGCCTCCTCATCCTCAACTGCGGGCCTGACGGCAATGTCATCCGATTCATCCCTCCCCTGAACGTGAGCGAGGACGATCTCGACCGGGGCATCGACATGCTTTCCGAAGCGATCGCCGCACACGAGAAGGGCTGAGCGCCTCACGCTCCCGAGGCCACCGGAAACGGTTGAGTCCTAGGTGCCAGGTCGGAAATGGGAAGGCCCCGGTGCTACCGGGGCCTTTTCACTTCGGACGGAGGGCGGTCACTCCTCGCTGAGGACGCCTCGGAGGCGTGGGTACCGAACCGGGCGATGGGTGTGACAGAACTCGGCCCTGTTGTAGCGCGACAGCTGTGTGGAGCACTCGACATGGGCGCAGGTGCGCTCCTCGTCGTAGGTCTTCGGCCGTCGGGATCGACCCTTCGGACGTGATGCCTTGAGAATGTCGGACATGGGTCTTGGGTGCCTTTCTTGGGTGCGTATCAGAGCGGAGCAGCTATTGGCGATGTGACGCGCGATAGTGCAACCGCGAAATCTCGGTTCTTCATTGTATGCACGTCATCCCGAAGGCGCAAAACGGCCTGTCGACGACGTTTCCGAGGTCGATGACCCCGATCGCGACCGGCTCCCCGGGAAGGCCAGGGCAACACCGGCGAGCAGGATTGATCCGATTGCGAGCCAATCGCCGAACCGGACCCACAGCGTCACTTCCTGCGGGCTGAAACGCAGTGCACCATAGAGGGCGAGCTCGTCGAGCTGCTCGGTCACGAGCCCGATACTGCCGTCCGCACCTATGAACGTCGACTTGCCGGTGATCGACGCGTACGCCGTGTCAAGGCCGACGGCTGCGGCATTCACCCTGACCATCGCGATTGCCTGATCCGTCGCCGGTGACTTCCCATACGACGACGTGTTCGTAGTCACGACCATCACCTCCGCTCCTGCGAGCGCGCTCGAGCGCATCGAGCGGGCGAACGATCCCTCGAAGGAGATCACCGAGCCCACAGACCCCTGCTCGGTCGGAAATACCACGGCGTCGGTACCTCGGATCATGTCCCTCGGCACCCGGTCGAGCTGCGGAACGAAGTCGAACAGGCCCCGCAACGGCACGAACTCCCCGAAGGGCACAGGGTGCCGCTTGAGGTACTCACCGACCTTCACCCCATCGGGCGAGTACATGACATTGACGTTGTAGAACTCGCCGTCGCCTGCGACCCGCGTCCCCGAGATGAGCATGTGCGCATCGAGGCGCCTCGCCTGCTCGATGATCTCGGCGCGTACCTGCTCGTTGCCCTCAGGCTCGTACGGGGTTCCTGTGGAGTTCTCCGGCCACACGACGAACTCGACCGTACCCGCGGGAATCTGGCGGGTCAGCTGCATGTGCCGCTCATAGATGCGCTGGTTCTCGTTCTGACATCGGACCTGGGGACACGGCGATCCACCCTGGACGATGACCGTGCGCCACACCTGGCCACCGGGCGAGGGTGCGAACAGGGCCCCGCCCACGATGAGGAGCACGATGACACTCCCGGCGTCCACCGCCATCCTCCAGTCGCGATGGTTCTCGATGAAGAGCGTCAAGCCCGCAGCGAATGCGATGGTCATGGCGGTCCAGCCGGACGGCCCGATCCACTGGACCGACCCGATCGCGCCGGGGATTCCAGCGGCCGGATACCCGATGTCCCCCCACGGGAACCCCCCGAACGGAAACCGGCCCCGGATGAACTCGAGGGCGACCCATCCGCCGGTTGCGATCATCCACCAACGCCAGGAGGGCCACATTCGGAACAACCAGACGACGAACGCATAGGACGCAGAGAACGCACCCATCAGGATCGCGAGGGGGAACCAGGCGACGAACCCGAGGACCATCAACCAGTTGAGCAGGAGTCCGAAGAACGCGGCTCCCCATATGAAGCCGAGGGCCAGGGCATGGAACGGCCTCTCGACCGAGCGGAGGGCGAGAAACAGCGGAACCGGCGCGACGAAGGCGAGGGGTCCGAAGCCGATCGGTGGAAACGCGGCCCACATCAGCACGGAACTCGCTGCGACGAGGGCTATGGGAACCATGGGTCGAGAGGATAGGACCGGACCCACCTACCCGCCGTGTCGGTGCACCAAGGCGATAGCATCGACACCATGGATGACCTCCACCTCGCCATCGACGCTGCCAGGGCAGGCGGAGAGATCATCCGTCGCTTCTTCGGGACACCACCCAATCCCGACTACAAGGGGAAGTTCGATCCCGTGACGGCGGTGGACCGCGCATCCGAGGAGGCGATCACGGACCTGATCCGTACGCACAGGCCCGAAGACGAGATCCTCGCCGAGGAGGCAGGCGGGGAGTTGACGGGAGGCAGGCACTGGATCGTGGATCCACTCGATGGCACCGTCAACTTCGTGCATGGCATACCCCACGTCTCGGTGTCCATTGCCCTCTACGACGGTGACCGTGCCCGGGTGGGTGTCGTGTACGACCCGATGCGTGACGAGATCTTCAGTGCCACCGATGGCGGGGGAACCCGCCTCAACGGCCATCACGTGACGGTTTCGATCGAGAGCAGCCTGGAGCGATCGGTGATCGCCACCGGGTTCCCGTACAACCACGACGAGCATGCCGACGAGCTCGCGGTCGTGGTGCGGGAGGTGTTGAGACGGGTGAACGGCATCAGGCGCTTCGGGTCGGCCGCCCTCGACTTCGCATGGGTCGCCGCGGGTCGATACGAGGGATACTGGGAACTCGGCATCGCGCCGTGGGACGGTGCGGCAGGTCTGCTCCTCGTCCGTGAGGCCGGTGGAACCGTGACGGATCCCTTCGGGCGGGGGTCGACACCGTTCATGGGTCTCGTCGTTGCCTCCAACTCCGTCGTCCACGACGACCTGCGGACCGTGATCGAGAGCTGGATGCCGATGCGGTTGATCGATCCGTGAGGAAGCTGTTCTCCGCAGAGGCTGTCATCACCTCGCGGGGCCGGGTCGGGAACGCGATCCTCACCGAGTCCGGAACCGTGGTGGCTATCGGTGAACGGGATGACCTCGTCGAGCCCACCATCGTCGAGGAACGCTATCCGGGAGGGTTCATCATTCCCGGCCTCAGGGACGCTCATCTCCACGCCGTGCCGTACGCCACGCTGCTCGGCGGGTGTTCGCTCAAGTCTGCCTCGTCGATCGACGACCTGGTCGCGAGGCTCTCTGCGTATGCCTCTTCGCGCCCGACCACGGAGCCGATCGTGGCAACGAGGCTGGATGACGAGGGTCTTGCAGAGCGGCGCCTGCCGACCCGTGAAGACCTGGACCGCGCCGTACCGGATCGCCCGGCGGTCATCTACCGGTACTGCGGGCATGTCGCGGTCGCGAACTCTGCTGCCCTCGACGCATCCGCCATCTCATCGGCGACACCCGATCCCCCCGGGGGCTCGCTCGATCGCGACGAGGGCGGAAGACCGACGGGAGTGCTCAGGGAGACGGCGGCCGGACTGATCGCGTCCGCCCTCTCACGCGGGTCGCGGCTGCATCCCGACGAGCTGATCCACGGGCTCGAGCGGCTCGCCGCCGTAGGGCTGACGAGCATCGGCACCATGATCGGATACGGAGAGGCGCCGTCGCACAAACTGGAGGATGAGATCGACCTGTGGTGCGAGGTGGGCCGACGCCTCCCGATCAGGGTGTACGGCATCGTCATCACCGATGATCCGGATCAGCTGTCACGCGCCGCCGCGCGGCTCTCTGGGGCGGGTCCACGCATGCGGTGGATCGGTGTCAAGCGTTTCGCCGACGGAAGCCTCGGAGGTCACACCGCGGCCATGCGGGCTCCATTCGCCGACGTCGACACGATCGGGACCTATCGCCTCAACGATGCCGACGCCGCGATCTGCGGGGAGTCGATTCGGATGGGTGGCATGGTCGCGGTACACGCGATCGGCGATCGTGCCGTAAGCGGCGTCCTCGACCTCTTCGACGGGCTCATCGCCGACGGAGCCACCCCGGACCGGCTCCGCATGGAGCACGCGTCGGTCATCGATCCGGACCAGATCAGAAGATTCGCAGGCCTCGGTGCCACGGCGTGCGTCCAGCCGGCATTCCTCGCTTCCGAGTCCGAGTGGGTCGCCCAGCGCGTGGGCCCTGACCGTGAACCGTGGCTGTACCCGTTTCGGACGATGCGCGACTCGGGTATCCCACTCGCGGGCTCGTCGGACTGTCCGGTCGAGCCACCCCATCCGCTGTGGGGCATGGCTGCGGCGATCGACCGACACGGTATCTCACCGGGCGAACGCCTCACGCCTCTCGAAGCACTCGACCTGTTCACCGACGGGGCGGCGTACGCCCTCGGTGAGCAAGCGCCATTGTCGATTGGAGCACCGGCGGACATGGTTGTCATCGGTGTGGACGTGACCACGGCAACACCCGACGAGATTCGCAGCGCAGCAGTTCTGTCGACCTACGTCGATGCCGACGCTGTCACCTTCGACGCGCACTTACCGACGTGGGTCGACTGATCGTTTGGCGTCACGGACACGCAGCAGCGGACGGCCAGTAATCACCCGGCTCCACGGCCGCGAAGCACTCGGGATTGACCTGAACATCAACGGCGATGATCGACTCGCTTGTCTGCGTCGTTCCGATACCCGACACGATCCCGGCCACCGGCACGTCCGTGGCACACACCGGGTCCGACGACGGCCATGGGTCTTCGAAGCTGACCGAACCCGAGCATCCGGGTGGGGCGAAGAACTGGACGGTCACCTCGTATGAAGGGTTGCTGCGGCGGAACCACAAGAAGGAGCTGCCCGGCGTCTCGAGCTTCGAGACGACGACGGCGATCGGTCCGCCGCCCGGCACGGTGTCACCGGGCGTTCCGAGGTCGACAGGGGGATGTACCTCGGTGTCGACATAGGTCCCGCGCAATGCCATGACTGCGATCACGGCCACTGCGACGACAGCCACGATCGCGAGGATCGGTTTCACATCACTGTTCATGGTCGATCACCGCAATTCCCCGTAGATCGACTGCTTCGTGCGGAGGTGGGAGGTGCCCGGACGGATCACACCGCTCGCAAGTCGACCCAGCATGTCGCGCAGTAGGCGCCCCATTCCCCGAACCGTGGGTCGTCGGTCAGGGGCTGCCCGCAGTGTGCGCACACGGCACGGACGAAGTCATCCGCGATGCGGATGTGCGGACCGTCCTGGGACAGGAGGTCGGCGAGGAGGATCGCGTTCGAACGCCCGGTGTGCATGACCGGAAGGTACCGACGGACGACCGGTAGCGGTGCGGAGTTACGAGGATCCCGGAACGGGACCGATGATGGCGTCGAGGGAGTCGATGACCTCCTCGATCGTCGCGTGGCGGCCGAGTTCCTTCTTGGAGAAGACCAACTCGTCGCCTGCGATGACTTCGAACACGCCTCCCCGGGAGGGGATCACGGTGACGTCGTCGATGTAGTGCTCGAACTTACCGAGGATTGCCTGCACCATGCTCACGGCACGGTCGGTATAGCCTCAGGCTGCGCAGTACTCGATGGAAAGCTTCATGCGGGGGATCCTAACGGGTGCGGCGGGCGCGATTCCCGTGCGTGCGTGGAACGATCCCCCTCAGTCGAGGACAGCGCCGGATTCCGCCGAGCCGACGAGCTTGGCGTACTTGGCGAGGGCGCCCGTCGCATACCGAGGAGCGATGGGCTCCCAAGAGTCGCGCCGCTTCGCGAGGACGTCGGCGTCGACGAGCATGTCGAGGGTTCGCTTCGGCAGGTCGACCCTGATCCGGTCGCCTTCCTCGACGAGGCCGATGGGCCCACCGTTCGCCGCCTCTGGTGCAACGTGGCCGATGCACATACCCGTGGTTCCACCGGAGAACCGGCCGTCGGTGATGAGGAGGACGCTCTTGCCGAGGCCCGCTCCCTTGATGGCGGCGGTGATGGCAAGCATCTCCCGCATCCCCGGACCGCCCTTTGGTCCTTCGTATCGGACCACGACGACATCCCCGGGATGCAGGTCGTGGTTCCACAGTGCCTCGAGTGCATGCTGCTCGTCGTCGAAGACACGGGCCCGCCCCTCGAACACGTCGAGGTCGATTCCTGCGATCTTCACGACGGCGCCCTCGGGAGCGAGTGATCCGCGCAGGATCGCGATGCCCCCATGGTCAGCGAGCGGTTGATCCACCGGGACAACCACGTCCTGGTCCTCCGGCACGACAACGTCGACCAGGTTCTCCGCCATGGTGCGCCCCGTGACGGTCATTGCGTCACCGTGGAGGAGCCCGGCATCGAGGAGTGCCCGCAGCACGACCGGAACCCCGCCGATCCTGTCCAGATCGACCATGTGGTATCGGCCGAACGGCTTCATGTCGCCGATGTGGGGGGTACGGCGCGAGATCCGGTCGAAGTCCTCGAGCGTGAGGTCGACCCTGGCCTCGTGGGCGATGGCCATGAGGTGGAGCACGGCGTTCGTGGATCCTCCGAGTGCCATGACCGTGGTGATCGCGTTCTCGAAGGCGTCCCTCGTCATGATGTCGCGAGGGCGGATGTCGGCTTCGAGGAGCGCCACGACCGCTTCACCCGAGCGGAGGGCGTACTCCTCGAGCCGTGCGTCGACCGCTGGCACTGCTGCCGAACCGGGAAGCGACATCCCGATTGCCTCCCCGACGGACGCCATCGTGTTCGCCGTGAACATGCCTGCGCACGACCCCGCTCCCGGACAGGCGTTCTGCTCGATCTCGAGGAGCTGGGCATCGGTGATCGTCCCTTCGGAGTGTGCTCCGATGCCCTCGAACACGTCGACGATCGAGATGTCCTTTCCGCCGACACGTCCAGGGAGGCTGGAGCCGCCGTAGAGGAAGACGGAGGGAAGGTTGTGGCGGGCCGCCGCCATCAGCATGCCGGGGAGTGACTTGTCACATCCTGCAATGGCGACCATGCCGTCGAAGCGTTCCGCGTGCATGACCAGCTCGACCGAGTCGGCGATGACCTCGCGTGACACGAGGGACGCCCGCATTCCCTCATGGCCCATCGAGATGCCGTCAGACACCGCGATCGTCGCGAACTCGAGTCCGACGGCCCCGGCACCCCTGACCCCGACCTTGGCGATGCCCGCCAGCTTCGGACCGGTGACGTTGCAGGGAGTGACCTCGTTGCCGGCGGAGACCACCCCGATCTGGGAGCGGGCGAAGTCGTCCTCGCCGAGGCCGACCGCCCGCAACATCGCCCTCGCACCTGCGCGAGCGGGACCGATCGTGACGTCCTGGGAGTGAATCTTCTTCGCCATTTCACCAGCGTACCTCGCGCGAAGTTCGTCCCGATTTCTGACGACCGCTATCCGGGCCTCATGCGTAATCTCTTCGATCATGTCCTCAGTCACCGAGACCTTTCCTGAGATTCCGCGCGTCGAAGTCCCGCCGCCACCTCACAAGCCGAAGAAGCGCTGGAGCCGCGCACAGAAGTTCTTCCTCTTCCTGCTCGGATTCACGGCCGTCGCCGTGTTCGCCGGGTACGGCTTCCTGCGCTACACCGAGAGCAGGATCGACCGTATCGCTGCAGCCGATGTGGCGTCCCTCAACCCCGTGACATCCTCTGGCGCACCCATCAACTTCCTCCTCGTGGGCGTCGACGACCGCTCCTCGATACCCGACGAGTGGGAGGACACGTTCGGCAACTTCGCCGGCCGCCGTACGGATGTGATCATGCTCGCGCATCTGGTCCCCGGCGAAACCATCCAGATGCTGTCGATCCCGCGCGACTGGCGGACGGAGATCCCAGGTCACGGCACGAACCGGATCAATGCAACGTACGTCATCGGTGGGCCCGACCTGCTCATCCAGTCCGTCCAATCCGAGACCGGGATACCCGTCAACCACTACATGGAGATCGACTTCGGTGGTGTCGGCAAAGTCGTGGATTCACTCGGGGGCGTCACCCTCGACTTCGAGTACCCGGGTCGGGACCTGACCTCGGGCTTCCGTGTCGAGGCCGGTCGCCAGACACTCGACGGCGAGCAGGCAGTCGCCTACGCACGTTCGCGCAAGTACCAGGAACTCCGCAACGGGGAATGGACCTCCGCAAGGGGAGGGGATATCGCTCGGACCGGTCGCCAGCAGCAGATCCTTATCGCGCTGTTCAACCAGGCGACGTCCCCGTCGAGCGCGTTCAACCTGACGAGTTTTCTTCCGACCTTCGCAAGCCAGATCACCGCGGACGAGGGTCTCACCCTTGCGAGGATGGCCGATCTCGGAAGGACCGCACTGTCCCTCGAGAGCCGCTCCATCGATGCTGCGACGCTCCCGGTGAGGGACGCCAGAGGCAGCGACGGAAGATCGTACGTCGTTCCGGTCGAGACCACCCAGAGCTACATCGACGCGTTCATCGCAGGAGTTCCCTTCCCACGGGAGTAGACGGGTCCACGAGTCGCGTCGACCCCGTTGGAGATAGCTTGATTCAGAGGGCCGCGACGGCCTCTACGAGCGTGTCGATCTCGTCCTCCGTGTTGAACACGTGCACCGACGCCCGCACCAGGTCTTCGATGCCGCGCTCGGCCATGTCGACGGGTGCGGAGCTCCTCGTGGATGTCGACACGTTGATGGTCCGTGCACGGAGCGCGTCCCTCACGGCGGCGGAGGACCAGCCGTCAACGGCGAACATGACAATCCCTCCTTTCACGGTGCCCTTGTCGTGCAGGGTCACCCCGGGAACCTCAGAGAGCGCGGACCGTGTGGTTTCCGCGAGCGACCTGATCCGGTTCCAGATGCGATCCATCCCGAGGTCGAGCGCGTACCGGGTCGCGGCACCGAGCCCGACGACATTCGCATAGTTCTTCTCCCACGTCTCGAAACGTCTGGCATCGGATCGCAGCTCGTACCGGTCCGGCGTGATGAGCGTCGCATTATGGAGCTCGACGAACACCGGATCGAGGCGTTCGATGAAGTCGCTCCTGACGAACAGGAACCCTTCACCGCGAGGGCCGCGCAGGAACTTCCGAGACGTTGCGCTCAGCATGTCGCACCCGATCGCTCCGACATCGACGGGAACGTGGCCGACCGCCTGGCATGAATCGAGCAGGAAGGGGATGCCATGCCTACGAGCCACCTCCCCCACCTCCTCGACGGGGTTGACGACCGCGGAATGCGTCGGGATGTGGTTCAGCGTGATGAGCCTCGTCGATCCGTCGATGGATGCCTCGAGTACATCGACGTCGATGTCGCCTTCGGGAGTGTCGGGCACGACCTGGACGACGATGCCCCGGGTGTCACGCAGGTGCAGGTACGCGGCCCAGTTCGACACGTACTCGGTGGTCGTCGTGAGGATCCGATCCCCCTCGCCGAGGCCAAGGCCGTAGAGGGCCATGTCCCAGGCCCTCGTGGCACAGTCGGAGAGCGCGATCTCGGTCGGATCGCCACCGATCAGCTCGGCGATGGACGAGTACACGGCCTCGATCTCATCACCGAGCACCTCTGCTGCCTCGTACCCGCCGTGGAAGATCTCGTAGTCGAGGTACCGCTGGATGGCGTCGATGACCGGGGTGGGCATGAGGGACGAACCCGCGTTGTTGAAGTGCGTCACGGTCGATGCCCCCGGCGTGGCGGCTCGGAGGGCCTCGACCTCGAGGGCGTCGAACGTCACGGCACGATCCTTCCCTCCATGCCGCCCGCGACAACCACTACCTGGCCCGTCTGATGTGCAGAGAGCCTGTCCGATGCGAGGATGACCACCTGGCGGGCTACGTCCTCGGGGCTCGCCAGCGTCTTGCGAGCCATCGTCGCAGTGGCACGTTCGACGTGGGATGGGTCGATCCCCGCCGCAGCGCGCCGCGGGGTCACGGTCCACCCGGGAGCGACGGCATTGACGCGCACACCGTCACCGATGCGGGCAGCCTCATTCTTCAGGGACAGCAGGAAGCCCGATGTGAGGGCGGCCTTCGCCGCGGCGTAGTCCGCGTGGCCCGCCTCCCCGAAGATGCCTGCGGTCGACGCCGTGAACACCAGCGAGCCGTGGCCCGTCGTCGATGCGTGGCCAAGGAAGGCGCGGGCTGTGAGGAACGCCGTCGTGAGGTTGCGATCCACCACATCTCTCCACCGTGCGAGGTCCATGTCCCACACGGGGACATCGATGGACGGATACCAGCCGGCATTGGCGACGCAGACGTCGAGGCCACCGAGGACATCGATCGTCGACGCGAACACGCTCGCAGCTTCGCCCTCGTTGGTGAGATCACCATTGACGCAGACCCCGCCGATCTCGTCTGCGAGCGCCTCGGCGGCTTCCCGACTCGAGTGATGGTGGACCGCAACCTTCGCGCCCTCGTCCGCGAACGCCCGACAGATGGCGGCTCCGATACCTCCAGCTCCTCCCGTCACCAACACCCGCGCGCCTGCGAGACCCGTCTCCATGGAGGTGAGGCTAGGCGGAGTGATCTCGCTGGGCACTCGGGGCCTGTTCAGCATCGATGGCGATGCCGAGCACGAGCCGTGAGCGTCACGCGATGCGTCAACGCGGCGGTCGCTGCTGGTCAGGGCACTACCGTTCGCGAGCCCTGACCGCAGCCCGGAGAGGACACCGTGGAACTATCCGATGACGTCAAGCGAGCACTCGACGAGCGGGTCTTCGTGCATCTCGCCACCCTCATGCCGGACGGGTCACCTCAGGTGTCGGTCATCTGGATCGGCAGGAGGGGCGACACGCTGTTGTTCTCGACCGCCGAGGGGCGGGTCAAGACGGAGAACATCCGAAGGGACAACCGCGTTGCCCTGTCCTTCACACCCACGGACGACGACTACCGCAACTACGTGCTTCGCGGGAGGGTCACACGCTTCGAGGCTGATGGCTGGTGGCTGATCGACGATCTCGCACGCAAGTACACAGACGCTGACGAGTACCAGTGGAAGACACCGGGTCAGGTCCGTGTCAACGGGGAGATCGAGATCGACACGGTGGCGCTGAATCGCTGATGCACGTGTCACCTGACGAGCTCATCGACGTCCTCCGCCGTGACGGGTTGCGGATCACCGAGCCGCGGCGACTCGTGTGCGAGGTCGTCGCCACCCGGCACCACGAGCACCTGACGGCTGCGGCCATCTACGACATCGTCCGGACGGACTCGGACGGGGACCTCGACCGTGCCACGGTGTACCGAACCCTCGACGCCCTCGAGTCCGCGGGCGTGATCAAGCACGGGCACATTGGCCACGGGCCGACGGTGTACCACCTCGCCGAGGAGTCGTCACACCAGCACGTGGTGTGCGACACGTGCGGCACCATCCAATCGATCGACGACGAATCGATCGCGCCCCTCATCGCCGCCATCGAGTCGGGTACCGGGTTCAGAATCGACGTCGAGCACTTCGCCCTGAGCGGGCGGTGCGAGAGCTGTGTCGACGGATCCGCCTGAGGGCCCGACGCCCCCGTCTTCCATTACTCAGCGACCTGGACTGCCCTTCACGACCGCGTCTACGGGGGGCTCTCCCGGTGCCTTGTGCAGCCAGGTCTTTGGGCGCTGAGTGACACGTGGCGCCGACTGCAGACGAGTCGGGCGTTCGCACTGCAATACTTGGAGTGAACATGCACCGTTTGGGAGATCTGGGTGACGGACAACAAGGACATCGATCGGATGTCAACGGCAGCTGACGACATCGTGACCCTCGGTGACGTCGGTCACCGGCGCCAAGTTCGCGTCGCGGGGATTCAGCTGTCCGGACGTCGGCGTCGCCCGTCCGGCGAGAAGCCGCCGCTCCCTCGTGAACTCAAGAGGTCGGGCTGGTTCTGGCTGTTCGCGGGTATCGGCCTCATGCTGCTGTGGATCTCGCTCTTCGCCTTCCCGGCCTCTACGGAGTGGTGGGGGGACGTCGATCTCGCCGTGCTCAACTGGTTCGTCGACATCCGATCGGACGCCGCCACGACGGTCATGAAGTGGGCGCAGGTCCTCGGCTCGCTGTGGGTCGTTCGCCCGATCCGCTGGGCGACACTGATCATCCTCGTCGTGTTCAGGCGGTGGCGGGCATTCTTCGGAGTGATCCTCGCGTTCGTGATCGTCGACACCATGCAGCGCAACCTCTCCTGGGCGATCGCCAGGCCGCGACCATTTGTCGACATCATCGGCGATTGGTTTGGGTACTCGCACCCATCGAAGCCTGTCGCCCTCCTGGCGGTGAGCGTCGTCGTCGCGGGACTCGCCCTCATTCCGAAGGGGCGGTGGCGGACGTGGTGGCTCGCAGGTACCTCGGTGGTCGTTGCGATCCTCGCGGTGTCCCTGATGTACCTCGGAACCGACCATCCCACGGATGTCGCCGTTGGTTGGCTGATCGGCCCGGTCGTCGGGGTGCTCGCATTCCGATGGGTCGCACCGGAGTCCATCTACCCCGTGGCGTATGGAAAGGGACGAACGGCGCATCTCGACGTGTCGGGTGCCCGAGGCGAGGCGATCAGGACGGCCATGCGCGAGCAGCTCGGGCTGTCCGCGCTCGAGATCAAGCCATTCGGCCTAGAGGGATCAGGAGGCTCGACCCCACTGCGGATCCGATGCTGTGAGGACCCGGAGACCTTCGTGTTCGCAAAGCTCTATGCGCAGAGCCACGTGCGGGCGGATCGGTGGTACAAGGTCGCTCGAACGATCCTGTATGGATCCCTCGAGGACGAGGTGCGGTTTCCGTCCGTTCGCAGGCTCGTCGAGTACGAGGACTACATCCTCCTCAAGTTGCAGGATGCGGGCCTGCCGTCGCCGCGTTCGTTCGGCTTCGTCGAAATCACACCTGAACGGGAGTACCTGATCGTCACGGAGTTCCTGGCGAACGCCAAGGAGATGGGAGACGCCGACGTCGATGACGAGATCATCGACGAAGCATTGCTCATCGTCCGGAAGCTGTGGGACGCCGGCATCGCCCACAGGGACATCAAGCCGGCCAATGTCATGGTCAGGGACGGGCGGGTCGTGCTCATCGATCCCGCGTTCGCCACCCTTCGACCCTCGCCATGGCGGCAGGCCGTCGACCTCGCCAACATGATGATCATCCTTGCTCTGCGCACCTCTCCCGAGAAGGTCTACGACCGGGCGCTCCAGTACTTCTCACCGGACGACATCGCAGAGGCGTTCGCCGCGATGCGCAGTGTCACCATTCCCTCACAGAGCCGTTCGTCGCTGGCATTGGTGAAGAAGGCACAGGGTCTCGACATCGTCGAACGCTTCAGGGAACTGGCCCCGCCGCGCGAGCGGATCAGCCTTCAACGGTGGACCTGGCGTCGGTTGGCACTCACCGCTGGAGCCTTCCTGTTCGCGATGTTCCTGATCTCCCTCGTGATCGACAACTTCCAGGCAGGGGTCATATGAGGCGCGTTTTCCTGCTTCTCGTCGGGATCGGCCTCCTCGTGTCCGCATGCTCGTCGGAGCTCGGAAGGGCGCTTCCGGAATGTGACAGGACCAGTGCCAATGCCACCCTCGTGCTTGCCGTGCAGTCCGTCCCTGGAGCGCGATACATCTCGTGCGTTGAGGGTCTGAAGGCAGGGTGGAGCTTCCAGGACCTGGTTGCGGAGTCCGGCCGGTCGTCCTACACCCTTGATTCCGATCGTATGGGGTTCGGCTTCCTCCGTGTCGACAACGTCTTGAGCTGCGATCTGGGCGACGCCGAGCGCGTGGTGATCCCGGATCTGGACATCGAGCTGTGGGAGGACGTCGAGTCGCTGATCGAGGTCGACATCGTCGTGATACCCGAGACGACGAACCGAGCGACGATGGATCGGACCATCGAGGTCGTCCTCGAGCTCGAGGAGACCCAGATCAGGGGGCGAGAGGTCATCGCGTCGACGTCAACCTCCGCCGACTCAACGGCTGCCCGAATCGAGAAGGCCCTCGCAGCGGGTGCCCACGTGATCGTGATCAGTGTGCGGGATGCGGAAGAAGGAACGCTCACGCTCCTCGTCCAGGGGAGGGACGGCGAGATCGAGGTCAGCGATCTCGACACGGCAATCGAGACGATCGAAGCGGCGGAGACCGACGCGAAGTACGTCGGTAACTGGTACTACGTATTCGAGGGTGGGTGCGTCGTGTACTCCTTTGATGCCCACGGATCGGGTGTGGAGTCGATCGAGGACGACGTCCGTATCGCGCTCTCGTTGTACGACGCAGAAGAACTCCGCCAGTCTGCGAGGAACTTGGGGTACAGAATCAGGTGACGACCGGTTCATGGGCCCTCCCCTGAACGGTTCCGGATCACTCCTGCCGGGCTGCCGCAGATCGACCTCTGGGACTGAGGGCATTTCGCAGGTGGGGTCATGCTCGGATGGCTGGGTAGCTTCCCGAGAGGGGAAGAGCGCGGACCGTCGGGAAGCATCGAGGTCTACCGGCTGGCATGGGAGACCGAGGACCCTGATGCATCGCCGTGCTATCCTTGTTGCGACTGCTTCGCAACAGGAGGATCGATGCACATACCCGACGGGTTCATCAATGCGGGCATGTCCGCCGCTGCGGGTGTCGGTGCCGCTGGCGGGTTCGCGTACGCCCTTCGCCAGCTCCGCAGCTATCTCACGGAGCGGTTGGTCCCCCTCGCCGCCCTCACGGCAGCGTTCGTCTTTGCCGCCCAGATGGTGAACTTTCCCGTACTTCCCGGGATGAGCGGGCACCTCATCGGTGGTGTCCTGGCAGCGGTCCTCGTGGGGCCTGCGGCGGGGTACGTCGTCCTCGCCATCGTCCTCATCGTCCAGGCATTCCTGTTCGCCGACGGGGGCCTGTCGGCACTCGGACTGAACATCATCAACATGGGCCTGGTCGCGTCCGTCGGGGGTTACTACGTCTACCGGGCGATCCTGCGGTTCACCTCGAAGAGCCACAGGGCAGTTGCCGCGTCCGCCGGGGTCGCCGCGTTCCTATCGGTGCCAATGGCTGCCCTTGCATTCGCCGTGGAGTTCGCGATCGGTGGGGCGGCCGAGTCGGTATCGCTCGCCTCCGTCTTGTGGGCCATGGTCACGACCCACGTGTTCATCGGGATCGGTGAGGGCGTGATCACCTTCTTCGTGATCCTGGCGGTCGTCCAGGCACGGCCCGACCTCGTCTACGGGGCGCCGGACTACATCGGGGAGCGCACGGAGGCATTCGTATGAACAGGAACACGATGCTTGTCATCGTCGCCGTCGTCGTGATCGCGTTGACGGGAATCGTGCTGAGCCAGTTCGCCTCTTCGAACCCGGACGGGCTGGAGTTCGTGGCAGAGGAGGAGGGATTCGTCGACACCGCCGAGGACCACACCTTCGGGGACGCTCCCCTCGCGGACTATGGGGAGAACCTCGATCAGGATGCCTCGACGGCGACGGCGATCGCGGGTTTCGTCGGTGTCGCGGTGACGGCGGTGCTCGCGATCGGGCTGTTCTGGCTCGCACGGAGCAGGACGCCGGAGCCTGCATCGAAACGCTGATCGACGACGGGGCGTCGGATCGCCATGTCGAGTAGTCACGTCCACGCGCTGTACCTGCACGGGCACTCCCCGGTGCACCGCGCCGCACCACAGATCAAGATCGCGACCGCCTTCGGCGCGCTGCTTGCGATCGTGTCGACGCCCCGGGAGGCGATCTGGGCATTCGGCGTCTACACGGCGGTGATCGTGGCGGTCGCTGCGATCGCGGGCCTTACGCCCGCATTCGCCGCCAGGCGGATGACGATCGAGATCCCGTTCCTCATCCTCGCCGCGCTGCTCCCCATCTTCGGATCCGGTCCGACCACCGAGGTACTCGGCTTCGACCTGTCGACCGCAGGACTGTGGGACGCCTGGAACATCGTCGCGAAAGCAACGCTGGGCCTCGCTATCGCGGTGATCCTCGGGGCGACGACGGAGGTCACCGAGATGCTCGCAGGGTTCGACGGCCTCCGGGTGCCCTCGATCGTGACCGCGATCGCGGGTTTCATGGTTCGCTACGTCGACGTCATCACCGGGGACTGGTCGCGCATGCGGGTCGCGATGGCGTCTCGAGGACACGACCCTCGCTGGTTCATGCAGGTGGGCCCGTACGCTCGCACGGTGGGAGTGATGTTCATCAGGACGCTCGAACGAGGCGAACGCGTCTACCTCTCCATGGCGTCGCGTGGCTACACCGGCACGATGCCCGCCTCGCTCCAGCCTGCGACGCCGCGGGGGCAGTGGATCGTCTCTGCCTCACTCATCGCCGCTGCCTGGCTTGTCTGCGGCCTTGCATGGGTGCTTCGATGAGCGTCCCCGTCATCTCCGTCGAGGATCTGTCATTCCGGTACCCGGACGGGACTCCTGCGCTCGACCACGTGGACCTCCACATCCACCGCGGTGAGCGGGTCGCCCTGCTCGGGCCCAACGGAGCGGGCAAGACGACCCTCGTCCTGCACCTCAACGGGATCCACATGCCCCAGAGGGGGTCGGTGAGCGTGTCGGGGATCGTGATCGCCAGGGATTCGGTCATGGAGGCACGGCGTCGGGTCGGCATCGTCTTCCAGGACCCCGACGATCAGCTCTTCATGCCGACCGTCGCGGCAGACGTCGCGTTCGGTCCGCGAAATCTGGGCCTGGATGACGAAGAGGTCGCCGAACGGGTCCGCAGCGCGCTCGAGGCCGTCGAGGTGGCCGACCTCGCCGATCGATCGCCCAACCACCTCTCATTCGGTCAGAAGCGCCGCGCGGCGATCGCTGGCGTCCTCGCGATGGAACCCGACATCGTCGTTCTCGACGAACCGACCGCCAACCTCGACCCTGCGGCGCGTGCCGAGCTCACGCGTGTGCTTGCAGGACTCGACGTCACCCAGCTGATCGTGACGCACGACCTGCTCTACGCCCTCGAGGTGTGTGAGCGAAGCGTGATCATCGACAGGGGAGCAATCGTGGCCGACGGGCCGACACGCACCATCCTCGGTGACACCGAACTGCTCTCGGCCCATCGCCTCGCACTCCCGTTCGGCGTGACGATCTAGGGCACCGTCACTCGTCGAGCACGTCGCTGGCGTCGCGGCCTCGTTGCAGCGACGCAGCCTCCCGACGGGTCGCCGCCCTTCGATCCCGCGCTCCGGCACGGTGTGCTGCCTGGTCCTGCTCGTTCACGAAGTGGAGGTACGCGGACCACCGCTCCTCGGTCAGGACTCCTCCTTCGATCGCCTCGCGCACTGCGCATCCCGGTTCGCTCCTGTGGGCGCAGTCCCGGAATCGACACTCGAGCGCGAGCTCCTCGAGATCAGAGAACGCAGCCTCAATCCCCTCACCCTCCGCGGCGAGGCCGAGTGCCCGCACGCCGGGGTTGTCGATGATCAGGCCACCCCCGGGGAGCCGATGGAGCTCCCGGTGGGTCGTGGTGTGCCTGCCCTTCGAGTCGCGCTCTCGCACGTCACCCACCCAGGCGACCTCCTCGTCCATCAGGGCGTTCACGAGGGACGACTTGCCGGCGCCGGATTCCCCGATGAAGGTCCCCGTCCGCCCCGCGAGCTCGGCTACGACCTCGGGAAGGCCCATCCCCGTCTCGATGGAGGTCGTCATGACCTCGACGCCGGGGATCCAGGGCGCGATCGAGTCCTTCAGCGCATCGACGTCATCGACGAGATCCGCTTTGGTGATCAACACCACAGGGGTCGCACCGATGTCACCCGCAAAGGCGACGAAACGCATCACCTTGCGCTGCCTGAGGGGCCTGTCGGCCCCGAAGAGCACGAAGACGAGGTCGATGTTCGCGGCGATCGTCTGCGTGCCGTACTCGGCGTTGTCCCGCTCGAGGACGTTGCTTCGCTCGAGCCGGTGCGTGACCGTTTCGTTGGCCACGAGGACCCAATCGCCCACCGCGAGCGACATGCGTTTGGGGAACGTGACCTGTCCGACCTGATAGGGGGTTGCGACCAGCACCCTGACGGCGTCATGGCGGACCACACGGGCGGGGTCGCCGATGGCCCTTGCGGCGAGGCGCTTCGTCTCCCACTCCTCGTTCCAGCCGAGTTCGTAAAGCTTCGGGTCGATCAACCGCCGCGTCCGTGTTCCATCGAGCAATCGTACCCGACGCTCACCCGAGGGCCCGATCGAGGTCGGACAGCAGATCATCGACATGCTCGATGCCGACGCTGAGGCGGATCAGGTGCTTGGGCACCTCGAGATCTGTGCCCTCGACCGAAAGGTGGGTCATCGCAGCGGGGACCTCGATGAGGGACTCGACGCCCCCGAGGCTTTCCGCGAGGAAGAACAGCCGCGTTCGGGTCACGATCGCATTCGCCGCCTCGACACCTCCGACGGGGGTGAACGAAACCATGCCTCCGTACCCGTCCATCTGGCGAGAGGCCACCGCGTGCCCGGGGTCGTCGATGAGGCCCGGGTACCAGACGGACTCCACACGCGGGTCGTCTGCGAGGAAGTTCGCGATCACCGTGGCGTTCGACGTGTGGCGCTCCATGCGCACAGCGAGCGTCTTGATCCCCCTGAGCACGAGGTAGCAGTCGAACGGGCCAGGCACGGGACCTGCGGCGTTCTGGAGGAATCGGAGCCTCTCGTGGAGATCGGAGTCGTTGGTGATGATCGCCCCGCCGACGGTGTCGGAGTGCCCTCCGAGGTACTTCGTCGACGAGTGGATCACGATGTCCGCTCCGAGGTCGAGGGGTCGCTGGAGGAACGGCGTTGCGAACGTGTTGTCGACGGCCACCATCGCCCCGACATCCGATGCGGCATCGACGACCCCTGCGATATCGACGATCCTCAGGAGCGGATTGGTCGGGGTCTCCACCCAGACGAGCTTCGTTGCCGGCCGGATCGCCGCCGCCAGTGCATCGAGGTCCGTCATGTCGACCGCCGACCACTCGATGCCGTGGCCCGACAACACCCTGGCGATCAGCCGGAAGGTCCCCCCGTACGCGTCGTTCGGCAGCAGGATGTGGTCACCAGGTTCGAGCATGTAGCCGATGAGGGCGGTCGCCGCGAGGCCGGAAGCGGTTGCGACGCACCCGCCATCGTCGTCGGCCCCGACGCCCTCGAGGGCTGCGATCTGGGTCTGGAGGGCAGTCCGCGTCGGGTTGTCCGTGCGGGAGTACTCGTATCCCTTGTGGACACCCGGCGCTTCCTGCACGTAGGTCGAGGTGGCGTAGATCGGCACGACGGCGGCACCCGTCGCAGGGTCAGGGTCCTGCCCCGCGTGGATCGCCAGGGTCTCGAACCGATCCTCGCTGTCCATGTCGTGGTCCTCCAGAGTGGGCTGCTACGCCCGAACCGTAGCCGTCGGCGAAGCCCCCACCGTATCCCCCTCCCCCGTTCTTGCGTAACTGGGTTTCACTCAGGGCGGAACCCAGTTACGCAAGAACGGGGGATCAGACCTCGAAGCCGTTGTCGGTCATCCACTGGTCGTTGAAGATCTTCGACAGGTAGCTGCGGCCCGAGTCGGGAAGGATGACCACGACGAGCTTGCTGTGGTCCTCCTCAGCGACCCGCAGGGCACCAACGGCCGCCATACCGCACGAACCGCCGACGAGGAGTCCCTCCTCGACCGCGAGGCGCCTGGTCATCGCAAACGCTTCGGCATCGTTGACCATCTCGTACCGGTCCGTGAGCGACGGATCGTAGGTCGACGGCCAGAAGTCCTCACCCACACCCTCGATGAGGTACGTGGTGACATCGTCATCGGAGTCGGCCGTGTAGATGGAGCCCTCGGGGTCCACGCCGACGACGACGAGGTCGGGGTTCCGTTCCTTCAGGTACCTCGCGGTGCCCGAGATCGTGCCCCCTGTGCCGACGCCGGCCACGTAGACGTCGATGCGCCCGTCCGTCTGCTCCCAGATCTCAGGACCTGTCGAGCGGACGTGGGCCTCGGGATTCGCCGGGTTCGAGTACTGGTCCGGCCGGTAGTGTCCCTGGCGCTCGGAGAGCTCCTGGGCGACGGAGTAGTACGACCGGGGATCCGACGGCTCGACGTCGGTCGGGCACAACACGACCTGTGCGCCATAGGCCTTGAGGAGGTCCTGCTTCTCCTTCGACTGCTTGTCCTGCATGACACAGATGAGCTTGTAGCCCCGTATCGCAGCGACCATCGCAAGGCCCACACCGGTGTTCCCCGATGTCGGCTCGACGATCGTGTCACCAGGACTGATCCACCCGTTCGCCTCGGCCCGCTCGATCATGCCGAGCCCGATGCGGTCCTTGATCGATCCTCCGGGGTTCATGTACTCGATCTTGGCGACGAGGTTGCCGGGAGGATGGATGCGCGACAGGCGCACCAACGGCGTTCCGCCGATCGCCTCGACGATGTTCTCGCGAATGTCCATGCGGGCAGGATACGGGAGACGGCGCGCAGGCACGGTGGACGCCGCCGCCGTGCTATCGCGCAGGTTCCGGGACACTCCCCTATCGTTTGCCGGGGTCCGATGTGTCACACGTCGCCGGTAACGTTGACGGCCTCATGTCTGATGTCCTCATCCGCGGGAAGGCGCTCGAGAAACGCTTCGGTGACTTCGTCGCGGTCGACGGCATCGACTTCGAGGTGAATGCGGGTGAGTCATTCGGGTTCCTCGGTCCGAACGGCGCCGGAAAGACGTCGACCATGAGAATGATCGGAGCCGTCAGCCCGATCAGCGGCGGGTCCCTCGAGGTCCTCGGGCTCGACCCGATGCACGATGGTCCCCGCCTCCGCTCGAGGCTCGGCGTCGTTCCGCAGGAGAACAACCTCGACGAGGAGCTCACGGTCTACGACAACCTGATGATGTACGGCCGGTACTTCGACCTCGACCGTGCCACGATCCGGGAGCGTATCGACGACCTCCTCGAGTTCGTCCAGCTCGAGGAGAAGCGCCAGTCGAAGATCGCCGCCCTCTCCGGCGGCATGAAGCGGCGCGTGATCATCGCTCGCGGGCTCATCAACAACCCTGACCTCTTCATCCTCGACGAGCCGACGACGGGCCTCGACCCGCAGGCTCGGCACGTGTTGTGGGACCGCCTCTACCGGCTCAAGCAACAGGGCGTGACCCTCATCATCACGACGCACTACATGGACGAGGCCGAGCAGTTGTGCGACCGGTTGGTCGTCATGGACAAGGGCGCGATCGTCGCCGAGGGTTCGCCTCGTAGCCTCATCGAGACCTACACGCCGAGGGACGTGGTCGAGCTGCGGTTCCCCGCCGGGATGCTCGAGACGATCACCGACGCCATACACGACCTGTCGGACCGTACCGAGATCCTCGCGGACCGGGCACTCCTGTACACCGACGACTCCGAACGCACGATCGCTCTCGTCAGTGAGCGCGGGCTCGAACCCGAGACGGTCCTCGCCAGGCGTTCGACGCTCGAGGACGTGTTCTTGCGGTTGACGGGCCGAACGTTGGTTGAGTGATGGCGGCACCGCTCTCCCTCCGTGTGTTCGAGGCAGAGGCCCGTGTGTATCGCCGCACATGGCGCGGATCGGTGTTCTCGAGCTTCCTCAACCCGGTCCTCTACCTCCTCGCCATGGGCGTCGGCCTCGGGTCACTCGTCGACGCGAACCTCCCCGCAGGCCTCGACGGCGTGTCATATCTCACATTCCTCGCACCGGGACTCCTGGTCGCCACGGCGATGCAGACGGGGGCGGGTGAGGGCTCGTGGAAGGTGATGGCGGGCATCAAGTGGCAACAGACGTGGAAGGCCCGCCTCGCCACCCCGATCGGCGTCCGCGGCGCTCTCTATGGCCACATCCTGTGGTCGTCGGCCCGTGTGCTGATGGTCTCGGTGATCTTCGCCGTCGTGATGTCGGCGTTCAGGGTCGCCCCCCTCCTCGAGTCCCTCCTCGCCGTGGCTCCCGCCCTCCTTGTCGGGATCTCGATGGCGTCGCTGACCACGGCGTTCACCGTCCACCTGGAGGAACCGACGGGCCTTCCGCTCTACTTCCGGTTCGTCGTGATCCCGATGTTCCTCTTCTCCGGTGCCTTCTTCCCGGTCAGCCAGCTCCCGAACTGGCTCGAGCCCGTGGCGCTCATCACGCCGATGTACCACGGCGTCGAGATGGCGAGGGCCATCGTGATCGGATCCACGCCCGCCGTTGCACCCTGGGTGAGCATCACCTACCTGACGGTCCTGATTGGCGCGGGCATCGTGATCGCTCTCACTCCGATGCGCAAGAAGCTGACGCCATGACATCGGGGACCCTCACAACCCGGGTGATCCCGCCGCTCCCGCGACGCTGGAGGGGGCGGTACCTGCTCGAGCGCAACATCATGGCGACGAAGTCCTTTTGGCCGGTGCTCCTGTCCGGCGTGTTCGAGCCGGTCTTCTACCTCTTCGCCATCGGCGTGGGAATCGGTGAGCTCGCCGGTGATGTGTCGTACGGCGGGATACCCGTCGACTACACGGCCTTCGTCGCCCCGGCGATGCTCGCTGCATCGGCGATGAACGGCGCCGTATACGAGTCCACGAACATCTTCTTCAAGCTCAAGTACGGCAAGACCTACGACGGTGTGCTCTCCACACCCGTCGAGCCACGGGATGTGGCGACCGGGGAGATCGGCTGGACGCTCGCACGGGGCGCGGCGTACTCGGCGGCCTTCCTCGTCGTCATGGCGATCATGGGCCTGATCGAGTCGCCGTGGGGCATCCTCGCCTTCCCCGCAACGATTCTGATCGGCTTCGCCTTCGGAGCCGTTGCGACGGCAGGAGTCACGTACATGCGTACGTGGCAGGATCTCGATCTCGTCGCCCTGATCACCCTGCCGCTCTTCCTCTTCTCGGCGACGTTCTACCCGATCGAGGTCTACCCGCCCGCGTTCCAGGTCATCACCTGGTTCTCTCCCCTTTACCAGAGCGTCGTCCTCGTTCGCGGCCTGACCCTCGGCGTTCTCGATTGGACGATGCTCGTCGCGCTCGTCTACCTCGTGGCAATGGGCCTCATCGGCTCGCTCATCACCTCCCGCCGCATCGGTTCCCTCCTCCGCACCTGAGCCAAGGTCCTCCCTTCAGAAACGGAGTCCGACCACTGCGTGATCGGCAGCCTTCCGCCTGCGAACTGGGGTTCGAGGTCTCAGACGGAAAGGTCCTCCCTTCAGAAACGGAGTCCGACCACTGCGTGATCGGCAGCCTTCTGCCTGCGAGCTGGGGTTCGAGGTCTCAGACGGTCAGCTCACGCGTGAGACAACAAGACTCTTGGGGGGACGGGCGAACGAAGTGAGCCAGGGGGGTCCGCGAGCCTGCGAGCACGCAAGTGGGAACCGGCCATGTCGTGGCTCTTCGTACACCATCCCCTGCATCGTCGCTTCGCTCCTCTGCCGTCCTCCTTGAAAGGAGGACGAGGGGCGAGGTGGCCGCTGTTCCGCTGAGCTGTCGCCGGAGTACCGTTTCGGTATGGGCGGAGGCGGATTTCGCATCGGGTCGATCCTCGGGATCGAGGTTCGCATCGACGGATCCTGGCTCGTCATCGCGTTCCTCATCGCATGGAGCCTGTACCTGCAATTCCGCTTCGTGTTCGAGGACTTGCGGGCAGAGCCGAGCCTGGCGTTGGCCGTGGTGACGGCGAGCTTGTTCTTCGGATCGGTCCTGCTGCACGAACTCAGCCACTCGGTGGTGGCGCGAAGTCTCGGCATCCCCGTCCAAGGGATCACCCTGTTCCTGTTCGGCGGTGTCACCCAGACGAAGATGGACGCCGAGTCACCTGGCGACGAGTTCAAGATCGCCATCGTCGGCCCGATGACGTCGATCGTGCTCGCCGGAGTCTTCTGGGCACTGACCGTGACGGTCGGCACCGTGCTGCCCGACCCCGTTGCGTGGGCACTCGGCTATCTGGGTTGGATCAACCTCGCGCTCGGATTCTTCAATCTGCTGCCCGGGTTCCCACTCGACGGGGGCAGGGTCCTGCGATCGATCCTGTGGAGGCGTTCCGGAAGCGTGACGCAGGCGACCCGTGGGGCGGCACGAGGAGGACAGGTGGTGGCGATCGCGATGATCGCCTTCGGGTTGGTTCGCGTCTTCTCCGGGAACCTCGGTGGCCTATGGCTCGCGGCCATCGGATGGTTCCTGTACCAGGCCGCAGGTGCCTCCGCATCCGGTGTCGTCATGCGACGTCTGTTGCGCGGCCTGAACGCCGGAGACCTCATGTCACCCGACCCGGTGACGATCCCAGCCGGGATCACGCTCACCGAAGCGGTCGACCACTACTTCCTCCGCTACGACCACTCGGCGTTCCCGGTCGATGACGAGGGCGTGACGAGCGGCCTGTTGACCCTCCGAGGGGTGCGCCAGGTGCCCAGGGACCAGTGGGATTTCATCCAGGTGTGGCGTGCCATGACGCCACTCGAAGACCTGCACTGCGTCCCGGCCGACCGGCCGATGGACGCCGTCCTCGAGCAGCTCCAATCCGAGGAGATCGACCGCGTGCTGGTCATGGACGGGGACCGGGTCCTCGGCATCATCAGTCCGCGGGACGTTGCACGCTGGGTTCACCGCTCCGAGGAACTCGGCCTCACCCCGAGCGACGAGTGACCGCGTCCGCTCCTCGATCACCGTACCCCACCCCCCTGGGGGTGGGGTATACTCTCCTCCATGAAGCCTGAGCACAAAGTCTCCGCGCTGAACCGGTTGAAGACGGTTCGGGGTCACTTGGACGCGGTGATCCGGATGGTCGAGGAGGAGAAGTACTGCCCCGACATCATGAAACAGGTCTCGGCGTTGCAGGGTTCCCTCGAAGGGGTGAACCGGGTACTGCTCCAGAACCACATCGAGACGTGCGTCGTCGAGCATGTCAAGGAGGGTCGATCCACCCAGGTCGTGGATGAACTCATGGAGACCCTCCGCTACACACCAACGAGAGGAACACGATGAACCAGGTCACGTTGAACGTCCCCGACATTTCGTGCGGGCACTGCAAGTCCTCGATCGAGGGCGCTGTCGCCCCGATGGACGGCGTCGCCTCCGCCGAGGTAACGATCGACGCACGGACGGTCGCTGTCACTTATGACGAGTCCGCCGTCGACCTCGACGCGATCATCACGGCGATCGAGGACCAGGGCTACGACGTCGCCCGCTGAGATGCAGCGTTCTTGCGTAACTGGGTTCCACCCATGGGTGGAACCCAGCTACGCAAGAACACGGGAGAAGGTATGACGGACACCATTCGGTTCGATGTTGAGGGGATGACCTGCGCCTCGTGCGCGGTGCGGATCGAGCGCGTCCTGTCCAAACAGGACGGCGTCGAGTCAGCGGTCGTCAACTTCGCGGGACAGGAGGCCAGAGCGACCGTCGCCGAGGGAACCGACGTCGAACGGCTTCGGGCTGCCGTCGCGAAGATCGGGTACGACATAGATGAGATCCACCCCGACGACGTTCGCATCTCGGTGACCGAGCGCTACAGCGCCGAGGCGCGGTACCAGCTGCGCAACGTCATCGGTGCGGCCGTCCTCACCGCGCCCGTCATGGTCCTTGCGATGATCGGGCCGTTCGAGCTGTGGAACCCGTGGGTCCAGTTCATCCTCACGACGGTCGTCGTGTTCGTCTTCGGGTGGCAGTTCCACGCAGCCGCATGGAAACAGATCACATCGCTGTCCCCGGCGATGGACACCCTGATCTCCGTCGGCTCGCTCGCGGCGTGGGGGTACTCGACGGAGGTGCTGCTGGTACAAGGCGCAGAGCACATCGTCGGTGCTGATCACATGGGCACCGGCGGGGCGTTCGTCTTCTTCGAGACGGCCGCCATGATCGTGACGCTCATCCTGTTGGGTCGCTACTTCGAGGCACGGGCGAAGGGGCAAGCGTCGAACGCGATCGCCAAGCTCGCCGAACTCGGAGCGAAACAGGCCCGGCTGGTCCGTGACGGCGTCGAGGTCATGGTTGATCCGCTCGAGCTCGCACCCGGAAACACCGTCGTCGTGCTGCCCGGTGAGAAGATACCCGCCGACGGGGTCGTGACGGCGGGCCGGTCGGGCGTGGACGAGTCGATGCTCACAGGGGAGAGCGTCGCCGTCGACAAGGAGCCGGGTTCGCAGGTCTTCGCTGCAACGGTGAACCAGCAGGGTCGCCTCGAGGTCGAGGTCGAACACGTCGGGCCCAACACGGCACTCAGCCAGATCATGCGCCTCGTCGAGGACGCACAGGCCACGAAGGCGCCCGTGCAGAGGCTCGCTGACCGCGTCTCGGGCGTGTTCGTTCCGACCGTCATCGGGATCGCGATCGTCGTACTCATCGCCTGGCTCATCATCGACGGCGACACCGCCGTGGCGGTGCGCAACGCAGTCGCGGTCCTCATCATCGCCTGTCCGTGCGCGCTCGGCCTCGCGACCCCCACGGCGATCATGGTCGGATCCGGCAGGGGCGCCGAGTTGGGAGTCCTGTTCAAGAATGCCGAAGTCTTCGAGCGGGCCCAGAACATCGACACCGTGGTGTTCGACAAGACCGGCACCCTCACGAGGGGGGCGATGACCCTCGTCGACGTCGAGACAGATGCAGGCACCGAGGAGTTCCTCAAGCTCGTGGCGTCCCTCGAGTCCGGGTCCGAACACCCCATCGCGAGGGCCGTCGTCCTCGGCGCCGAGGAGCGCGAGATCGCCCTCGGACGCGTCGATGACGTCACGGCGATCGAGGGAAAGGGTGCAACCGGAACTGTCGATGGAAAGGCCGTCGCCGTCGGTCGGGCATCCCTATTCACCGATCTCGCCTACGACGGGATCGAGCACTGGACCGCGAGCTTCGAGGAAATCGCCGAGACCGGCCGGACGACGTTCTTCGCCGGTTGGGACGGGAGCGTCCGGGGCGTGCTCAGCGTCGCCGACACGGTGAGGGCGACCTCGGCATCGGCGATCGAGCAACTCCGCGCCAAGGGCCTCACCACGGCGATGCTCACCGGTGACTCGCGACAGAGCGCCCAGCGCATCGGCGCAGAGGTCGGGATCGACACGGTGGTCTCCGAGGTCCTTCCCGGCGAGAAGTCCGCCGCGGTTGCCGCGATGCAGGCCGAGGGCCGCATCGTCGCCTTCGTCGGTGACGGGATCAACGACGCCCCGGCACTGACCGTCGCCGACCTCGGGATGGCGGTGGGATCCGGAACGGACGTCGCGATCGAGGCAGGGGACGTGGTGTTGATGTCCGCAGACCCGTCCACATCGGTCACGGCCATTGCACTGGCGCGCCAGACCTTCCGGGTCATTCGCCAGAACCTCTTCTGGGCGTTCGCGTACAACACGGCCGCGATCCCCCTCGCCGCCCTCGGCTTCCTCAACCCGATGATCGCCGCTGCGGCGATGGCGTTCTCGTCGGTGTCGGTCGTCACGAACTCCCTACGCCTGAGGCGCTTCGGAACCTGACGCACGCGCGCAGGCGCGTACACTGGCGTCATGCAGGGAGACATCATCCTCGTCGGCGAAGAGCATCGGCGCGCCGCCGACATCATCATCACCAAGCTGGTCGACGAGATCAGGGCCTCACCGAGGCGATTCACCATGACCGTCGCCGGCGAGTCGGGGAGCGGTAAGTCGGAGACCGGCCAGGCGCTCGCCGAAGCGCTCGCAGAGCGCGGGGTACCCGCCGTGGTGCTCCAACAGGACGATTACTACGTCCTCCCTCCGAAGTTCAACGACGCCGCGAGGCGCGCCAACTTCGACTGGGTCGGCACGACCGAGGTGCGCATCGACCTCCTCGACTCACACCTCCAGGCCGCACAGGACGGCGCCGAGTCGATCGTCAAGCCGCTCGTGATCTATGCGGACAACAGGATCGACGAGGAGACGGTGTCACTCGAGGGCATCGACGTCGTGATCGCCGAGGGGGTGTACACGTCGTTGTGCGACCACGTCGATCGGCGGATCTTCATCGCCCGGAACAGGCTCGAGACGCTCCATCACCGGATGACGAGGGGTCGCGAGGACTTCGATCCCTTCATCGAGGACGTGCTCACCGAGGAACACGAGATCATCTCGCGCCACCGGTCCCGAGCCGACGTCATCATCACACGTGACTACGACGTCGAATTTGTGACGGTGTGAGCGAGATCCCGATCCCGGGGCGCGCACGATACGCATCCGGCGAGACCTCGTTCATCGCGGGCCTCCGGCCCCAGGACGCGATCGCGCTGCCCCTCCAGAGGGTCCTCGAGATCCTCAGGGATCGTCACGGGGACGCCATCGACGCTGCGTTGTCCGATGACGCGGTCGACCTCGATAGGACGATTGCTGATCTCCCGGCCGCCGTTCAATCGCCGCGGCGTGGCGAGCCGGACTCGTCATGGGTCAAGCGGACGAACATGGTCGGCGTCAACGTGCGCACGGTCGGCGACTACGCAGGCGTCGTGAAGTATGCCCTCACCCTGCCCGGCGCGATGGACTCGATCCACCTCCTGCCGATCTGGGAACCCGGGGTCGTCAAGAGCCTCTACGGCATTGCGGGCTGGCAGCTCAACACCGAGTACTTCTCCGACGAGCTGTACGAGCACGCACCAAACCTCGGAACCGTCGACAGGCAGCTGCGGGCGACCTCGAACCTGCTCCACGTGATGGGGAAGACGATCGGCATGGACGTCATCCCCCACACCGATCGGTTCTCCGAGCCTGCCCTCGCATCGCCCGACCACTTCGAATGGATGCGCGTCCTCGACCGCCGCATCGTGGACAAGTCTGCTGGTTTGGTCGACGCCGTCGAGGACGAGATCTTCACCTGGCTCGTCCAACAGGGGTCGGCGATCGCGGGCACGACCGTGCCCACGGGTTCCGCGGAGCTGTTCGCCATGGACGAGGACGATCGAATCGCGCTGCTGTTCGGGGATCCCGGCGACAGGTTCGGGAGGATCGAGCGAAGGGTCGACCTCATCAAGCGTCTCAAGGCGTCAGGGATGGAACCCGTCCCTGCAACGATGGGCGTGCCGTTCCGTGGGATCGAGGTCGACCCCGATCCCCGACACACCGTCATCGACGACTACGGGATGGAGTGGCCGGACTTCGTCATCACGAGGCCCGAGTTGATGTCGCGGGTGTTCTCACCGCTCGCCCGGTACAAGCTCTACGAACGTGTCGACGACAACGCCAACTGGGAGATCGACTTCGACCGCCCACGGACGCACGTGTGGCAGTACGTGTGCTCGAGGTACGCCCATGCACGGCATGTCGGGAACTTCGACTTCATGCGTGGGGACATGTCACATGTCCAGATGCGCAGGTTCGGTGTGCCAGAGGTCGTTGACGAGTACTACGACATCCTCGCTGCCGTGAAGGTCCACA